>JAUWAE010000152.1 GCA_030602185.1 Comamonadaceae bacterium
GGACTTCACCGAGGCATAACCAGGCAGTCCCAGCAATGCCAGGAAGGGCAAGGTCGGGTCATCGGCGTTGCTCTCTGCTTCTTGCTTGCGCGTGTCGGTGCCAGTGGCGGGGTAATCCAGCTCAGGCGTGTCGGTAGCCAGCACGGGCTCTGCCCAAGGCGCTGTGGCCAGGTCGCTCAGCAGCAGGCCAAACGGGTCTGGCGCGTCGGCTGGGCCTGTGGAGCCATTGGTCACTCGACCCTGAGCCGGAGCGACCATGCGGTGCGGCTCCGTGACGATGGGTGGCGCGGTCTTCATGCGGGGTGCTTCCAAGGGTGGCTGGCGCTGTGCTGGCGGTGCAGGTTGGCGGCCATTTCGTCGTTGCTCTTCTGCTCCTGGCGGTCGAGTTGGCGCTGCCAGGCAAGGTGGCGGCGGTCCAGGTACTTGTTGAGCCCGGCCAGCTCGCGCTCGGCCTGTACCAGCCGTTCGCGGCAGTGTTCGATGTTGAGGTTGAGCCGCTGCAACACGCCGCGCTGGAAGGCCACGGCATGGTCCAGTTTGCCCATGAAGGTCTGTTGGGTGCGCAGCAGTGCGGGGCTGATGCCCTGCTGGGCGCGTTGCGTCCAGCGCTGCAGCGACTCGACGCTGTAGCCTTGCAGTTGCGCCATTTGCTGTTCGGCCTGCAAATGCTCACGCTGGGCAGCGCCCAGGGCTTGCAGGGCCTCGTCGCGGCGGCGGGTGGCCACTTCCACCAGGGTGTCGAGGGAGGGGTTCGGTTTCATGCGTGTCTACCGGTGGGGCGCGCGCCAGGGCGGGCAGCGTCGTCTCGGCCCGGGCCCAGCACCTGGCCCAGGTGCGCCACGCTGTCGCCAAACGGGGCTTTTTCGCGCATGTCCTGCATCAGGAAGCGTTGCATGCCCGGGAACAGGGCAATCGAGAGGTCGGTTTCCGGGTCGCTGCCGGCCACGTAAGCGCCCAGCTGGATCAGGTCGCGGCTTTTCTGGTAGCGCGAGTAGAGCTGGCGGTAGCGGCGGGCGTGCTCCTGGTGCTCGGGTGTCACGACGTTGTGCATCACCCGCGAGGCCGACGCCTCGATGTCGATGGCGGGATAGATGCCGGACTCGGCCATGGCACGCGAGAGCACGATGTGCCCGTCGAGAATGGCGCGGGCCGCGTCGGCAATGGGGTCTTGCTGGTCGTCGCCTTCGGACAGCACGGTGTAAAAGGCGGTGATGGAGCCTTTGCCCTCGGGCCCGTTGCCGCTGCGTTCCACCAGCTGCGGCAGCTTGGCAAAGCAGCTGGGCGGGTAGCCTTTGGTGGCCGGCGGCTCGCCAATGGCCAGGGCAATTTCGCGCTGTGCCATGGCGTAGCGGCTCAGCGAATCCATCAGCAGCAGCACGTCGAGCCCGTCGTCGCGGAAGCGCTCGGCAATGGCGGTGGCGTAGTTGGCGCCCTGCATGCGCACCAGCGGCGGCGAGTCGGCCGGGGCCGCCACCACCACCGAGCGGCGAAGGCCGTCCTCGCCCAGGATGTCTTCGATGAATTCCTTGACCTCGCGGCCGCGCTCGCCGATCAGGCCGACGACGATCACGTCGGCCTGGGTGAAGCGGGCCATCATGCCCAGCAGCACGCTCTTGCCCACGCCGGAGCCGGCGAACAGGCCCAGGCGCTGGCCGCGGCCCACGGTGAGCAGAGCGTTGATGGCGCGCACGCCGGTGTCCAGTGGCTGGCGTACCGGGGCACGGTCCATGGAGTTGATGGGGGCACGCTCCAGTGGTTCGACTTCGATGTCCTGCAGCGGGCCGCGGTGGTCCAGCGGCTGGCCGTGGGCGTCCACCACGCGGCCCAGCAGGCCACGGCCCAGCGGCAGGCGCAGCACGCCGCGGTCGTTCGGGGCCAGCGGTTTGGGGGCCTGGCCCAGCCGCGGCTGGGGGCGGTAGGGCGGCAGCGGGCGCACCCGCGCACCGCTGGAGAGGCCTTGCACGTCACCCGCGGGCATCAGGTAGGCCTGCTCGCCGTTGAAGCCCACCACCTCGGCCAGCACGGCGGTGTCGGGGTCTTGCGGCATGTCGATCACGCATTGCGAGCCTACCGGCGCTTTCACACCCTGGGCCTCCAGCACCAGGCCAGCCAGGCGGGTGAGCTTGCCGCTGGTCTCCAGTGGGGTGTGCTGACTGGCGGCCTGGCGGGCCACGGCCAGGAACTGCTGCCAGCGGCGGGGCGGTGTGGGCTCAGACATCGGCCAGCTCCCCGGGCTGCCAGGGCTTTTGCAGCCCAAGGTTGGCCACGGCACGGGCCCAGCGCTTTTCGATGGTGGCGTCCACGCTGCCCTGGGCGCTGTCCACCACGCAGCCGCCGGGGGTGATCTGGTCGTCGGCCTTCAGCTGCACCCGCAGCCCGTGGAGCGGCTCGTGCAGTTCGTCTTGCAGCAGCAACAGGTCGTCGGGGTGCAGGCGCAGGGTGGCGGAACGGCCGTCGGCCACCAGCAAGGCCAGGGCCTCCTGCACCGTGGCCCGCAGTGGCTCCAGCGGCGTGGCCAGTTCGCGCCGTACCACCTGGCGTGCCAGGTCGCAGGCCAGCTCCAGCACCTGGGCGGCTGCCGTCTGTTCCAGTTGTTCCAGCTCCAGCTGGGTACGCGCCAGCAGTTGCGCGAGGCGCTGTGCCTCGGCTTGCGCGCGCTGCCGCAGCGGTGCTTCCAGGGCCTGGCGGGTTTCTTCGGCACCGGCCAGACGGCCATGCTCAAAGCCCTCGGCATAGGCCTGCCGGCGCAGTTCCTCCAGTTGCTCGGGCGTGGGGCCGGCGGCATCGGTCACGGTTTCGGGCTCGGCCGCCGGGGGCGGTGGCGCCTGGCTGCCGTCCACCGGGCCAAACTCCCAGGCAGACACCTCCACCACCTCTTCGCTGGGAATGAAGCGGTGGTACGGGCCGGGCCGGTTAGACGAATGCATCGTCTCCGCCTCCACCCAGCACGATCTGACCCTCGTCCGACAGGCGGCGCACCACCTTCAGGATGTCCTTCTGCTGGTTTTCCACTTCCGACAGGCGCACCGGCCCACGGCTTTCCAGGTCTTCGCGCAGCGCTTCGGCCGCGCGGCTCGACATGTTGGTCAGGATCTTTTCCTTCAGCTCGGTGCTGGCGCCCTTGAGCGCGATCACCAGCGCGTCCGACGCCACTTCCTTGAGCACCATCTGGATGGCCTTGTTGTCCAGCTTGAGCAGATCCTCGAAGGTGAACATCTTGTCCATGATCTTCTGGGCCAGGTCGGGGTCGCTCTCGCGGATGGAGTCGACCACGCTGGACTCCAGGCTGGTGCCGAGCAGGTTGATGATCTCGGCCGCGGTTTTCACGCCGCCCAGCGAGCTCTTGCGGATCTTGTCACCGCCGGCCAGCACCTGGTAGAGCGCTTCGTTCAGGTCTTTGAGCGCGGTGGGCTGGATGCCTTCGAGCGTGGCAATGCGCAGCATCACCTCGTTGCGGGTGCGTTCGGTGAACTGCCGCAGGATGCCGGCCGCGTGGTCGGGGTCCAGGTGCACCAGGATGGCGGCCAGGATTTGCGGGTGTTCGTTGCGCAGCAGCTCGGCCACCGAAATCGGATCCATCCATTTCAGGCTCTCGATGCCCGAGACGTCGCCGCCCTGCAGGATGCGGTCGATCAGCAGGGCCGCCTTGTCGTCGCCCAGCGCGCGCCGCAGCACCGAGCGCACGTAGTTGTCGGTGTCGGACACCAGCAGGCTCTGCGACGCGGCCTCGCGGGTGAACTTGTCGATCACCTCGTCGACCCGCTCCTTCGAGACGGTGCGCATGCGGGCGATGGTTTCGCCCAGGCGCTGCACCTCTTTGGGTGAAAAGTGCTTGAAAACCTCGGCCGCCTCTTCCTCGCCGAGCGACATGAGGAAGATGGCGGCGTCCTGCAGTCCATCGTCCGGTTCAGCCATGTTCAATCCGCCTTTCGGGTCTCAGGTGGCGGCGCTCGGGGCTTCGCCGTTGACCCACGCTTTCACGATGTTTGCCACCGCGACCGGGTTTTCTCGGGCCAGCCGCTTGGCGTCTTCCAGTCGCAGCATTTCGACCGTGACCTCATTTTGCACCGGTTGCGGCAGGCCCGGGCGTTGTGGCTCGTCGTCCACCAGGGCATTGAGCTGGCTGCCGGCCGCCGCGCCTTCGGCCCCGGCGGGTGCCGGCGGTGCCTGCATCATCTTGAGGGCCGGGCGCACCATGCCCAGGAACAGGATCAGCCCCAGCACCAGCATGCCCACCGGCCAGGCGAAGCTGCGCGCCAGCTCCACCGTGTCGGCCTGCTTCCACCAGGCCACGTCGTCGGCGGCGGTGGCCGGTTTGGTAAAGGCCGCGTTCATCACGTTGACCGAGTCGCCGCGCTGGGTGCTGTAGCCGATGGCCTCGCGCACCAGGGCGTTGATCTGCTCCATCTGTTCGGCCGACAGCGGGCCGGTGGAGGCCTGACCGCGACGGTCGGTGCTTTCCACGTGGTTAAGGACCACGGCGGCGCTCAGGCGGCGCACCGTGCCGGGCGCGTTGCGCGTCACCTGTACCGAGCGGTCCACCTCGTAGTTGATGACCTGCTCGCGACGGCGGTTGGCGTCTGCCGCGCCGCCCACATTGCCGCCGGGCACCACGCCCACCTGGGCCGGGTCGCCGTTGATCGGGGCCTGGGCCTGGCCGGGCGGCAGGTTGGCCACGGCACCGGGCACGCCGGGGGCAGGCTGGTCGAGGTTGCTGCCGCTTTCCACCAGCTGCTGGCTGCGCACAGCGCTTGGCTCGTTGCCCTGGTTGGGGCGGTACTGTTCGCTGGTCTGCTCCACTTGCGAGAAGTCCACGTCGGCGGTCACCTGGGCGCGTACGTTGTCGCGGCCCAGCACTGGCTCCAGCAGGTCCAGGATGCGCTTGGCGTACATCTGCTCCAGCGTGCGCACGTACTCCAGCTGCTGCGACTCGACGCTGCCCGGGGTGCCGTCGCCCACCTGCGAGAGCAGGGTGCCGTGCTGGTCGACCACGCTCACGGCCTTGGGGTTCATTTCGGGCACGCTGCTGGCCACCAGGTGCACGATGCCGGCGATCTGCGCCTTGTCGAGCGTGCGGCCGGGGTAGAGCGTGAGCAGCACGCTGGCCGACGGTTTCTGCTGTTCCCGGAAGAAGCCGTTCTGGTTGGGCAGCGCCAGGTGCACGCGCGCCTCGGCCACCGAGCTCAGGGCCGAGATCGAACGGGTCAACTCGCCTTCCAGCCCGCGCTGGAAGGTCAGCCGCTCCTGGAACTGTGTCATGCCCAGCTTGCTGTTGTCCATCAGCTCGAATCCGGTGACCGAGCCCTTGGGCAGCCCTTGCGAGGCCAGGCGCAGGCGCGTGTCGTGCACCATGTTGGCGGGCACCAGGATGGCGCCGCCGCCCTCGGCATGCTTGTAAGGCACGTTCATTTGCGACAGTTGGGCCAGCACGGCACCGCCGTCTTTTTCCGACAGGTTGGCGTAGAGCACGCGGTAGTCGGGGCGGTTGGCCAAATAGAAGGCCGTGGCCAGCACCGCCACCATGGCGGCGGCGCCCAGGCCCAGCATCAGCTTGCGCGTCTTGTCCAGGCGGGCAAAACCGTCCACCAGCGGGTTGGGGCGGCGCTCGGGCAGGGTCGTGGCATCGATCTCGGCAACGGCGGTGTTCATGGGGGCGATTATGGTCGGCCACCCCCCAAACTAAAGCCCGAAAAGCCCTGGCTTGCCCTGTTTAATTCCATTCAAGTTGCGGCGGCGGTGGCCGTAGCATCGGGGCACTGGACATTTACCGCTCTTGCTGGAGGGCCCGCCATGGATCTACGCCTCACACCGCTGACCGCCGTTTCCCCTGCCGCCGTGCGCCCCACGGGTGGCGTGGGCCAGGCCGGTGCGGCCGGCCGGGTGGCAGGTACTGCCTCGGGTGGCTTTGGCGAAGCGTTCAAGACGGCGCTGCAAAACGTGAGCGCCGCGCAAAACAAATCGAGCGAGCTGCAGACGCAGTTTCAA
>JAUWAE010000013.1 GCA_030602185.1 Comamonadaceae bacterium
GCGGCTCGCTGCCACAGCCGCTGGTGCAGCCCTACCTGGATGCGGGCCGGCTGGTGGCCAAAACGACCACCCTGCCCCCCCGGCTGTACCACCCCGGTTACGCCTGGCATGCTGGCCAGCGCGGGCAGGAGCCGGGCCGCGCCCTGGCCTGGTGGCTGGAGCAACTGGACCACACCAACACCCGCCACGCCTTGTTGCACCGCCACATTCAGTGACCCCGCGGCCGCGCTGTTACATTGAGGCCGCCGCCCACCCACGAGTTTGAGGAGTTTTTCATGCCCCGATCCCGTTCTGCTGACACGTCTGCCACTGGCCCGCGCCACATCGCCATCGTCGGGGCCGGCATGGCCGGGGTGGCCTGCGCGCGCACCCTGGTGCAGGCCGGCCACAGTGTCACCCTGTTCGAAAAAAGTCGGGGGGCCGGCGGCCGCATGGCCACCCGGCGCAGCGAGTTCGGCGGCTTCGACCACGGCGCGCAGTTCTTCACCGTGCGCGACGAGCGGTTTCGCCAGGCGCTGGAGGCCACGGCCGCACCAGCGGCCCACTGGCGGGTGAACACGGTGCGCGTGCTCGACGCCATGGGCCAGACCATGGCCGCGGCTCCCGCACCGCGCGAAACCCACTGGGTCGGCACCCCGGGCATGAACGCGGTGGTCAAGCACTGGGCCGAACCACTGGCAAGCGGGTTGCTCGCGGCCCAGGTCCATTGGGAAACCCAGGTCGGCCGCATCGAACCCGACGCCTTGGCCCCCCGGCGCTGGCAACTGCGCACCGAAAGCCCCGACGGGGGCCAGACCGTCCACAGCGGCTTCGACCAGGTCGTACTGGCCGTGCCGCACCCCCAGGCGCAGGCGCTGCTGCGGGCCAGCGGCCTGGCCGCGCCCTGGGTGGCGCAGCTGGACCGTGTGGCAGTGGCGCCCTGCTGGACCTTGATGCTCGCCTTCCCACAGGCCATGCAACCAGGACTGAATGGTTTTGGGCCGCGCTGGCACGTGGCCAAGGGCGACCACCACCGCATCCGCTGGCTGGCCCGGGAGCCCAGCAAGCCAGGCCGTGACCCGGTGGAGCGCTGGACGGTGCAGGCCAGCCCAGAGTGGTCGACCGAGCACCTGGAGGATGACGCCGAACGGGTGAAGGCCAAACTGCTGAAGGGCTTTGCCGAGCTGACCGGCATCCGCGCCACGCCCAGCCACGCCGCGGTGCACCGCTGGCGCTATGCGCAAACCACCCGGCCGCTGGGGCAACCCTTCCTCTGGGACTCGACCCAGGGGCTGGGCCTGTGCGGCGACTGGTGCCTGGGCCACCGGGTGGAAAGCGCTTTCGTGTCGGGTCTGGAACTGGCCCTGGCCATGGCATGACAGCAGGGGGTCGCCCCTACCGCGGGCGCTTCGCCCCCTCGCCCACCGGCCCCTTGCACGCCGGCTCGCTGGTCGCGGCCCTGGCCAGCTGGCTCGATGCCCGCGCCCACGGCGGCCAGTGGCTGGTGCGGCTGGAAGACGTGGACCTGGGCCGCTGCGTGCCCGGGGCCGACCAAGACATCCTGCGCCAGCTCGCTGCCTGCGGCCTGCACAGCGACGAGCCGCCCGTGTGGCAGTCCCGGCGCGGCACGCTGTACCAGCAGGCGCTCGACGGCCTGACCGAAGCCGGGCTGGCCTACCCCTGCGCCTGCACCCGCAAAGACATCGAAACCGCCTGGGCCGCCCAAGGCCTGCCCCATGAGCGGCACGCCGAGCGCGTGTACCCCGGCACCTGCCGCCCGGAACGCGGCGGGCTGCACGGGCGGCCCGCGCGGGCCTGGCGCCTGCACACCGGCGCCGTGCTGCAGCGGCTGGGCTGGCCCGCCGTCACCCACTGGGTTGACCGCCGCCTGGGCCCCCAGCAGCAAGCGGTGGAACAGGCCGTGGGGGACTTCGTGCTGCGGCGTGCCGACGGGCTGTGGGCCTACCAGCTGGCGGTGGTGGTGGACGACGCGCTGCAAGGCATCACCGACGTGGTGCGGGGCGAAGACCTGTGCGACAACACGGCGCGCCAGACCGTGCTGCAGGGCGCGCTGGGCCTGGCCACGCCACGTTACCTGCACACGCCGCTGGTGCGCGACGCCGCGGGCGACAAACTCTCCAAGCAGAACGGCGCCCCGGCGCTCGACGTGGGCGATCCGCTGGCCTGCCTCAACGCCGCCGCGGTGGTGCTGGGGCTCGCGCCCCAAGCCGGCCCGTTGCCCGAAGCACTGGCGCACTGGACCGGCGAGTGGCGGGCGCGCTGGGTGCGGCCCTGACGGGTCCCTACAATCCCGGGTTGTGAACCCGAACCCCGCCTCCTCCCTGCCCGACACGCCCAGCGACGCCGCGCCCAACGCGCCGGCCGGCGTGGCCCACCCCAAAACCATCAAGAGCTTCGTCAAGCGCGCCGGCCGCACCACCACCGGCCAGGCCAAGGCCTTTGCCGAGCTGGGGCCGCGTTTTGTGCTGCCCTACGCGCCACAGCCGCTCGACGCCGGCGCCGCCTTCGGCCGCCACGCGCCGCTGATCCTGGAAATCGGCTTTGGCATGGGCGAGGCCACGGCCCACATCGCGCGGGTGCGGCCCGACGACAACTTCCTGTGCTGCGAGGTGCACGAACCCGGCGTGGGGGCGCTGCTCAAGCGCATTGGCGAACAAGACATCGCCAACATCCGCATCCTGCAGCACGACGCGGTGGAGGTGCTGGACCACATGCTGCCCGAAGCCACCCTGGACGGGGTGCACATCTTCTTCCCCGACCCCTGGCACAAGAAAAAACACAACAAGCGCCGGCTGATCCAGCCGCCGTTCGTGGCCAAGCTGGTGAGCCGGCTCAAGCCCGGCGGCTACATCCACTGCGCCACCGACTGGCAGCCCTATGCGGAACAGATGCTGGCGGTGCTGGGCGCCGAGCCTCGGCTTGCCAACACCGACGCCGACGCGGGCCTGGGTGGCTACGCCCCCAAGCCCGACTACCGGCCGCTGACGAAGTTCGAGAACCGCGGCCTGCGGCTGGGCCACGGCGTGTGGGACCTGGTGTTCCGCCGCACATGAACGCCCCCTGCCCGCCCGACTGGCTGGACGGCCTGGACGCCCTGGCGGCGCAGGCCGTCGGCCTGTCCGACCCCAACCCCCGCGTGGCCTGCCGGCTCATCACCCGGGCCGGGCAGGTGTTCGAGGGCCACACCCAGGCCGCCGGTGGCCCGCACGCCGAAGTGGTGGCTCTGCGCGCCGCGCAAGCGGCGGGGGCCGACCTGAACGGGGCCACGGCCGTCGTGACGCTGGAGCCGTGCAGCCACCACGGCCGCACCCCGCCCTGCTGCGACGCGCTGATCGACGCCCGGGTGGGCCATGTCATCGTTGCCCTGCCCGACCCCAACCCCTTGGTGGGCGGTCAAGGGGTGGCGCGGCTGCGCGCGGCCGGCCTCCGGGTGGACCTGCTGGATGCCACACACCCCCTGGCCGTGGCCAGCCGCGAACTCAACATCGGTTTTCTGAGCCGCATGGAACGCGGCCGCCCCTGGGTGCGGCTGAAGGTGGCCGCCTCGCTGGACGGCACCACCGCGCTGGCCAACGGCGTGAGCCAGTGGATCACCGGCGAGGCCGCCCGCGCCGACGGGCACGCCTGGCGCAAGCGCGCCTCGGCCCTGCTGACCGGCATCGGCACGGTGCAGGAAGACGACCCCCGGCTGGACGTGCGGCTGGTGGACACCCCGCGACAGCCCCGCCGCGTGGTGGTGGATTCCCGGCTGGAGATCGCGCCCACCGCCCGCATCCTGCAGCCCCCGGGCGAGGCCTGGGTGTACACCGCCAGCGCGCCGGCCGAATCGGCGGTGCAACGCGCGGCACTGGCTCAGCGGGGCGTGACCGTGGTGGACTGCCACGGCGCACCCGGCCGCTCGGGCAGCCACCCCAAGGTGGACCTGGCGGCGATGCTGACCGACCTGGCCCGGCGCGAGGTGAACGAACTGCACCTGGAGGCCGGCCACAAACTGAACGGCTCCTTCCTGCGCGAAGGGCTGGTGGACGAACTGCTGGTCTACCTGGCACCCCAGCTGCTCGGCCCCGGCCTGGGTCTGGCGCACATCGGCCCCTACACCCGGCTGGACGAAGGCGTGCAGCTGACCTTCACCGACGTCACCCCCGTGGGGCCAGACCTGCGCCTGCGCGCCCGCGTCCTGCCACGCTGAACGGCCCATGGCCCACGTGCCCAAGAACCCGGCCATTCCGCTGCGCGACGGGGTCTCGCCCAGTTGCGTGGCGCTGCCGCGCATGCGCGTGGCGCCCTGGCCCACGCTGCTGGACTTTCTGGCCGAGCGCCTGCCGCGCGTGCCGCGCACCGAATGGCTGCAGCGCATGCAAGCCGGCGAGGTGGTGGGCGACGACGGCTTGCCCTTGCCACCCGAAGCCCCTTACGAGAACGGCGCCCGCGTGTACTACTGGCGCGCGCTGCCGCAGGAGCCGGTCATTCCGTTCGAGGAAACGGTGGTGTTCCAGGACGAACACCTGGTGGTGGCCGACAAACCGCACTTTCTGCCCGTCACTCCCGGTGGGCGCTACGTGCAGCAAAGCCTGCTGGTGCGCCTGAAAAGACGGCTGGACCTGCCCAACCTCAGCCCGCTGCACCGCATCGACCGCGAAACCGCCGGGCTGGTGGTGTTCAGCGTGCGCCCGCAAGACCGCGACGCCTACCAGCGCCTGTTCCGCGAACGGCGCATCGACAAGACCTACGAAGCCATCGCACCCGCTGCGCCGCACCTGGCCTGGCCGCAGACGCGCCGCAGCCACATCCTGGAGTGCGAGGACGCCTTCTACAAAATGCGCGAAGCCGCGCCGCACGAAGGCCTGCCCGACAACAGCGAAACCCACATCCACCTGCTGGAGCAGCGCGGCCCGTGGGCGCGCTACCGGCTGGAACCCGTGAGCGGCAAACGCCACCAGTTGCGCGTGCACCTGCACGGCCTGGGCCTGCCGATGGTGGGCGACCAGTTCTACCCGGTGGTGCGGCGCGCACCGGGCGAGGCCGAAGACTTTACCGACCCGCTGCGCCTGCTGGCCCAGGCCATCGCCTTCACCGACCCGGTGACCGGCGCGCCCCGGCGCTTCGAGAGCGTGCGTTGCCTGCGCTGGCCGGACGCACCGTGACCACCGCCCGCCAACCCGGCATCGACGCGCTCAAGGTGCTGGCGTCGCAAACCATCGTGCTGCACCACCTGTCGGCCTACGGGCCGGTGGCCGAGGCCATGGAACACGCCGCCCCGGCCCTGATGGACTGGCTCTACGGCTACGGCCGCATGGCGGTGCAGGTGTTTCTGGTGCTGGGCGGCTACCTGGCCGTGCCCAGCCTGATGCCGGCCATGGCGGGCGGTGTGTCGGCCCTGGGGCTCAGCCTGTGGCGGCGCTACCTGCGGCTGGCCCCGCCCTTCCTGGTGGCGCTGGCGCTGGCCATGGCGGCCGCGGCCGTGTCCCGCCCCTGGCTGAGCGCCGACCTGGTGCCCGAGCCCCCCTCGCTGGACGAATGGCTGGCCCACGCCCTGCTGCTGCAGGAGGTGATGGGGGTGGAAGCCCTGTCGGCCGGCATCTGGTACGTGGCCATCGACTTCCAACTGCACGCGCTGCTGGCCTTGCTGCTGTGGCTGGGCCAGCGCGGCGGGCAGGCGTGGCCGGCGCAGGTGCTGGTGCTGGGGGCCGCGGCCGCCTCCCTGCTGTGGTGGAACCGCGCCCCGGGGCTGGACGACTGGTCGATCTACTTCTTCGGGGCCTACGGCCTGGGGGTGATGGCGCGCTGGTCCGGGCAATGGCCACAGGCGTGGGCCCGGGGTGCGTGGCTCGCCGGCCTGGTCGTGCTGGGCACGCTGGCCCTGCTGCTGGAATTCCGGCACCGCATCGCCCTGGCGCTGGCCGTGGCCCTGTGGCTGGCCACCGCGCAGCGCTGGGCCTGGCGCCTGCCCTTGCCCTGCGGCCTGGACGCGGCGCTGCACGAGCTGGGGCGCTCGTCGTACGCCTTGTTTCTGGTGCACTTTCCGGTGCTGCTGCTGGGCAACGCGCTGTTCGCGGCCCTGGAGCTGAGCGGCCCGGCGGCCGGGGTGGCGCTGTTTCTGGCGGTGTGGGGCGTGAGCGTGCTGCTCGGCGGGGTATTCGAACGCTGGGTGGAGGCACCGCTGGGGCGGTGGGTCAGACCATGGACTTGACTACGTACCAGCTGTGGCGACATAGCCATCACACCTGCAAAGCCACCCAATAGAAGCCACGGCATCGGATCTCAAACTGGATGACCCTGAACCCTAGCTGCCGGAAGTAGCTATTACCTAAACCGGAAACAGGTAGTCTTCCAGCCTCTTTCTGGCACGGGTCAACTGCCCAAAGAAAGTTTGATGAAACTCCGCCATGCTCATGCGTTCTGCCCTGACCGCAATGCTCATGGCTGCCACGACCTGCCCTGCACGATCACGTATCGGTACAGCCATCGAACGAACGCCTTGTTCAATCTCCTCATTTGAGCTGGCCCATCCCTCCTCACGGCAACGCTCCAGCAGCGCAAGGATCTGCGGAAGCTCGGTCACTGTCAGCGACGTCAAGGCTGGACGCTCCATGGAAACCAGTAATCGCTCGGCATCCTCCTTCGGAAGGCTGGACAGCAGCACCCTACCTATGGCGGAACAGTACCCGGGCAGACGCGAGCCAATGCCCAACCCAATGCTCAAGCTGCGCCTGGCTGTGGAACGGGCGACGATGACGGCATCGTGGTCAAGCAACTGACCTAAGGAAGCCGACTCACGCGTTCGCTCGGAAAGTGCATCCAGAAGCGGCTGTGCCATTGACGGCAAAGGCCTGGATGAAATGAACGAGTTAGCCACAAGCAGTGTTCGAGGAAGCATCCAGAAGTACTTCCCATCAGTGCCCAGATAGCCCAGCTCTTCCAGAGTCAGCAGTGAACGTCGCGCAGAAGCTGCCGTCACTCCTGTCAATCGCGCCACATCGGTAATGGTCAGCCTCGGATTCTGCCGTCCAAAGCTGGTCAATACCTGCAGACCTTTTCGAAGAGACGCCACCGAATCACGGTCTCTCAATCCACTAACAAGAGTCATGGCAAACCCTAATTTTGCGCAATGCGCAAATGTAGCTTGATTTGGCAGATGGTGACTCGCAATAATCAGCCCGCATCACAACCACGGAGACAAACCAACATGCAAGGTTCAAACATCGGCCGCCGCACCGCCTTACAAGGTCTGGCAGCCACACTGATCTCAGGTACCGCCTGGGCCCAGTCTGGCAACACACTTCGGTTCATTGTTCCCTTCCCTGCCGGAGGCACTGCAGACATATTGCCCAGACTGATTGCAGACAAGATGCGTGCGCACTACGGTGGTGGCGTAGTCGTTGACAACAGGCCAGGAGCAGGCGGAAACATCGGCGCCGAGCGGGTTTTCCGATCAGATCCGGACGGCTTGACTTTGCTGGCATCCCCACCTGGGCCTATTGCAGTCAACCACAACCTCTACTCAAAGCTGTCATTCGATCCAACTCAATGGGTACCTGTTACGGTCCTGGCTACAGCACCCAACATTCTGGCAGTAAGCAACAGGCTACCTGTCAAGAACCTCACCGAGTTCATTGCTTACCTGAAAGCCAATCCTGGCAAGGTAAGCGTTGCATCACAGGGTAGCGGCTCCACCTCCCATCTGACGGCGGCCCTGTTCATGCAACTCACGGGAACGGAAATGACACACGTACCCTACAGAGGCACTGCACCTGCTCTGGTTGACCTCATTGCAGGACACGTGGACGTGTTCTTTGACAACATCAGCTCTTCAGCGCCACATCACCTGTCCAACAAGCTGCGGGTCTTTGCCGTTGCTGACAAAAAGCGTTCAAAGGTACTGCCAGAAGTACCGACCTTTGCAGAACAAGGCCTGCGCGACATGCAGGCGGTCACCTTCTTCTCGGTGGTTGCCCCTCCCGGAACACCAGCTTCCGTAGTGTCTAACGTCCAAAAGCAGATTGCAGATGCAATGTCAGGACAAGAGGTCAAACAGCGTTTTGAAGAGCAAGGCACGGAGCCCAGAGCCTGGTCACCAGAAGAGTCAGGCAAGTTCATTCGGTCTGAGACCGAGAAGTGGAAAAAAGTCATCCAGGCCGCCAAGGTCACGTTGGAGTAAAGGCAGACATGCAGACACAAACCATCCAATGGAAAACCAAAGAGAACACACGCATACCCTACGGCATCTATGGTGATCCCTCGACCCATGAACTGGAGCAGGAACGCATCTTCAAGGGCAGCGTATGGAATTACCTGTGCCTGGAGGTAGAACTGCCTGAGCAAGGGTCCTACCGAACCACTTATGCCGGGGAAACCCCGGTGGTGGTGGTACGGGGTGAAGATGGGGAAATCTATGCCTTCGAGAACCGCTGCGCACATCGTGGCGCCTTGATTGCCCTGGAGAAGTCCGGACGGGTAGAAAGCTTTCAGTGCGTCTATCACGCGTGGAGCTACAACCTGCAAGGCGACCTCACAGGTGTTGCCTTCGAACAAGGTGTCAAAGGCCAGGGAGGGATGCCCCCCTCCTTCTGCAAGGAAGACCACAGCCCACGCCGATTGAGAACCACCACCTTCTGTGGGCTGGTGTTTGGGAGCTTTTCGGACGATGTGCCCGCCATCGAGGAATACCTCGGTGAGGAAATCGCTGGACGCATCGAACGTGTGCTCCACAAACCAGTGGAAGTCATAGGTCGCTTCACCCAGGCGCTGCCCAACAACTGGAAGCTCTACTTCGAAAACGTCAAGGACAGCTACCACGCCAGCTTGCTGCACACCTTCTTCACCACGTTTGAAATCAACCGCCTCTCCCAGAAGGGTGGCGTGATCGTGGACAGCAGTGGCGGTCACCACGTCAGCTACTCCATGATCGACCCGGCCGCCAAAGACGACTCTTACAAAGAACAGGCCCTTCGTTCGGACAACGAACGCTACAGGCTCAAAGACCCCAGTCTGCTGGCTGGTTTCCACGAGTACGACGATGGGATCACCCTCCAGATCCTGTCGGTGTTCCCCGGACTCGTGGTGCAGCAGATCCAGAACTGCCTTGCCATTCGCCAGATTCTTCCCAAAGGGGTTGAACGCAGCGACCTGAACTGGACCTATCTGGGCTACGCAGACGACACCGAAGAGCAACGCAAGGTCCGCCTGAAGCAGCTGAACCTCGTGGGTCCTGCCGGATTCATCTCCATGGAAGATGGCGCCGTGGGTGGTTTCGTGCAGCGAGGTATTGCAGGTGCCACCGATCTGGATGCTGTCGTTGAGATGGGTGGTGACGTGGTGGGTTCCAGCGAAGGCAGAGCCACAGAAACCTCTGTGCGTGGCTTCTGGAAAGCCTACCGACACCACATGGAGCAGCAAGCATGATCGACCTTCTTCAACTGGCTGCCTTCAATGCCGCATACGCCGACGTGATTGACAGTGATGACCTGGAACAGTGGCCAGACTTCTTCACCCCCCAGTGCAACTACAAGGTCACCAACGCCGAAAACCAGCGCGACGGACTTGCAGCTGGCCTCGTGTGGGCAGACAGCCGCGACATGCTGAAAGACCGCGTCTCTGCCCTGCGTGAAGCCAACATCTACGAACGTCAGAGCTACCGCCATCTGCTGGGCATCCCACTGGTGGTGTCCTCCACAGAAACCACGGCGCAAGCACGTACTCCGTTCATGGTGGCGAGGATCATGCACACAGGGGAAACCAGCGTCTTTGCCACCGGTGTCTACCTTGACCGTTATGCAATCCATGAAGGAAAGCTGCTGCTGTCCGAAAGGATTGCTGTCTGTGACAGTACGGTCATCGACACCCTGCTGGCGCTGCCTTTGTGAACATGAAGTTGCATCGTCGCATTGCCCTGGCTTTGGGTGACCCACACGGCATTGGCCCAGAAATCGCCCTCAAGGCCCTGGCACAGCTTCCAGAGCAGGAGCGGTCAAAGATCACACTCTTTGGCCCTTCCATGGTTCTGGAAGAGGCTGCTGCCATCTGCGGTCTGGAGAGTCTGCTATCAGAACTGAATCACCGTGAAACAGGCACCCTGCCGGGAAAGGTCCAGTTCGGCACCGTCAGCCCGGATGCAGGAATGTCTGCCATCGAGTCAGCCACAGCGGCACTGAACGCCTGTCGCAAGGGTGAGTTCGATGCCGTTTTGGCCTGCCCTCACCACGAAACCGCTATCCATCAAGCAGGTATTCCATTCAGTGGCTACCCCTCTCTGGTTGCACAGGTATGTGGCGTCAATGAACAGGAAGTCTTCCTGATGCTGGTAGGGGGTGGCCTAAAGATCGTGCATGTCACACTGCATGAAAGTGTGCAAACCGCATTGGACCGCCTTTCGACTGGACTGGTCAGTCAGGCCGTCCATGCAGGGGTACGTTGCTGCCAGACGCTGGGCATCCAGAATCCAAAAGTAGCCCTGTTCGGCATCAACCCCCATGCTTCAGAGGGCACCTTATTTGGTCCCGAAGATGCCCGGATCACAGTCCCTGCAGCCAGTGAGTTGCGTCAGGCAGGACTGCAAGTGGATGGCCCCATGGGTGCGGACGTGGCACTGGCCAATCGGCAACATGATCTCTACGTGGCCATCTTCCATGACCAGGGGCACATCCCTGTCAAGCTGCTGGCACCCAACGCCGCCAGTGCCCTGTCCATAGGGGCTGACGTGCTTCTCTCCAGCGTGGGCCATGGCAGTGCCATGGACATTGCTGGCAAAGGCATTGCCGACCCTACAGCAGTTCTACGAACCATTGCCCTGCTCTCAGGAAGCCAGGCCACCCAAACATGACCTTTCAAATCCAGCTGGATAACAGCGACGTGGCCTTCGAGTGCAAGGCAGGCCAAACCATACTGGATGCAGCCCTTCAGGCCGGAATAAGCGTTCCCTACTCATGCCGTAAAGGTGTTTGCGGCAACTGTGCTGGCCAGGTTACCCAAGGAGAAGTCCAGCCCCATGGAACCTTGCCGGTACGCAACGACACATGCAGTCCCTCCCAGGTGCTGTACTGCGGCTGTGAACCGGCAACCGACCTTCGAATCCTGCCCGTCAGCTGGCAAAAGATGGAAGACGGGGCACCGAAGACGTACAAGGTCAAGGTCTACAGAAACGAACTGGCCGCGCCGGACGTATCCATCCTCCAGCTTCGGCTGCCTGCAGGCAAGAAAGTCAAATTTCGAGCTGGCCAGTACCTGCTCATACGGATGGAAGACGGCAGCACCCGCAGCTATTCCATGGCCAATCCACCCCACGAAAGCGACAGTCTGACTCTTCACATCCGCCATGTACCCGGTGGTTTGTTCAGCAGCAAGGTGGCCAACCTTTCCTCAGGTGACTTCCTTGAAGTTGAGTTGCCTTACGGACATGTGGAACTTAAAGATGAAGACACACGGCCATTGCTCTTTGTAGCGGGAGGAACTGGCTTTGCTCCAGTCAAGTCACTGCTGGACAGTTTGGCAAAGAAGAAGGTCCAGCGTCCCATCACACTGATCTGGGGTGCCAGGGAAGATTCAGGTCTTTACATGCCTGCCGCTGTAGACAAGTGGAGGAAGACATGGCCTGACTTTCGCTACATCCCGGCAGTGAATGAGGTTGCCCCAAACCAGGCAAACAACTACTTCGTAGGGCGTCCAGACGAAGCCATGGCAAACAACTTCTCAGACTTGAAGGGCCACGTCGTTTATGTGTGCGGTGCTCCCGCCATGGTGGAAGCCATCAGAGCCGCTGCACTGCAACATGGCGCTGCGTCATCAGACATTCATGCTGACGCCTTTGTCATAGGTCCGAGCAAACCAGTTTGAGGCCAATACGGGCTGACAGTTAAGTACCCATGCAGTATCAACAAAAAAGCCGCAACGCTCAGACGTTGCGGCTTGGGAATTCAGCCGGGTAAGACCGGGGCGCTCACACCCGCTCGGCCACCCACGCCTGAACGCTGGCCAGGGCCTGGGGCAGGCCTGCGGCATCGGTGCCGCCGGCCATGGCCATGTCGGGCTTGCCGCCGCCCTTGCCCCCCACCTGCTGGGCCACAAAGTTCACCAGCTCGCCGGCCTTGAGCTTGCCGACGCTGTCGGCGGTCACGCCCGCGGCGATCTGCACCTTGCCACCGTCCACGGCGGCCAGCACGATGGCGGCGGTTTTCAGCTTGTCCTTGAGCTTGTCCATGGTGTCGCGCAGCACCTTGGCGTCGGCGCCTTCCAACTGGGCGGCCAGCACCTTCAGGCCTTTCACGTCCACGGCCTGGCCCAGCAGTTCGTCGCCTTGGGCCGAGGCCAGCTTGCCTTTCAAGGCAGCCACTTCCTTTTCCAGCGCCTTGATCTGCTCCAGCGTCTGCGCGACACGGGCGGTCAGCTCGGCGGCGGGGGCTTTGAGCGCACCGGCGGCTTCGCCCACGGTGCTTTCCAGCTGCTGCAGGTAGGCCAGGGCGTTGGCACCGGTCACCGCCTCGATGCGGCGCACGCCGGCGGCCACACCGCCTTCGGCCACCACCTTGAACAGGCCGATGTCGCCAGTGCGCTGCACGTGGGTGCCGCCGCACAGTTCGCGGCTGGAGCCGATGTCGAGCACGCGCACGGTTTCGCCGTACTTTTCGCCGAACAGCATCATGGCGCCGGTCTTCTGGGCGCTTTCGATGTCCATCACCCGCGCATCGGTGGCGCTGTTGGCCAGGATTTCGGCGTTGACGATGGCTTCGATCTGGCGGATTTCGGCGTCGGTCACCGGGGCGTTGTGGGCAAAGTCGAAGCGGGTGCGCTCGGCGTTCACCAAGCTGCCCTTTTGTTGCACGTGGGCGCCCAGCACTTCGCGCAGGGCCTTGTGCATCAGGTGGGTGGCGCTGTGGTTGCGCACGGTGGCGGCGCGCAGGGCGGTGTCCACCTCGGCGGCTACGTGGTCGCCCACAGCGAGGGTGCCGGTTTCGAGCACGCCGTGGTGGCCGAACACGTCGGCCTTGATCTTGAGGGTGTCTTCCACCGCGAAGCGGGCGGAGCCGCTGGTGAGCACGCCCTGGTCGCCCACCTGGCCGCCGCTTTCGGCGTAGAAGGGGGTGGTGTCCAGCACCACCACACCGGCCTGGCCGTGCTTGAGTTCGGCCACCGGGGTGCCGTCCACGTACAGGGCCACCACCTTGGCCTGGGCGGCCAGCTGTTCGTAGCCCACGAAGGTGTTGCCCGCGCCGGTGTAGTCCAGCGCCTTGTCCATCTTGAACTTGCCGGCGGCGCGGGCCTGGGCCTTCTGGCGCTCCATGGCGGCGTTGAAGCCGTCGGCGTCCACCGACACACCACGCTCGCGGCACACGTCGTTGGTCAGGTCCAGCGGGAAGCCGTAGGTATCGTGCAGCTTGAAGGCCACGTCGCCGGGCAGCACCTGCTCGCCACCGCCCAGGGCAGCGTCGAGAATTTCCATGCCGTTTTCGAGCGTCTCGTAGAAGCGCTCTTCCTCGGCCTTGAGCACGTCGGTGATGCGCTGCGCGTTGGCGGCCAGGTTGGGGTAGGCGCCGCCCATCAGCGCCACCAGGTCGGGCACCAGCTTGTGGAAGAACGGTGCCTTGCGGCCGAGCTTGTAGCCGTGGCGGATGGCGCGGCGCACGATGCGGCGCTGCACGTAGCCCCGGCCTTCGTTGCTGGGGATGACGCCGTCGTTGATGAGGAAGGCGGTGGCGCGGATGTGGTCGGCGATCACCTTGAGCGAGGGGTTGGCGAGGTCGGTGCAGCCGGTTTCGCGGGCTGCGGCCTTGATGAGCGCGTCGAAGATGTCGATTTCGTAGTTGCTGTGCACGTGCTGCAGGATGGCGGCCAGGCGCTCCAGGCCCATGCCGGTGTCCACACAGGGGGCGGGCAGCGGGGTGACGGAGCCGTCTTCGTGCATCTCGAACTGCATGAACACGTTGTTCCAGATCTCGATGAAGCGGTCGCCGTCTTCTTCCGGGCTGCCCGGGGGGCCGCCGGGGATGTGGTCGCCGTGGTCGTAGAAGATCTCACTGCAGGGGCCGCAGGGGCCGGTGTCGGCCATCATCCAGAAGTTGTCGGACTTGTAACGGCCGCCCTTGTTGTCACCGATGCGGATCACGCGCTCGGGCGGCAGGCCGATTTCCTTCGTCCAGATGTCGTAGGCCTCGTCGTCTTCGGCATAAACGGTGGCGAGCAGGCGCTCTTTGGGCAGCTTGTACACCTCGGTCAGCAGTTCCCAGGCCCATTTCAGACTCTCACGTTTGAAATAGTCACCGAAGGACCAGTTGCCCAGCATCTCGAAGAAGGTGTGGTGGCGGGCGGTGTAGCCCACGTTCTCCAGGTCGTTGTGCTTGCCACCGGCGCGCAGGCAGGCCTGCACGGACGCGGCGCGCACGTAGCTGCGCTTGTCGGTGCCCAGGAACACGTCCTTGAACTGCACCATGCCGCTGTTGGTGAACATGAGCGTGGGGTCGTTGCCCGGCACCAGCGGGCTGGACGCCACGACCGTGTGGCCGCGCTCGGCGAAGAAGTCCAGGAAGGTCTTGCGGATCTCGGCCACGGTGGCCACGGGTTTCGCGGATGCTTGGGTCATGGTCGGCTGCGGCGTTCGGTCGCTTCGCGGTGGGGGGGTCGAGGGGGTAGGCTGTGCCCCGGCAGAGCGGGCTGTGCCGGAGTGGGCTAACCCTTCATTTTAGCGAAAGGCCAGCTGCGCGACCAAGCCTGCCGCGGGCGTCTGCGCCCCCGCGCTCAGCCACGCCAGCCCAGTGCCAGCTCGCGGGTGAGCTCTGCCGCCGGCATGGGGCGGCAGGCGGGCGCACTCTGCCCCGCCCACAGCGGGGTGAAGTCGCCACGGCCGGCCCGTTCGGCGGCAGCGCGCAGCGGGGCCATGGCCGAGGTGGCCAGCGGGAAGGCGGGGGCCAGCGGGCTCATGCCCACCGCACCTTGCCCCAGCTCGCGCATGGCCCGGTTGACGATGCCGCGTGCCGGCCGGCCGGTGAACACGTTGGTGAGCGCCGTGTGGTGCGCCGCACCAGACATCAGGGCCTGACGGTGCAGCGGGTTGGTTTGCGCCTCGGGGCACAGCAGGTAGGCTGTACCCACCTGCACGCCGGCCGCGCCCAGGGCCTGCGCCGCCGACACACCGGCGGCGTCGGCAATGCCTCCCGCAGCGATCACCGGCACGCGCACCGCGCGCACCACCTGCGGCAGCAGGGCAAAGGTGCCGAGCTGCGTGGTCAGGTCATCGCCCAGGAAAATGCCACGGTGGCCACCCGCCTCCAGGCCTTGGGCAATCACGGCATCGACGCCCTGGGCTTCGAGCCAGCGGGCCTCTGCCACCGTGGTGGCGCTGGACAGCACCTTGGCGCCCCAGGCCTTCACCCTAGCCAGCAGCGCCGGCTCGGGCAAGCCGAAATGGAAACTCACCACCGGCGGGCGGAAGGCTTCGAGCAGCTCGGCCGCCTCGGCACTGAAAGGCGTGCGGGCCGCCACAGCGGGCGCCGTGGGCAGGGGCAGACCGGCTTCGGCGTAGAACGGTGCCAGGGCCTGGTGCCAGGCCGCCTCTCGCGCGGCATCGGCCACTGGCGGGCGGTGGCAAAAGAAATTGACGTTGTACGGCCCCACGGCCTGAGCCCGCAGTCGCTCCAGCTCCGCGCGCAGCGCATCCAGGCCCAGCGTGGCCGCCGGCAACGAACCCAGCCCACCGGCCGCACACACCGCCAGCGCCAGCGCGCTGTCTTGCGAGCCCGCCATCGGCGCCTGGACCACGGGCAGGCGGCAGCCCAGCAGGTCGGTCATGGAATGAGCAGTGGGAGACATGCCCCGCATTGTGCCCGGCCACCGCGCGGCGCGCTATGCTGTGGGCCATGCAAGTCCCTTCGAACGCCTTCCGCGACGCGCTGCGCGCCCGCCACCCACAGATCGGCCTGTGGCTGGGCCTGGCCGACCGTTACAGCGCCGAATTGCTGGCCGGCGTGGGCTACGACTGGCTGCTGATCGACGGCGAACACGCCCCCAACGACGTGCGCAGTACCCTGGGGCAGCTGCAGGCCATCGCGAGCGCCAGCCTGGGCCTGCCGCCCAACCAGGTGGCTTCGCATGCCGTGGCGCGCGTGCCCATCGGCACCGGCGACGTCGGCACAACGCTCATCAAGCAGTACCTGGACATTGGCGTGCAGACCCTGCTGGTGCCCATGGTGGACACCCCGGAGCAGGCCGCCCAGGTGGTGCGGGCCGCCAAGTACCCGCCCGAGGGCGTGCGCGGGATGGGCAGTGCGCTGGCACGTGCCTCGCGCTGGCAGGGCTACCCGCAGTACGTCCACGAGGCCAACGCCCAGGTCTGTGTGCTGCTGCAGGCCGAAACGGTGGAGGCCATGCGCCACCTGGACGCGATCGCCGCGACCCCGGGCGTGGATGGCGTGTTCATCGGCCCGGCCGACCTCAGCGCCAGCATGGGCCACCCAGGCAACCCTGGCCACCCCGAAGTCCAGGCCATGATCGCGGATGGCATCGGCCGCATCCTGCGCGCCGGCAAAGCCCCCGGCATCCTTGCCACCAGCGAAGCCCAGGCGCGCCAGTGGCTGGCCGCCGGCGCGCTGTTCGTGGCCGTGGGCGTTGACGCCTTGCTGCTCAAGGCCAGCGCCACCGAGCTGCTGAGCCGCTACCGCCCCTGCGCCTGATATCCTCCGCACCCATGCGAGTGAACCTGATTTACGCACGCGCCAGCAACGGCGTGATCGGCCACACCGTGGCCGGCGTCGGGGCCATGCCCTGGCACTTGCCCGAAGACCTGGCCCACTTCCGGCGCCTCACGCAGGGCTGCCCGGTCATCATGGGGCGGGCTACATGGGACTCGCTGCCAGCGCGTTTCCGCCCGCTGCCCGGGCGCCTGAACCTGGTGCTGACGCGTGACGCGGCGCGGGCGGCGGCCCTGGCAGCAGCCGGCGCCCACCCGGTCGCCAGCCTGGACGAGGCCCTGGAGCACTGCCGCCGCCTCGAGCCAGTGCCGGCCGAAGTGTGGGTGATGGGCGGCGCCCAGGTGTACGCCCAGGCGGTGGCACATGCCACCCGGGCGGTGGTGACCGAAATCGACCGCGCCTACGACGGTGACGCCTACGCCCCGACACTGGGCATTGACTGGCAGGCCACGGCCCGCGAGGCCCACTGCACGGCCGACGGGCTTGGCTACGCCTTCGTCACCTACGAACGGCCCTCCACCGGCGGTTGACCTCGCGTCAGACCCGATCGACCGCGTCGGTCTGGCGCTCCCAGACCTGGTACATCTCGGCCTCGACGCCGACAAAGGCGTCCACCACCACGGGGTCGAATTGGCGGCCACGCTGGGCCAGCAGGTGCTCGCGCACTCGCTCACGGCCCCAGGGGGCCTTGTGCGGGCGGCGCGACAGCAGGGCGTCGTACACGTCGGCAAAACCCACCAGCCGCGCGCTGGCCGGGATCTGTTCGCCCGACAGACCCAGCGGGTAACCCTGCCCATCCCAATGCTCGTGGTGGCTCAGGGCCATGTCGCGCGCCAGCGTGAGGAAGGCCAGCGGCCCCCGCATGCCGGAATCGGCCGTCATGTGGGTGCCCAGGTGGGACACGGCTTCATCCAGCACCCCCTGCAGGGCCTGCGCACCCATCTCGGCGTGCGTCTGCATGCGGGCACGTTCCTCGGGGGTGAGCACGCCCGGCTTGAGCAGCAAGTCTTCCGGCAAGCCGAGCTTGCCCAGGTCGTACAAGGCGGCAGAACCCACCAGTTTCTTGCGCACGGCCTCGTCGGCCCAGGCGCTGTGCCCATGCTGGCCGACAGCCGCCACCGCCGTGGCCAGCAGCTCCACATAACGCTGGATGCGCCGGGTGTGTTGCGCCCCGGTTTTGCCCAGCGCATCGCCCATGGCGGCAAACGCCTGCAGCCCCGACTCCAGCGTGACCACCTCGCCCTGGAGCGCCCGGTTGGCACTGGCCAGCTGCTCCTGCGCGTGCCGCAGGGCGAGCTGGTTGCGCACCCGTGCCCGCACCACCACCGCCGGCGACGGCTTCACGATGTAGTCCACCGCACCGGCCTCGAACCCGAGGATCTCGTCCTGGCTGTCGCCTCTGGCGGACAGGAAGATCACCGGCACCTCGGCCGTGGCCGGCAGCGCCTTGAAGCGGCGGCACACTTCGTAGCCGTCCAGACCCGGCATCACCACGTCCAGCAGCACCGCATCGGGCAGGTCGCCTGCCTCGACGAGGGCGAGCGCCTCTTCACCGCTGCGTGCGGTGACGACGCGGTAGTCCCGCGCCAACGCATGGGTCAGGAGCATCAGGTTGGCCGGGGCGTCATCGACGACCATGACCGTCTTCTGATCGTGGGGCAGCGGCAGGTCACTCATGTTGCGGAAGCGTAAGGTTGAGAAGCAGATGGCGCCTGGGACAGCGGCAGCCAGCGGGCCAGCGCCTGGCGCAGCGCCTCAAGTTGCACCGGCTTGGCGAGAAAGTCGTCCATGCCCGCGTCGAGCGCATTGCGGCGGTCGCTGTCAAAAGCATTGGCGGTGAGGGCCACGATCGGCAGGCGGGGGCGGCCCTGCTGGCGTTCCCAGGCACGGATGCACGCCGTCGCGGCATAGCCATCGAGCACCGGCATTTCCACGTCCATCAGGACCAGCGCCACCTCGGCACCACCGCAGACGGCATCCACCCCTTGCTGCCCGTCTTCGGCCATCGTCACCTCGAGGCCCAGGCGGCCGAGCATGTTCTGGATCACCATCCGGTTCATGGGATGGTCTTCCACCACCAGCACGCGGCCTCGTCCACTGCCGCTCGCCAACGGGGGCGGCAGGGTGCGAACCGGATCGGCCAGTGCCGGCGCCAGGGTGGCCGGGGCATCGGCCGGCCGCAGCGGCACACGGAACCAGAACCGCGAGCCCTCGCCAGGCGTGCTACACACACCGGTTTCGCCACCCATCACCTGGCTGAGGCTGCGCACGATCGACAACCCCAGGCCGGTGCCGCCATACTGGCGGGTGGTCGAGGCATCGACCTGCGAAAACGGCTGGAACAGCAAGGCCTGCTTGTCGGCCGGGATGCCGATGCCCGTGTCGCTCACCGCGAACTCCAGCCAGCGCTGGTCGGCCCCGTCTACCACACCACCTTCGATGGTCACCCGCCCGGCCGGGGTGAACTTGATCGCGTTGCTGACGAAATTGTTGAGCATCTGGCACAACCGGCCCGCGTCGCCCAGGCAGTGCAGCCCCACCGGTCCACGCCATTGCGATTCGAGCGCCAGTCCTTTGGCGCGGGCCGTCTCGACGAACAGCGCCTGGGTGTCGCACAACAGCCGGACGGGTTCGAAGGCCTGTTGTTCCAGATCGACGCGGCCGGCCTCGACCTTGGACAGGTCCAGGATGTCGTTAAGCAACCCGAGCAAGGCCTGCCCGGAACTCAGGATGGTGCGAGCAAACGCGTCGCGGTCGCTGGCCGACAGGTCGGGCTGCAGCAGCAGCTGGGCCATGCCCAGGATGCCGTTCATGGGCGTGCGCAGCTCGTGCGACATGGTGGCCAGGAAGCGGCTTTTGGCGACGTTGGCGGCCTCGGCCTGCTGCTTGGCCTGCATGAGTTCGGTGATGTCAACCCGGAAGCCCACCGTGTAACCCTGCGAGGTGGTGCGTTCCAGCACGCGCACGTAGCGCCCACCCTCGACGCGCTGCAGCAGCAGCCCGCCCTCGCGGTGCGCCTTGACGCGTTGCGCCACCCAGGCGTCGATGCCCTCGGGCGGCGGGTCGCCGCCACCGCGCAGCTTCCAGGTCCGAACGATTTCCTCAAATGTGCGGCCGGGCTGGATCACGTCGCGCACCAGCGGGTAGGTCTGGCGGTAGCGTTCGTTGCAGTAAATCAGGCGGTCGTCGGGGTCGAAGATGACCAGCGCCTCGTCGATGGTGTCGATCGCCGAGCGCAGCAGTTCCTCGCTCTGGCGCACGCGCTCTTCCGCGGTACGGCGGCGCGTCACGTCCTGGTGTGTGCCCGAAACGATGAGCGGTCGGCCGTCGGCATCGCGCTGCGTCACCTTGCCGCGGGCCATCACCCAGACCCAGTGGCCCACCCGGTGTCGCATGCGCACCTCGCACTCGTACAGCGGGGTTTCGCCCGCCAGGTGCTGGTGCATGAGCGCCTGCGACTGGACCAGGTCCTCCGGGTGGGCCAGCCGCTCCCAGGTCTGCACCGACAAAGGCTCCAGCTCCTGGACCGTGTAGCCCACGATGTCGGCCCAGCGTTCGTTGATGCGCTGCTCCCCGGTCTGCACGTTCCACTCGAACAGGCCGATGTTGGTGGCGGCCACCACATCGTCGAGCCGGCGCCGCTGCTCTTCCACCAGGTCGGCCTGGCGGCGCTGCTCGGTGATGTTGGAGATGCTGCCCAGCACCTGCACCGGCCGTCCGGCTGCGTCGCGGCGGGCCACACCGCCGCGGTCCTTCACCCAGACCACGCCCTTGGGCGTGCACAGGCGGTGCTCCGATAGGTAGGTGTCGACCCGGCCGTCCAGCAAATCCTGGATGCGCTGCAGCACCGCGACCTTGTCATCGGGGTGGATGAGGTCGGCAAAGGTCTGCACATCGCTCGGCACCTGGCCGACGGCAAAGCCCAGCATGGTGTACCACTGGTCGTTGTGGACCACCCGCCCACTGGGAACGTCCCAGTCCCAGATGCCCTCGCCGGTCAGGCGCAGCACCTCCTGCAGACGGCGTTCGCTTTCGGCCACCTGGCGCTGGCTGCGCACCACGTCGGTGATGTCCTGGGCAATGACCAGCACCTGCTGGCGCCCGGCGGCATCGCGTATTGGCTTCTTGATGGAGCGAAAGTGCCGCACCTCGCCAGTGAGGGCATCGCGGCTGTCCTCCATCACGATCTCGGTGCGGCCTTCCGCCATCACACGGCGGCAGTTGTCGCGGAAGCCCGCCGCCATTTCGGGTGGGACGCCAAACGCGCTGTCGTCCAGACCGACCATGGCCTCTGGCGTGGTGTTGTACAGGCGGGCGAGCGCGCGGTTGGCAAGCAGGAAGTTGCCGTCCGCGTCCTTGACGATGATGGGGTAAGGCGTTTCGTCGATCACCGAGCGCAGCAATTGCTCGCTGTTGCGGGCCTTGACCTCGGTCGCCAGCACCTTCTGCGCGTCGGCGGCGAGGTACTGTGAGTCCATGAACCCCAGCTCAACGTCCTGTCCCAGCGACATGCGCTGGCTGGCCTGGTCCACCGTCATGCCGAGCAGGCGCCCGTCGGCCGCGTAGTGCAGCCGCACACCAGGACGCACCTCCTCGGTGTGCCGCACGGGCTGCTGCCCAAACTCCACGGTCACGGTGTCGGTAGGTCGGTCGAATCGGATGCCGGTCATTGAGGAGGTCCTGTCGCTGCCCGGATCAGGCACGTTTGAGGATTCTGGCAGGATCCAGACGGACCTTGACCGTTTCGGCCAGCACGGTGGAGACTACCGCGTGCGCGGCCGAGCCGGTGTCGCGGGTGGCCGGCACCGCGATCGGCAGGCCCTGCGGGTTGACGATGGCCAGGGCCTCGGGCTCGTTGGCGCGGCGGCCACGGCGCACCACCACCGCGGTTTCGCCATTGCGCAAGCGCACATAGCTGCCCGGCGGGTACAAGCCCAGGGTCTTGACCATGAGCTCCCCGAGCTGCTGGGTGACCGGGTCGTTTTCCAGGTAGAGGTTGCGCAGCGCCGTCAGCGGCGACAGGCCCCCACGGTTGGCGCGCGGGCTGATGCGGGCCACGAACACGTCGGCCAGGTGCAACAGCCGCTGGGGCATCGACAGATCGGTCTTGCCCGCCGGGTAGCCACGGCCGCCCGGCGTTTCGTGGTGGTCCTGCACCAGGCCCAACCAGACCGGGTCCCGCACCCACAGGGTCTCGAGCTGCCGGCGCCCGGCTTCGGGGTGGGCCTTGATGTCGGCGCGCTGCACCGGGCTGGGGGCCGACTTTTGCAGCGCCAGTGCATCGTGCAGCCGCGACATGGCGATGTTCATGGTCAGCGCGGCCAGGCGCAGGCTGTCGCGATCTGCCTGGGGCAGACCGGCCGGCTCGGCCAGCAATTCGCCCACCAGCGCGGCCAGCAGGGCGTGCGTGGCACTGTACCCCTGGGAAGGGTCCTGCACCATCTGGATGAGCACGAACAGGCTGTCATCGGGGTACCTGCCCGCCAACGCCGCGACGAAGCGGGCGCAGTCGTCAAGCCGCTCGACAAAGGTCTCGGGCTCCGGTGCCCGCAACACGGCCGACAGCCGCGCGTGCAGCATGGGCCAGGCCTGCGCCGGCTCGAGCACCATGTTGGCCGCCGCCGGAGGGACCAGAGGCGCGCGCACCAAGGCGTGCCCGGTGCCGGCGCGCAGCAAACCCTCGCCCTGGCCAACAGCCTGCAGGCGCCAGTAATCCTCCTCGCGCAGCATGGGGCGATGGGCGACCAGGTGACGCAACTGCTCGAAGGTCTGCACACGCTGGCCGCGCGCCAGCAACAGCAGCCCTCGGTCGCTCCACACATCGACCGGCAAGGGCTTGTCCACGCCCAACACATTCAGCGCCAGCGGCAGGTAGCGATCGGTCATGGCGCGCCGCAGCCCGCTTTTGTCCCCACCCTACGAGACCAGGCATCCCCGAGCTCTGTCATCTCATTAAGATCATTTTAAAACTGAATTCAAATTATTTATATCACAGTAACATGGAAAGACCATGGGGTGCTCATTTCCCACCGTCCCACCCCGACCGCCAACGGGCCGTGTTGGCGATATAGTGGTTGGCAGGAAGCGCCCCAGCCTGTCAGGACATGCACAGCCCCACCCCTCTCGCACGAGCGCGCCGGCCCGACGGTCTGCCCACCGACCTGCGCCGTGCGGTCGCACTGGTCGTCGACGGCAACCCGCACACCCGTATGACGCTGGCGGGCCAGCTGCGTTCCATGGGGATGCATTCGGTGAGCCAGGCCAGCCGGATTCCCGAGGCCCGGCGCGAGCTGGAGCGGCACCGTTTCGACATTGTGGTCTGTGGCGACGAATTCCCCAGAGACGGTGGCACCGGCCAGGAACTGCTCGATGACCTGCGCCGCAGTGGCCTGCTGCCGTATGCCACGGTGTTCGTGATGCTGACCAACGAAGCCACCTACCACAAGGTGGCCGAGGCGGCCGAATCGTCGGTGGACGGCTACATCGTCCGGCCCTACTCGGCCGGCAGCCTGCACGACCGCATCGAGCAGGCGCGGCACCGCAAGGCCGCCCTGTACGACATCTACCGTGCGCTGGAGCAAGGCGACCCAGACACCGCCGCGACCCTGTGCCGCCAGCGGTTTGCGCAACGCGGCCCGCAATGGTTGCAGGCCGCGCGCATCGGTGCCGAAATCCTGCTGCGGCTCGAACGCTTTTCCGAGGCCGAAGCGCTGTTCCGCGCCATCTGGGAAGCCGACCCTCGCCCCTGGGCGCTGCTGGGCGTGGCCCGCACCCAGCTCGACAGTGGCGCCCCCCACCAGGCACAGGAGACGCTGGCCGAGCTGGTGGCAGCCGAACCGGACTACCCCGAAGCCTATGACGTGCTCGGCCGGGTGGAACTGGAGCTCGGTCGTTTCCAGGCGGCGCTCGGCCACCTGGAAAAGGCGGTGGAGCTCACACCCATGGCCATCGGCCGCCAGCAGCGCCTGGGCATGCTGGCCTATTTCTGCGGCAACCGCGACAAAGCCACCGAACTGCTCGAGCGCTCCACCTACCTGGGGCTGGACTCGAAGATGTTCGACAGCGAATGCCTGGTGCTGCTCGGGCTGTCGGCGTTCGAGCACAACGACCGCACCCAGCTCGAACGGCACCTGGGCGAGCTGCGCAAACGGCTGCGCCAGCAGCCGCACGAGACGCGACTGCAGCGCTTCGTTGACACGGTGGCGGTCGCCTCGCTGCTGCTGCAAGGTCATCCAGAGAAAGCGACAGGCCTGTGCACCGCCCTGTGCCAGCAAACCAGCGCGCCCGATTTCGACATGGAAGCCGCCTGCAACCTGCTGGTGCTGCTGGCGCAGTGCGCCCGCCACGGTCTGGCCCTGCCACAAGACACTGCGGTGGTGGAACGTTTGGGCCGGCGCTTTGCCACCTCCAAAGCCATGGGCGACCTGCTGGCCAGCGCCGCGCGCGCCCACACCGGCTACGCCGAGGCCCTGCACACCAGCCAGCACGACATGGTGCAGCTGATCGAACGGGCACTGCGCCAGGCCGGGCAGGGCGAACCCGCCCCGGCGCTGGCCGACCTGTACCGCACAGCCCAGGCCACGCTCAATGCGCGCGCGGTGGAATCGGCCTGGCTGGTGGTGCAGCGCTACCAGGACGCCTTGCCCGACCTGGCCAACTGGCAGGCCCGCATCGCCAGCCTGCGGGCCGACTACGGCACCGCCCGCAACACGCCTGCACTGGGGGACCGCCGCTTGCGCCCCTCGGGCGGCGTCAACCTGGGGCCGATGGACCGCCCCACCCCTGCGCTGGCCGACGCGCCCGCGTGAGCACCCCAACCCCGGGGCCGGACGCTCACTCCACCGCGGCGCCCTGGCGGAACCACTCAGCCAGCACGGCGCGCTCGGCCTCGGTGATGCCGGTGGCGTTGTTCAGCGGCATCTGCCGCGTCACCACGGTCTGCTGGTACACCGTCAGCGCGTGCTGCTTCAGGTCCTCGGCAGTGTCCAGGCGCACGTTCTTGGACTGCAAGGCCTCGCCGTGGCACATCACGCAGCGCTGGTCGATGATCGCCCGCACCTGGGCAGGGCCGGCATCGGCCACCGCCGGTGCAGCCGCGGCTGGCGCGGTGGCCGGCTTCATCCACACGATGAGCGCCAGCAGCACCGCGCCCCCCACCGCGGCGTAAGGCCAGGGGTGGGCGTTGCGGCCCAGCTTCCAGCCGTGGCGCATGACGAAAAACTGCCGGATGGCGGCACCGGCCAGCATGATGGCGATGAGCACCACCCAGTTGTGGGCGTGGCCGTAGGCGAAGCTGTAGTGGTTGCTGAGCATGGCAAACAACACCGGCAATGTGAAATAGGTGTTGTGCACGCTGCGCTGCTTGCCGCGCTTGCCGTGCACTGGGTCCACCGGCTGGCCCGCCTTGAGGGCCGCCACCACCTTGCGCTGGCCCGGGATGATCCAGAAGAACACGTTGGCACTCATGGCCGTGGCCAGCATGGCACCCACCAGCAAAAAGGCCGCGCGGCCCGCAAACAGCTGCGTGGCGGCGTACGAGGCCAGGCACACCAGCAGAAGCACCAGCAGCCCCACCTTGGCATCACCGCGCTCCGTCTGCCCCAGCGTGCGGCAAATCGCGTCGTACAGCACCCAGAACACCACCAGAAACCCCAGCGCCGAGGCAATGGCGGCCGCGGACGACCAGTCCATCACTTTGGGGTCGATCAGGTAGACGCTCGGGCTCCAGAGGTAGGACACGAGGAACAGCGCAAAGCCGCTGAGCCAGGTGGAATAGCTCTCCCAGTAAAACCAGTGCAGGTGCTCGGGCAGCTTGGGCGGCGCCACATTGAACTTCACCGGGTGGTAGAAGCCCCCGCCATGCACGGCCCACAGCTCGCCGCTGACACCCTCGCGCTTCAGCGCCTCGTCCTGCGGCGGCGTCAGGCTGCTGTCGAGGAAGACGAAATAGAAGGAGGAGCCGATCCAGGCGATCGCGACGATCACGTGCAGCCAGCGCAGCAGCAGGTTGGCCCAGTCGAGCAGGTAGGTTTCCATGGCAGGTGCTTCCCGGGCGGCCCGACCGGGCCGCCACAGACGTCAACAAAAGGCTCACCACTGCGGGCGCTGTGAGCCCGGTTAGGCCGCGACCATGGCCCAGGGGAAGGCCCCCGGGGGCGCGCCGCTGCGACCACGGACAACGAAAGTGTATACAAAATCAGGGCAGCATCAACAGCTGCGCCGCCACGCTGGCCGCGATCACCGCCGGCGCTTTGCCCGGCAGGCCGGGCAGCCCGATCGGGCAGGTGATGCGCGCCAGATCCGCCTCGGCATACCCCCGGGCGAGGAGCCGGTGGCGGAAGGTGCCCCATTTGGTGCGGCTGCCGATCAGGCCAATGAAGGGCAGGTCGTCGTGCCGGCGCAGGCGGTCCAGGCAGGCGGCAACGATGTCCAGGTCTTCGACATGGCTGAAACTCATCACCAGCACCAGACTGCCCGCAGCCAGCTCGGGCACGGCACGGTGCACCGGGTCGGAATGCTCGGTGGTCACACCTGGCGGCAACGCCTCGGGGAATGCGCCGTCGCGGCTGTCGATCCAGCGCACCCGAAACGGCAGCGGCGCCAGCGCCTGCACCAGGGCGCGGCCCACGTGCCCTCCCCCGAACAGGGCCAGCGGCCGCTGCGCCGGGTCCCAGCGGCGGGTCAGCGCCGCCACGTCCTCGGGGCCCACCCGCTCCAACGCCAACTGCACCACCCCGCCGCAACACTGGCCCAGGCTCGGGCCCAGCGGCACGCGCCGCTCCCGCCGGGTGGCGCGGGGTTGTGCGAGCAGCGCACGGGCCTCCTGCTCGGCCTCCCATTCCAGGCGCCCGCCGCCGATGGTGCCCACCGTGTCGGCGGCGAACACGGCCATCCAGGCCCCGGGCTCGCGCGGCACCGAGCCTTGCACCCGCACCACGCTCACCAGCACCGCTGGCTCGTGCGCCAGACGTGTCAAAACGCAAGAAAAGTCACCACCCGTGATAGGCACCGCATCCATGCTGGAAGTATGACCGGCCTTGCCGCACAATCCAGACGCCTGCCTGCATAAGGTCCCAACGCCAAACGCCATGAACGCTTTCTCGCTGCTGAACGGCCGATCCGTCACCTCCCCCGTCTCGACCGGCGGCCTGGCCCTGGTGGCCGCGGCGCTCGCGCTGCTGGCGGGCTGCTCCACGCCGCCCCCCACACCGCCGAGCCCACCCGCTGCGGTGACGGTGCCCCCGCCGGCACCCGCCCCTGCGCCGGCACCGGCCGTGACCGGCAAACTGTCGGAGGCGCGCAGCGCACGCGAGTACCGGCGCGACGGCGCCCAGCACCTCTACCAGCTCAACCAGCACCGGATCTACCCGGGCCAACTGCCGCCGCTGCTGCAGGCGGTGGGGGTGATGCAGTTGGAGCTCGACGCGCGCGGCCACATCCGGCGCTTCGAATGGATGCGGGCACCGCGCCATGTGCCGGCCGTGATGGCCGAAATCGAGCGCACGGTGCGCGCGGCAGCGCCGTTCCCGGCGCCCCACCGCCTCGGCGGCGTGGTCTACACCGAAACGTGGCTGTGGGACCGCAGCGGCCGCTTCCAGCTCGACACCCTGACCGAAGGCCAGCGCTCCAAGCTCTGAGTGAGCCCCCGCGGATCAGCTGCCGCGGTAGGTCGAGTAGCTCCAGGGGCTGACCAGCAGGGGCACGTGGTAATGCTGGCTGGGGTCGGCCACCCCAAAGTCCAGTGCCACCCGGTCCAGGAAGGCGGGTTCGGGCAATGCCACACCACGGCCGGCGAAATAGGCCTTCACATCGAACACCAGCCGGTAGGTGCCCCTCTGTAGGCTCGCGGTGTCGTACAGCGGCCCGTCGGGGTTGCGGCCATCGTCGTTCAGGCGGAAGCGCCGCACCAGCGTGGCCTCGCCACCGGCGGTGGTGTAGAGCTCGACCTGCATGCCCGCGGCCGGGCAGCCGTGCATCGTGTCCAGAACGTGGGTGCTCAGGCCCATGGCATCTCCTTGAGGGGGTGTGAGACCGTGTTGGTCGACTGAAAGTGTATACACTTTTTCGTTTTCCAGCTATCATGGTCCGCATGGAAACCTCCAGCACCGCCCTGATCGTCGAGTCGCTCACCCGTGCCATCGTCGAACACCGCCTGCACCCCGGCACCAAGCTCGCCGAGCAGAAGCTGGCCGACCATTTTGGCGTGTCGCGCACGCTGGTGCGGCAGGCCCTGTTCCAGTTGGCGCAAAACCGGCTGATCCGGCTGGAGCCCGCCCGCGGCGCCTTCGTGGCCACCCCGTCGGTGGAGGAAGCCAAGCAGGTATTCGAGGTGCGCCGCATGCTGGAAGTGGAGATGACACGCCAGTTTGCCCGCCAGGTGACGCCGGCCAAGGTCCGCGCCTTGCAGGCCCACGTGGCCGAGGAACGCAAGGCGGTGCAGCGGCAGGACGTGCCCGGGCGCACCGAGCTGCTGGGCGACTTCCATGTGCGCATGGCCGAACTCATGGGCAACCACGTGCTGGCCGAACTGCTGCGCGACCTGATTTCCCGCTGCGCGCTCATCACGCTCATGTACCAGAGCAGCCACGCGGCAGAGCATTCCAGCGAAGAACACGTCGAAATCGTCAAGGCGCTGGCCGCCAAAGACGCCGACCGGGCGGTGCAGCTGATGGAAACCCACCTGCACAACGTGATGGCCAACCTGACCTTCGACCGCAAACCTCCGACCAGCGACATCGCGCTGGCCCTTTCCTGAGCGCTCGCCCTCCCCGGCCATGGTCTACGACAGCACCGCCCCCTACCCCCGCGACCTGGCCGGCTACGGCCGCAACCCACCCCACGCGCGCTGGCCCGGCGGGGCACGCATTGCCGTGCAGTTCGTGCTGAACTACGAAGAAGGCGGCGAAAACTGCGTGCTGCACGGCGACGCCGCCAGCGAAACCTTCCTGAGCGAGATGTTCAACCCCGCGGCCTTCCCGGCGCGGCACATCAGCATGGAAGGCATCTACGAATACGGCTCGCGCCAGGGCGTGTGGCGGCTGCTGCGCGAGTTCGAGCGGCGCGGCCTGCCGCTCACGGTGTTCGGTGTGTCCACCGCGCTGCAGCGTTCACCCGAGGTGACGGCAGCGTTCGTGGAACTGGGCCACGAAATCGCCTGCCACGGCCTGAAGTGGATCCACTACCAGAACCTGCCGGAAGACGTGGAGCGCGAGCACATGGCGCAGGCGATGCAGATCATCGCCGACCTGACCGGGGAACGGCTGGACGGCCCGCGCCGGCTGCACGGCGCCGGCTGGTACACCGGCCGCGACAGCCCCCACACCCGCCGCCTGGTGGCGGACTTCGGCCATTTCGACTACGACAGCGACTACTACGGCGACGACCTGCCGTTCTGGATGAAGGTGCGCAAGACCGACGGCAGCGACGTGCACCAGCTCATCGTGCCCTACACACTGGACTGCAACGACATGCGCTTTTCGCTGCCGCAGGGCTATTCGCACGCCGACCCGTTCTTCCAGTACATGAAAGACACCTTCGACGTGCTGTACGCCGAAGGCGACCCCGACCTTGAGAAGGGGGGGCTGGACCGCCCCAAGATGATGAGCATCGGCATGCACTGCCGGCTGCTGGGGCGGCCTGGCCGCATCACCGCGCTGCAACGGTTTCTGGATCACATCCAGCGCCACGAAGGGGTGTGGATCGCCCGGCGCATCGACATCGCCCGCCACTGGCGCGCCACCCACCCCTGCCCGGCCTGAGCCCACCGGCCCAAACCCCACGGCACAGCCCGTCTGCCCCATCCGAAAGCCGCCGCATGCCCTACACGCTG
>JAUWAE010000019.1 GCA_030602185.1 Comamonadaceae bacterium
ACCGAGGTCACCGAAGTCAAGCGCGGCACCATGCCCGAGCTGGACGTCAAGATCATGATGAACGTGGGCAACCCGCAACTGGCCTTTGACTTCGCGCAGATCCCGAACGGCGGCGTTGGCCTTGCGCGGCTGGAATTCATCATCAACAACAACATCGGCGTGCACCCCAAGGCCATCCTGGACTACCCGCAGGTGGACCCGGACCTGAAGAAAGCCGTCGAATCGGTGGCCCGTGGCCATGCCAGCCCGCGCGCCTTCTACGTGGACAAGGTGGCCGAAGGTGTGGCCACCATCGCCGCCGCCTTCTGGCCCAAGCCGGTGATCGTGCGCCTCTCGGACTTCAAGAGCAACGAGTACCGTAAGCTGGTCGGCGGCAGCCGCTACGAGCCCGACGAAGAAAACCCGATGCTGGGCTTCCGCGGCGCGGCGCGTTACATCAGCGACGACTTCGGCGAAGCCTTTGCCATGGAGTGCGAGGCGCTCAAGCGCGTGCGCGAAGACATGGGCCTGACCAACGTGCAGGTGATGGTGCCCTTTGTTCGTACGCTCAAGCAGGCCGAACGCGTGGTGGACCTGCTGGCCAAGTTCGGCTTGAAGCGTGGCGAAAACGATCTCAAGCTCATCATGATGTGCGAGATCCCGAGCAACGCGATCCTGGCCGAGCAGTACCTGCAGTTCTTCGACGGCTTCTCCATCGGCTCCAACGACCTGACCCAGCTCACCCTGGGCCTGGACCGTGACTCCGGCCTGGAGCTGCTGGCCCACGATTTCGACGAACGCGACCCGGCGGTGACCGCGCTCATCAGTCAGGCCATCAAGGCCTGCCGTGCGCAGGGCAAGTACATCGGCATCTGCGGCCAGGGCCCCAGCGACCACCCCGACTTCGCTCAGTGGCTGAAGGACGAGGGCATTAGCTCCATTTCCCTGAACCCCGACACGGTGGTGGACACTTGGCAGAAGCTGGCAGGTCACTGAACCGGCGATTCTGGCTGTAAACAACGAACGAGGGCCCTGGCGGCCCTTGTTTTTTTGGGTAGCGTCGCCACACCTCAGCGGGTAAGGCCAAGGTAAGCGCCCAGGGCGCACAATACGGTTGCTGGCCGGTCAGGCACGGCCACGAAGGCAAACGAGGAGGCAAGCCCATGAACCAGACCCTGGTGTCGCAACGCCTGCTGGCGCTGTTTTTCGCCAGCGGGCTGCTGTTCAATTTCCCCTTGATCGCCCTTTGGGACCGTGATGTCCAGTGGCTGGGCATCCCGCTGTTCCCGCTGGCCCTGTTCGTCTTGTGGGGCCTGCTGATCGCGTTGCTGGCCTGGATCGTGGAACGCCAGCCCGACTGAGCCACCATGTCGCCGCTGCTGGTCGTCACTGTCTCGTTCGCCTACCTGCTGCTGCTCTTTGCGGTGGCGTATTGGGGCGACCGGCGGGCGGCGCAGGGGCGCTCCATCATCGGCAGTCCCTGGGTGTATGCGCTGTCTATGGCGGTGTACTGCACCGCCTGGACCTACTTTGGCAGCGTAGGGCGGGCGGCCAGCTCCGGCATCTGGTTTCTGCCCATCTACCTCGGGCCCATGCTGGCCATGATCCTGGCCTGGCTGGTGGTGCGCAAGATGATCCGCATCGCCAAGGCCTACCGCATCACCTCGATCGCCGATTTCATCTCCAGCCGCTACGGCAAGAGCCCGGTCCTCGCCGGGCTGGTCACGCTCATCACGGTGGTGGGCATCGTGCCCTACATCGCGCTGCAGCTCAAGGGCATATCGGTGGGGTTCTCCGTGCTCACGACCGTGCCTGGCGAGCCGGCGGCGGTGGCGCAGGCCTGGTGGCAGGAAAGCACCTTCTACCTGGCCCTGGCCCTGGCCGGCTTCACCATGGTGTTCGGCGCCCGCCACCTCGACAGCACCGAGCGCCATGAGGGCATGGTGGCAGCGATCGCATTCGAGTCGCTGGTCAAACTGCTGGCCTTTCTGGCGGTGGGGGTGTTCGTGTCCTACGGCCTGTTCAACGGGGTGGGCGACATCTTCGAGCGGGCGCGTGCCGTGCCCGAGCTGGCGCAGTTGCTGACGCTGGGCCAAGGCAAGCCTTTTGCCTATGCCCAGTGGTTTGCCATGACGCTGCTGGCCATGTTCTCGGTCATCTTGCTGCCGCGCCAGTTCCAGGTCATGGTGGTGGAAAACGTGGACGAACGCCATCTGCGCCGCGCGGTGTGGGTGTTCCCGCTGTACCTGCTGCTGATCAACCTGTTCGTGCTGCCCATCGCCCTGGGCGGCTTGCTCGATTTTGGGGCAGGAACCGGCAACCCCGAAACCTTTGTGCTCAGCCTGCCACTGGTCCATGGTCAGCATGCCTTGGCCTTGCTGGCCTTCGTCGGGGGGTTGTCGGCGGCCACCGGCATGGTGATCGTGGAGGCGATTGCCGTGTCCACCATGGTGTGCAACGACCTGGTGATGCCGGTGTTGCTGCGCACCCAGCGCTGGATGCACGCCCAGGGCCGCGACCTTACCCGGCTGCTGCTCCACATCCGGCGCGCGGCCATCCTGCTCATCCTGCTGCTGGGCTACCTCTACTACCACCTCGCGGGCGAGGCCTACGCCCTCGTCAGCATCGGGCTGATCAGCTTTGCGGCGGTGGCGCAGTTCGCGCCGGCACTGTTCGGCGGCATGTACTGGAAGGGCGGTACCCGCCAGGGCGCCACGGCCGGTCTGGTACTGGGGTTCGTGGTCTGGGCGTACACGCTCATGCTGCCGTCTCTGGCCAAGTCGGGGTGGATGCCCAGCGGTTTTCTGCAGCACGGCCTGTTCGGCCTGGAACTGCTCAAGCCCGAACAGTTGCTGGGCCTGCAGGGGCTGGACAACCTCACCCATTCGCTGTTCTGGAGTCTGCTGCTCAATGTGGGGGCCTACGTGATGGTGTCGCTGTGGCGCACACCCTCGGCACGGGAGACCAGCCAGGCGCTGCTGTTCGTGGACATTTTCGAGCGTAACCCCACCGCCCGCCCGGTGTTCTGGCGCGGACAGGCCACGGTGGGCGAGTTGCTCCCGCTGGCAGCGCGCTTCCTGGGGGCCGAGCGCGCCCGCGCCATGTTCGACGAGTACGCCCGCCAGCAGGGCCTCGTCGATGCGTCGCGTCTGCAAGCCGATCCGCGGCTGGTCCAGTTCGTCGAAACCCAGCTCGCCGGGGCCATCGGCAGCGCGTCGGCGCGGGTGATGGTGGCGTCGGTCGTGAAGGAGGAGTCGCTCAACCTGGACGACGTGATGGGCATCCTGGAGGAAGCGACGCGGCTGCGCATCCATTCCCAGGAGCTGGAGGAAAAGTCCCGCTCGCTGGAGCGCGCCACGGCCGACCTGCGCGCGGCCAACGACCAGCTCAAGAGCCTCGACCGCCTGAAGGACGATTTCATGTCGTCGGTGACGCACGAACTGCGCACGCCTTTGACCTCGATCAGAGCGCTCAGCGAGTTGATGCGCGACGATCCGCACATGGAGACAGAGCAGCGCCAGCAGTTTTTGGGCATTGTGGTGGCCGAGACCGAGCGCCTGAGTCGGCTCGTCAACCAGGTGCTCGACATGGCCAAGATCGAATCCGGTCACGCCGAATGGCACAACTCCGAACTCGACCTCGTGGCCTTGGTGCGCCAGTCCACCCAGACTACCGCGGAGCTGTTGCGGGAAAAAGGCTGCCGGCTGGAGCTCGCGCTGCCCGAAGCCCCAGTCACCGTGCGGGCCGATGCCGACCGGCTGATGCAGGTGATGTTGAACCTGATCTCGAACGCCGCCAAGTTCGTGCCGCCCGTTGACGGTTTGGTGCGAGTCCACCTTGGCCACGACACCCAGGGGGTCACCGTGGAGGTGGCCGACAACGGCCCCGGCGTGCCGGCCGACCAGCAGCAGCTGGTGTTCGAAAAATTCCGCCAGGGCGGCGACGGCCTGAACCGCCCCCAGGGCACCGGGTTGGGCCTGCCCATCAGCCGGCAGATCATTGAGCATTTCGGTGGCCGCATGTGGCTGCACTCGCCACCCGGGTCGGGGGCCTGTTTCGGCTTCTGGCTGCCGTTTGACCATGCGGTGGCGGCCCCGGCCGCCATCGCCCCACAGGAGACAGGCGCATGAGCGCAAGATTGCTGATTGCCGACGACGAACCGAACATCCTCATTTCCCTGGAGTTCCTGATGAAGCGCGAGGGCTACGATGTCAAGGTGGCGCGCGACGGCCAGGAAGCCATCGACGCCATCGTCGAGCACCGGCCTGACCTGGTGCTGCTCGACGTGATGATGCCGCGCAAGTCGGGCTTCGACGTCTGCCAGGAGGTGCGGGCGCACGACGCTGTCAAGCACACCCGCATCCTCATGCTCACGGCCAAGGGGCGCGATACCGATGTCGCCAAGGGCTTGGCCCTGGGCGCGAATGCCTACATGACCAAGCCGTTCTCGACCAAAGAGCTGGTGGAGAAGGTGCGCGAGCTGCTGGAGTCGCAGGCGTGAGCCGGGTGCGCCGGCCCGACCGCCGGGTCTGGGGGCTGCTGCTGGCCGGTGCGCTCGGGCTGGCAGTGTGGGGCGTGCTCACCCTGTGGGTGCTGGGCTCCACGCTGGAGGGTGAGGCCCGCGCAGCCTACGGCCTGTGGCTGTCGGAGCGCTGGCCGCTGTGGGTGTTGATGTGGCTGTTGGGCGTGGCCGCGCTGGGCTGGGCCTTGCAACGTTGGTTCCGCTATTGGGTGCTGCCAGCGGCCCAGCTGGTCGAACATGCCCAGGTGTTCCTGCGCACCGACGTGGCCCGCGAGATGGCCCCTGCGGGCAACCGCGAGACCCGTGCGCTCACCGAACTCATCAACCAGATGGTGCGCCAGCGCGAGCAGGTCCGTACCGAACTCGACGCCAAGGTGCGCGAGGCGGCGCAAGGTATCGAGCAGGAGAAATCCCGCCTGGCGGCGCTCATGTCCGAACTCACGCAGAGCGTGGTGGTCTGCAACCTCGACGGTCGCATCCTGCTCTACAACAACCGCGCCCGCATGCAGTTCCGTGCCCTGTCGAATGCCCCCCGGCTGGCCGACGGGGCCGAGCTGATCGGCCTGGGCCGTTCCATCTACACCGTGTTCGACCGCAAGCTCGTGGCCCATGCGCTGGAGAACGTGCAGCAGCGCTTGCGACGCGGGGCGGCCAACCCGTCGGCACAGTTTGTCACCAGCACGCGGGCAGGCCAGTTGCTGCGCGTGCAGATGGCCCCGGTGCGCCATGTGGCCGAGTCCAGCGGCGAGGCCCCGTCCCTGGCCGGTTTCGTGCTCATGCTGGACAACATCACCCGCGAGTTCGAGGACGAAGCCGCCCGCGACCGCCTGTTGCTGGGCCTGACAGAAGGCAGCCGCGCCTCGTTGGCCAATATCCAGGCGGCGGTGGAAATGCTGGACTACCCGGATCTGGAGCCGGCCATGCGCGACCGTTTTCTGGGCGTGGTGCGCGACGAGGTGCGCGCCATGGGCGAGCGGGTCCAGCGGCTGGTGCACGACTCGGCCGACAGCTTGAAAATGCGCTGGCCGATGGAGGACATGCTCGGCGCCGACCTCATCACTGCCGTCAGCCAGCGCATCCAGGACCAGGCGGGGCTGCCGGTTCAGCTCGACGAGGTGGACGCCAGCCTGTGGTTGCGCATCGAAAGTTTCTCGCTCATGCAGGCGCTGGTTTACCTGAGCGCTCGGCTGAAGGATGAATTCGAGGTGCGGTTCGTGCGGTTGCGGCTGACGTCGCCAGGCAATGCGGGTGGCCCAGGGGCGGCTGCCACAGGCCCCAAAGCCCAGCTCGACCTGGTGTGGAGCGGGCAGGCCATGAGCACCGAAACCGTGATGAGCTGGGAAATGGACGCCATGCGGGTGGGGCAGGACGCGTCGGCCCTGAGCGTGCGCGACGTGGTCGAACGGCACGGCGGTGCGTTCTGGTTCGAGCGCGACCGCGCCAGTCACCAGGCTTTCTTCCGCTTCCTGCTGCCCACCGCGCAACCGCAGGACCAGCTGGACGCGTCCACCTTCGTGCGCAACGAGAGCCGCCCCGAGTACTACGACTTCGACCTGTTCCGCACCTCCGCCACCACCGAGGCGCTGGAAGATTGCCCGCTCGTCGATCTGGCCTACACCGTGTTCGACACCGAAACCACGGGCCTCAACCCTTCCCAGGGTGACGAGATCATCCAGATCGGGGCCACCCGCATCGTCAACGGCAAGCTGTTGCGGCAAGAAAGTTTCGAACAGCTGGTTCACCCGGGGCGCAGCATTCCTGCGGCGTCGATCCCTATCCACGGCATCACCCCCGACATGGTGGAGGGCCAGCCAGGCATCCTGGAGGTGCTGCCGGCCTTCCACGCCTTTGCGCAGGACACGGTGCTCGTCGCGCACAACGCCGCCTTCGACATGCGCTTTCTCCAGCTGAAGGAAAAGGCCACGGGCCTGCGCTTCGACCATCCGGTGCTGGATACCCTGCTGCTGTCGGCGCTGGTGCACCCGAGCCAGGAGTCTCATCGGCTGGAGGCAATCGCGGAACGCTTCAACATCACCGTCATCGGGCGCCACACCGCCATGGGCGACGCCATCGTCACTGCCGAGGTGTTCCTCAAGCTCATACCGCTGCTGGCGGAAAAGGGCATCCACACGCTCGGGCAGGCGCGCGCCGCCGCCGAGCGCACCTACTACGCCCGCCTGAAGTACTGACGGCGGCGGTGGTTTGCCGTCAGCGGGGCCTGTCAGCGGCCCGTCTGGTAGCGGTGGCCCAGCACGGATTGCAGGGCCTTCACCACCCCGAAGGCCTCTTTCAGGTGTCCGCGCTCGAAGTTCGAGAGCTCTTCCAGCCGCAGGTAGTTGTCGGCGGCGTGGCCGTCCGACATGCGGCGCGCCTGGTGTTGCAGCCGCAGTGTGCTCAGGTATTCCAGCGCGTCGAGCAGGTCGCGCACCCGCTGTTCGGTGATCTCGCCGCTGGCGGCAGCGTTCTCCAGCCGGTCCTTGGTGTTGACTGCCGCCGAGCCCCCGGCCAGCGCATACACCCGCGCCAGGTCGATGATCGGCACGATGCCGGTGTGCTTCAAGTCGACGGTGCCGTCGTGCTCGCCGCCCTTGATGAGGGAGATGTTGCCCAGCCAGTTCAGCGGCGGTTGGTGCGTCAGCGCATTGCCCACCATGTGCGCCAGGAAGATGCGCTGGCCCTTGGCGCGGCTCAACACGTCGTCGCGCAGCGTGTCCAGCAGCTCGCGCTTGCCATAGACGAAGCGCTGGTCGAAGAACACACAGGTCAGCATCAGCGCTTTGGGGTCGGGTTGCTCGATCCAGCCATGGAAGTACTGCCGCCAGCGCCGCAGCGGCTGGCGCCACTGGTCGGTCATGGCCATCATTTCGCCTGGGCAGTACACATAGCCACAGGCGTTGAGCCCGTCGCACACGAAGCGCGACAGCTCGCGGAAGTACTCGCCGTGCACGGTCTCGTCGTAGGCATCGTCGAGCACCATGCAGTTGTCCTGGTCGGACTTGGCGGTCTGCTCGTTGCGGCCCTGGGAGCCGGCAGCCACCCAGGCGTAGTCCACCGGTGGCGGCCCCAAGCGCAATTCGCCGAGTTGCAGCAGCCGCGAGGTCAGCGCGTCGGTGATGGCCGAGACGATGTGCCCCGTGCTGTAGGCGCTGGCCTCGGCCGCCGCCAGGTTGCGCTGCAGCTGTTTGATGCGGCCACTCGTCTCGACCAGTGCCTCCACCGTGGTCTGCTTGTAGATGGCACCGGCCAGGTAGACCGCCGAATTGCTTTGCTGCTCGGTCAGGTCGGTGGTGGTGATCATGCCCACCACCGTGCCCTGGTCCATCACCGGCACATGGTGTATGTTGTGGCGCGCCATCATCAGCAGCGCGTCGAAGGCGGGGCTCTGGAGGTCGATCGTCATGGGCGCCAATGTGGCAATCTCCATGATCGGGCGCGAGGTGTCCAGCCCTGCAGCGATGACCCGGTTGCGCAGGTCGCGGTCGGTGATGAGGCCAAACAGCACGCCGTCCTGCACGATGACCACCGAGGATACCCGGTGTTCGCACATCACCTGGGCCGCCGCCTGGATGGTGGTGTGTGGCGGCAGGGTCACCGGCGGGCGCCGGATCAGCGCCTGCACCGGCGTCGTGATCAGGGTGACATGGTTGTCGGCGTCGCGGGGCAGGGGTTGTGCGGGCATGGCGTCAGGGTAGGGCGGGTTAAGATTCCATGGTAACCGGGCCCGGTGTGGCCGATCTTGTCCAATATCAACCCTTCTCTGCACACGGCGCCCATGTTATTGCTGGCCATGACGACCAAGCTGTTGGCGGAAATCGCGCTGCTGGCGCTCGTCGGTCGTTGGGTGCTGCTGGCCTGGATCGGCCGCCTCGCGCCCGGATCGAACGCCCGTTCCAACGCGGTGCTCTGGCTCTTCGACACGCTCTGTCGGCCGGTGGTGCGTGCCGCTGGCTGGATCGCGCCGGGCTGGGTGCCGCAGGCGCTCCACCCGCTGGTGGCGGGTTGTGTGCTGGCGGTGGTGTGGCTTGCGGCCACCTTCGGCAAGATCGCCCTGTGTGTGGACATGGGGGTGCAGGCGTGCCTCTGACGCGGCCGAGAACCCCGTTGGTGCGACCTTGGGCGCGGCTGGCCGCCTCGGTTTGGCGCGCCTGGGGGCAGTGCTGTTTGCTGGCAGGGCAGCAGCGGGCCGCGAAGGTGGCGTTCTGGCGGGGGCTGCACGCGGGTGGGCGGGGTCAGGCGCGTGCCCTGGCCTCATTGGCCCACCTCTGCGCCCAGCAGGGCAGCCTCGGCGCCGCGTTGCGCTGGCAACGCCGGGCGCTGGCCGTTGCGCCCGACACGGCGGCCCACCATTACAACCTCGGATACCTGCTCGAGCAGCGGGGCGACTGGCACGCGGCGCAGCAGGCCTTCGAGGCGGCGCTGGCGCTGGCCCCCCGGCTCGACCAGGCGTGGTACGGGCTGGGCCGAGCGCTGGCGGCCCAAGGCCGGCTGGAGGAAGCCTTGGCAGCGCAAGCCGAGAACACCCGGTTGCAGCCCCTCAGCCCCTACGGATGGACCGAACTGGCGGTGTTGCAGTGGACGCTGGGTCAGGCCGAGGCGGCCCATCGCACGGTGGAACACCTGGCCGGCTTCGAGCCCCGGGCGGCCCTGGCGCTGCGTCAGCGGCTGGTGGCCTTGGAGGGCCGGGCATGACGCCGTCGCCGGGCGAAGGGGTGGTGGCTGTGGGCAGCGCGCTGGCGCGCCAGTACTGGCGCAGCAACCTCCGCGTCACGGCGCTGCTGTTGCTGGTGTGGTTCATCGTCACCTTCGGTGTCAGCTTTTTCGCCCGCGAGCTGAACTTCCGTTTCCTCGGCTGGCCGTTCAGCTTCTGGGTCGCAGCCCAGGGGGCGCTGCTGGTCTATGGTCTCATCATCGCGTTCTATGCCTGGTACATGAACCGGCTGGAACAGCGCTTGCGCGAGGCCTGCGCACCGAAGGACGCCGGGTGAGCGGGGCCGCCTCCAACGGGGTGCTGCGCCGGCAGCTCGACAAGGTCTACCTGTGGTTTGCGGTGGCATTCCTGGGGTTCGTGCTGCTGCTGGCGGCGCTGGAGCAGCTCGGCATGTCCCGCCAGTGGATCGGCATGACCTTCCTGCTGTCGACCATCGCGGTGTACGCGGCCATTGGCATCATGAGCCGCACCATCGACCCCGAGGAGTACTACGTGGCCGGGCGGCGCGTGCCGGCGTTCTACAACGGCATGGCCACCGGCGCCGACTGGATGTCGGCCGCCTCCTTCATTGGCCTGGCCGGTACGCTGTACGTGCAAGGTTACAGCGGGCTCGCCTTCGTCATGGGCTGGACGGGCGGGTACTGCCTGGTGGCGCTGCTGCTGGCACCCTACCTGCGGCGCTACGGCCAGTTCACCATCCCAGACTTTCTGGGCGAGCGCTACGGCGGCCACGCGCCCCGCCTGCTGGGGGTGGTGGCGGCCATCCTGTGCTCCTTCATTTATGTGGTGGCACAGATTTATGGCGTCGGTCTCATCACGTCGCGGCTCACCGGCCTCGCGTTCGAAGTGGGGGTGTTCCTGGGGCTGGGCGGCATCCTGGTTTGCTCCTTCCTGGGGGGCATGCGGGCGGTCACCTGGACCCAGGTGGCCCAGTACATCGTGCTCATCCTGGCCTACCTGCTGCCGGTGGTGTGGCTGTCGGTCAAGCAGACCGGCGTGCCGGTGCCGCAGCTCGTCTATGGCGTGCAGCTGGAGAAGATCACCGAGCGCGAGCGCGAGCTCACCACCGATCCGGCCGAAGAACAGGTGCGGATGATCTACCTGCACCAGGCCGGGGTGCTGGAAGACAAGCTCAAGGACCCGGCGACGGCGTTGGCCAACGAGCGCAAGCTGGCCGAGGCCTACCTGGAGGCGCTGCGCGATTTCAACGGCCTGGCCTCGGAAATTGCCGAAGCCGAGAAAGACCTGTCGCGACTGCCGCGTGACGAAAGCTCGGCACGCGCCCTGTGGACCCGGCAACTGGCCGAAGCGCAGGAAAAATCCCGCCCGCTCAACGGCATGGTGCCCCATGCTCAGCAGTTTGCCGGTGACCCGAACGGCACCCCGGCGGAACAGCTTGAGTTTCAAACGTCGCGGCGCAATTTCCTGGCGCTGGTGTTCTGCCTGATGGTGGGCACGGCGGCGCTGCCGCACATCCTCATGCGTTACTACACGGTGCCCGACGTGCGCCAGGCGCGTCAATCGGTCACCTGGTCACTGCTCTTCATTGCCTTGCTGTATTTCACGGCGCCGGCGCTTGCGGTGCTGGTCAAGTTCGAGGTGTTCAACGTGCTGGTCGGCACCTCGTTCGACCGGCTGCCTTCGTGGGTGGCGGCCTGGAACAAAGTGGATCCGGCGCTCTTGAGCGTGCGCGACATGAACCGCGACGGCATCCTCCAGCTCAACGAAATTTCGATTGGTGTCGACATCATCGTGCTGGCGACGGCCGAGATCGCCGGTCTGCCGTACGTGATTGCCGGGCTGGTGGCCGCCGGCGGGCTGGCGGCCGCGCTCTCCACCGCCGACGGCCTGCTGCTGACGATCGCCAATGCCCTCAGCCACGACGTGTACTACAAGATGATCGACCCCAACGCGGCGACGGCGCGCCGTGTCACGATCTCCAAGGTGTTGCTGCTCGCGGTGGCCTTGTCGGCGGCCTACGTGGCGGCCCAGAAGCCGGCAGACATCCTGTTTCTGGTCTCGGCCGCGTTTTCCTTTGCGGCCTCGGCCTTCTTCCCACCGCTGGTGCTCGGGATTTTCTGGCGGCGCGCCACCGGGCCTGCCGCGGTGCTCGGCATGCTCAGCGGCCTGGGCGTGACGTTCTACTACATGGCCACCACACAGCCGTGGCTGCGATCGGTGTTTGGCCTCCATGGGCCGGTCGAGCTGTGGTGGGGCATCCAGCCCATCTCCGCCGGTGTTTTCGGTGTCCCGGTGGGCTTCGCGGTGATGGTGGTCGTGAGCTGGCTGACGCCCCGGCCTTCACGCCCGGCCCAGGATCTGATGGACCGTTTGCGCTTGCCCACCTGACACCGGGCACCTTGCGGGCGCGTATGGCGGGGTGCTATACTCACTGGCTAACCTTGCTGCACCCCTGTTGACGCGGGGGGCAGCTTTCATCCACAAGGAGAGTCCATGCGTCACTACGAAATCGTCATGCTGATCCACCCGGATCAGAGCGAACAGGTGCCCGCCATGCTGGAGCGCTACAAAGGCATGATCACCGCCGGCGGCGGTCAGATCCACCGTGTCGAAGATTGGGGCCGTCGCCAGCTGGCTTACCAGATCAACAAGCTGTCCAAGGCGCACTACCTGTGCCTGAACATCGAGTCTGACCAAGCCGTCGTGGCCGAGCTGGAGCATGCCTTCCGCTTCAACGACGCCGTGCTGCGTCACCTGACCGTCCAGAAGAAGAAGGCCGAAACCGCGCCTTCTTCCATGATGAAGGCGGTCGAGCGTGAAGAGGCCCGCAAGGCCCAGCAGCAGGAGGCCACGGCCTGACGTTGCCTGGCCCAGGTCCGGCCCCCGCGAACCGGTTGGTGCTGTCGGCGACGCTGGTCGAAATGGCCAGTCCCCGGTACACCCCCGCTGGCATCCCGGCGATCGACGTGCAACTGCTGCACGCCTCGCAACAGGACGACAGCGGTCAGTCCCGGCAAGTGACGCTGCAGCTCAGAGGCATTGCCTTTGGCGCCCAGGCAGACCGCCTGGTCCGCACGCCCCTCGGGGCAGAGCTGCAGTTTCAGGGCTTCCTGACCAACGGCCGCAACGGCAAAGGCGTCGTGTTCCACATCCAAGATTTCAAGCCGATTTAAGGAAGCACCACCATGGCTGCACCCAAGCGTTTCAATAAAGACAAGCGCCCCAAGCGCAACACCCAGTCGCTGCTGTTCAAGCGCAAGAAGTTCTGCCGCTTCACCGTCGCTGGCGTGGAAGAAGTGGACTACAAGGACGTGGACGTCCTGCGTGACTTCATCGCCGAAAACGGCAAGATCATCCCCGCTCGCCTGACCGGCACCCGCGCCATTTACCAGCGCCAGGTGACCACCGCCATCAAGCGCGCCTGCTTCCTGGCCCTGCTGCCGTACAGCGACCAGCACCGCGTCTGATAGGAGCTAAGAACATGCAAATCATTCTGCTCGACAAAGTTGTCAACCTGGGCAACCTGGGCGATGTCGTCAAGGTCAAGGACGGCTACGCTCGCAACTTCCTGATCCCGACGGGCCGCGCCCGCCGCGCCACCCAGTCCGCCGTGGCTGAATTCGAAGCCCGCCGCGCCGAGCTGGAAAAAGCCGCTGCTGCCAAGCTGGCCGAAGCCCAGGCCCTGGGCGAGAAGCTCAACGGCTTCACCGTCAAGCTCAGCCAGAAGGCTGGCGTGGACGGTCGCCTGTTCGGCTCCGTCACCAACCACGACATCGCCGACGAACTGGTGAAGCAGGGCTTCGCCGTGACCAAGGCGCAGGTTCGCATGCCGAACGGCCTGCTGAAGAACGTGGGTGATTACACCGTCCAGATCGGTCTGCACACCGATGTGGTGGTGGACGTCAACGTGGCGGTGCTCGGCGAAACCGCCTGAGCCATCACGGCCCCGCAAAAACCGACCCTCCGGGGTCGGTTTTTTTTCGCCCGATGACACCCTGGCGCGCTCACTTTGAAACCGGTGGACGGGGTGCTGCGTATGGGAGGCATGGTTTCACACGCAGATGCTTTTGCTTCCAGGCGGGCCCCGCTGGGCCGCCGTCGTCTCCACGCCCTTGCGGCCCTGTGTCTTGGTCCCTTGCTGCAGGCGTGTTCACCCTTGCGGGTGATCAACGGGCTGGTGCCGTCGGACACCCACACCGTGCTTGCGGCGCAACGCTATGGTGCGGGCGAGCGCCAGCTGCTCGACGTGTACCTGCCTTTGGCTCAACCCGCCAGGACGGCCGTGCTGTTTTTTTATGGCGGTAGCTGGAGCAGCGGCGACCGGGCCGATTACACGTTCGTGGGTGAGGCGTTGGCCGCCCAAGGCTTCGTGACACTGGTGGCGGACTACGGCCTCAGTCCCGTGGTCCGCTACCCAGGGTTTCTGGAAGACTGCGCCGAGGCGGCCCGCTGGGCCTGGGCGGCCCTGCCACAGTGGGGTGCAGACCGCCTGTGTCTGGTGGGGCACAGTGCCGGCGCCTACAACGCCGCGATGCTGGCGCTGGATAGCCGCTGGCTCGCACGGGTGGGGCGCTCGCCCGAGGAATTGGCGGGGTGGGCGGGTTTGGCCGGTCCTTACGATTTTTTGCCGATCGGCTTGCCCGCAGTGCAGACGGCTTTCGGCTGGCCGGACACGCCCATCGATTCCCAGCCCCTCTACCATGCCCAGCGAGTCGGTAGCGATGTGCCTGCGCTGTTGCTGGCGGCTCGCGAGGACGACTTGGTCTCTCCGCGGCGCAACACCTTGGCGTTGGCGTCGGCCTTGCGTGCTCACGGCACGCCCCTGAATGTGGAGGTGTTCGACCGCGTGGGCCATGCCACGCTGGTGGGCGCAATGGCCCGCCCCCTGCGTCACCTGGCGCCGGTGTTGCCTCGGTTGGCCGAATTCATCGGTCGGCTGTGACGCCGCAGGGGGCGATCAGCCCCTGTGCATCACCAGAGTTTCCACCAAGGGCCGCTGTCTTTGCGGGCACCGCCGGTCAGGTACTGGCTCTGCGGGAAGTTGCTCTCGAGCACGCGGCGGGCGTCGTTGGCAGGTTCTTCCATCTTCAGCGCCTCATAGGACTTCATGAGGATGTACAGCGCCTCTTCGCTCGCCGGGACCCCGCGGTAGTCGGCAATGGCAAGCTGCGCGCGGTTGATCGCGGCCACATAAGCACCGCGGTTGTAGTAATAACGCGCCACGTGCACTTCCGACTGTGCCAGCGAGTTCACGATGTAGGTCATGCGCAGGCGCGCGTCGGGGGCGTAGCGGGAATCGGGGAAGCGCTCCACCAGTTCCTTGAACGACTCGAACGACACCTTGGCTGCTTTCTGGTCCCGCTCCGACAGGTCCTGCTGCGAAATGAAGCCAAACAGCCCCAGGTTGTCGTTGAAATTGACAATGCCCTTGAGGTAGAGCGCATAGTCCAGCGCCGGGCTTGCCGGGTGCAGCTTCATGAAGCGGTCCAGCGTGGCAATGGCCTGTGGCTGCTCGCCCGCCTTGTAGTGGGCGTACGCCTTTTCCAAGTGTGCCTGCTGGGCCAGGGGGGTGCCCGCGGCCCGTCCCTCCAGCTTTTCGAAGTACAAAACGGCTTTTTCGTAGTTGCCGCTGTTGCGCTCGTCCATCGCCTCTGCGTAGAGCTTGTTCGGGCTCCAGCCGGCGGTTTCATCAACGGGTTTGGTGCTGGCGCAACCCCCCAGTGCCGCGGCCAGGGCCACCAGGGTCAGCAGGCGACGCCCGTGGGTGGCAGCGGATAATCTCGGATCGAACATTGGGCAAGCACCTTTGCGTGGCAGGAACAGCGGTTTGACTTCGGAAATTATATCGACGCCCCCTCTGTCGGGGGGGCTCTGGGACGACGATGCCGCAGACGACGGCATGGTAGCCGTGGCCACGCCGGTCGACGAGGCCGATCTGGAGCGGCGCACCGGGCGGGTCGAGCTGCCGGACCACGGCTTGCGCATCGACAAATGGCTGGCGCAGGGCCATCCGGAATTTTCGCGTGGCTATTTCCAGTCGCTGCTGGAAGCGGGTGCCGTGTGGGTCAATGGCCGGCAGGTGCGCAAGGCCTCGGCCCGTGTGAGCGTGGGCGACGAGGTGGTGGCCGAGTTGCGGCCCACGGCCCAGGCCAGTGCTTTCGTACCGGAGCCGATGGCATTGCCGGTGGTGTTCGAGGACGAGCACCTGATCGTCATCGACAAGCCGGCGGGCATGGTCGTGCACCCGGCCGCCGGACACTGGCGCGGCACCCTGCTCAATGGCTTGCTGGCCCACCATGCGGGTGCGTCGGTCTTGCCTCGGGCCGGCATTGTGCACCGGCTCGACAAGGACACCAGCGGGCTGATGGTGGTGGGCAAGACCCAGGTGGCCGTGGATGCGCTGGTGCGTGCAATCGCCGCCCGTGACGTGCACCGGGTGTACCTCGCGCTGGCGCACGGGCCCTGGCGCGGCGAGCCTGAGCGCTGGGTGGACCAGGCAATTGGCCGCGATCCCCGCAACCGGCTGCGCATGGCGGTCCTGGGCAATGGGGCCGGGGGCGCCAGGCCTGCGCAGACCCGTGTGCGCCTGGTCGATGCCGCCAACGGCTGGGCGCTCGTAGGGTGCAAGTTGCACACCGGACGCACCCACCAGATCCGCGTGCACATGGCCTGGCTGGGCTGCCCTCTGGTGGGCGACAGCCTGTACGGAGGGCGGCCAGCGCTGGGCCTGCAACGCCAGGCGCTGCATGCGCACCGACTGGGTCTGAACCACCCGGTGACCGGGCGCTGGATGGGTTTCGAGAGCCCGTTGCCCCTGGATCTGGCGGAGGCAGCGGCCGAAGCGGGGCTGCGTTACAATGCAAAATGCCTGTGGTCGGTCGAAGCCGGCCCACCCGATGCCATGGACGGGGCCTATGACCCTGCCGCGCTGATCCCCCGTGGCCGGGGACAGTAGGCCTCCCGGCCGTCCCTCGCCACCCTTTCTCGGACCGACAACCACCATGAACACCGCGGATGCCCGGCGCATCCTCGAAACCGCGCTCATTTGCGCCTCAGCGCCACTGTCGCTGAGGGAGTTGTCGGCCTTGTTCGACGGTGCGGTATCGAACGACACATTGCGCGCCCTGTTGGCCGACCTGCAATTGGCATGGTCGTCCAAGGGGGTGGAGCTGGTGTGTCTGGCCAGTGGCTGGCGATTCCAGAGCCGGCCAGAGATGCGCTTCTTCCTCGACCGGCTGCACCCCGAAAAGCCGCCCAAGTACAGCCGCGCGGTGCTCGAGACGCTGGCCATCGTGGCGTACCGCCAGCCGGTGACCCGTGGCGACATGGAGGACATCCGCGGCGTCACGATCAGCTCGACCATCCTCAAGCAGCTCGAAGACCGGGGCTGGGTCGAGGTGATCGGACACCGTGAAACGGTGGGGCGCCCGGCCTTGTACGCGACCACCCGGCAGTTTCTGGACGACCTGGGCCTGCCGTCGCTGGATGCCCTGCCGCCCCTGGACGCCGGCGACTTGACGCAGGCCACTTTCGACGGGTTGGCGTTTGACGACCTGATGCCCCCATCCCATTCCTTGCCCGAGCCCATGCCATGAACGCCAAACCCACTCCCCAGCCTGCCACTCCCACCGACGAGGCGGTGGCGGACGTTGCCGCCCTGGATGCCCAGGTGTTCCAGGACGTGGTGTCCGGCGCTTTCGATACGGCCCCCGAAGCCGCAACGCCCGAAGTCCCCGGCAAGCGGGTGCTCCAGCCCGAGGCGGATGCGCCCAAGTTGCACAAGGTGCTGGCCCAGGCCGGGCTGGGGTCGCGTCTGGAAATGGAGCAGATGATCCTGGAGGGACGCATCACCGTCAACGGCGAGCCGGCCCATGTGGGGCAGCGCATCCGCTTCGGTGACGCCGTCAAGGTCAACGGCAAGCCCATCCGCTTGCGCATCGCGCCGCCGCCGCCGCGGGTGTTGGCGTACCACAAGCCGGCCGGCGAGGTGGTGACGCACGACGACCCGCAGAACCGCCCGACCGTGTTCCGCCGATTGCCCCGGCTGTACAGCGGCAAGTGGCAGTCGGTGGGGCGTCTGGACCTGAACACCGAAGGCTTGCTGCTGCTCACCAATTCCGGCGAGCTGGCCAACAAGTTGATGCACCCCCGCTTTGGCCTGCAACGCGAGTATGCGGTGCGTGTGCTCGGGGCGCTGAGCAACGACGAAAAGCAGCGCCTGCTCGACGGGGTCCGGCTCGATGACGGGCCGGCGCAGTTCCAGTCCATCGAAGACGGTGGCGGCGACGGTGCCAACTGCTGGTACCGGGTCACCATCGCCGAAGGCCGCAACCGCGAGGTCCGGCGCATGTTCGAAGCCGTCGGCCACGCCGTCAGCCGGCTGATCCGCATCCGCTACGGGGCGGTGGTGCTGCCGCGCGGCTTGCGCCGGGGCGTCTGGCTGGAACTGGACCACCGCGACATCGAACGACTGACGACCGCGGCCGGCATGACGCCGGCCGAACCGGCTACCCCCCGCCCAGCCGGGCGAGGGGCACGTACCAACCCCTCGCGCCGCAAAGGGCAGGGGCCCCGGCCGAGTGCTCCCAAACTGGTCGATGGACCGCCGGTGCCGCGCACGCCCGGCAAGGCGCCGCGTGGCCCGCGACGCGACGCTGCGGCCGATGCGCAGCCCGATCCGATGAAAACCTCCTATGGCTACATTGGCGCCGATGCCCGCCCTGGGCGTGGGGGGCGTGGCCCGGGCTCTGGCGGTCGCGCCGGGGGTGGGCAGGGCCCTTCCCGCGGTCGCAGCGGTGGTGGTCGCCGCTGATCCGGCCCGGTCAGGTTAAAATCCAAAGTTTGCCTTTCAACAGTTTTTCCAACCCTTTCAGGACTTTTCATGGCCCTCGAACGCACCCTCTCCATCATCAAGCCCGACGCCGTTGCCAAGAACGTGATTGGCCAGATCTACAGCCGCTTTGAAGCCGCTGGCCTCAAGATCGCTGCCGCCAAGCTGGTGCACCTGTCGCGCACCGAAGCCGAGCAGTTCTACGCCGTGCACAAAGAGCGCCCCTTCTTCAAAGACCTGGTGGACTTCATGGTCTCCGGTCCGGTGATGATCCAGGTGCTGGAAGGCGACAACGCCATTGCCAAGAACCGTGAACTGATGGGCGCCACCGACCCCAAGAAAGCCGCCCCGGGCACCATCCGCGCCGATTTCGCCGACAGCATCGATGCCAACGCCGTGCACGGCTCCGACGCCCCCGAAACCGCTGCCGTGGAAGTGTCGTTCTTCTTCCCGGGCATGAACGTTTACTCGCGTTGATGGTTCGATGACGGCCAATTTGCTCGATTTCGACCTCGACGGGTTGGCCGCTTTTTGTGAGCGGCTCGGAGAAAAGCGTTTCCGGGCCGTTCAGCTGTTTCGCTGGATTCACCAAAAAGGCGTGTCCCGTTTCGAGGACATGACCGACCTGGCCCGCAGCCTGCGGGACAAACTGCCCGGTGTGTGCGAGGTGCGCGGGCTCTCGGTGCTCACCGAGCAGGCCTCTGCCGACGGCACCATCAAGTGGCTGTTCGATGTCGGAGACGGCAACGCCGTTGAAGCCGTGTTCATCCCCGAAGACGATCGCGGTACGCTGTGCGTGTCTTCGCAGGCGGGCTGTGCGGTGGGATGCCGCTTCTGTTCTACTGGCCACCAGGGTTTCAGCCGCAACCTCACCACCGGTGAAATCGTGGCCCAGCTCTGGTACGCCGAACACCACCTGCGTCGCCGTCTGGGCACGACCGAGCGGGTGATTTCCAACGTCGTCATGATGGGCATGGGGGAACCCCTGCAGAACTACGCTGCCCTCGTGCCGGCCCTCAAGGTGATGCTCGACGACCACGGCTACGGCCTGTCCCGCCGCCGCCTGACCGTGTCCACGTCTGGCGTGGTGCCCATGATGGACAGGCTCGCCCAGGATTGCCCGGTGGCCCTGGCGGTGTCGCTGCATGCCCCCAACGATGCGTTGCGCGACCACCTGGTGCCGCTGAACCGCAAGTACCCGCTGGCGGAGTTGCTGGACGCCTGCCAGCGCTACCTGCCGCACGCGCCGCGCGACTTCATCACCTTCGAGTACTGCATGCTCGACGGCGTCAACGACCAGCCGGAACACGCCCAGCAACTCATCGAGCTGGTGCGTGGCCACGGGGGGCGGGGCGTGCCGTGCAAGCTCAACCTCATTCCGTTCAACCCATTTCCGGGGTCGGGCCTCACTTGCTCGCCGCGACCGGTCGTCAAGGCTTTTGCCGAGCGGCTGAATGCCGCCGGCATCGTGACGACCGTGCGCAAGACCCGCGGGGACGACATCGACGCGGCCTGCGGCCAGCTGGCCGGCGACGTGCTGGACCGCACCAAGGCGGCCGAGCGCCTGGCCAAACGCCGTGTCCAGACCGAGCAGCCAGTGGTCTGGCAGCGCAAGGAGCCTTCTGCATGAACTGGATCCGCTGGTGCCTGATGTGCGTGTGCCTGGGGGTGCTGGCCGGTTGTGCCGGCGGCCCGGGCATGGCTCCCCGGTCGGGCGCCGACTGGGTGACCGAGTCGGACGAGCCGGTGGCGCGCAAACGTGCCCGGGTGCGTCTGGAGCTGGCGGCGGGCTATTTCGAGCAAGCCCAATACACGGTGGCCCTCGATGAGGTCAAACAGGCCCTGGCCACCGACCCAAGCTATGCCGCTGCCTACAACCTGCGCGGACTGATCTACATGCGCCTGAACGAAATGGGCCTGGCGGAAGAGAGCTTCCGGCAGGCCTTGCGCGCCTCGCCGCAGGACGGCGACACGCTGCACAACCTCGGCTGGCTGCACTGCCAGCAGGCGCGTTACCCGGAATCGTTTGCCGCGTTCCAGCGCGCCTTGCAGACGCCGAATTACCCCTCCGGTGCCCGCACCTGGATGTCGCAGGGCGTGTGTGAAGCCCGTGCCGGCCTCAAGCAGGAGGCCGAACGCAGTCTGCTGCGCTCGTTCGAGCTCGATGCAGGCAACCCGATCACGGTCTACAACCTGGCGCTGCTGCTGCACCAGCGGGGCGAATCGGAGCGGGCCCGGTTTTTCATCCGGCGTCTGAACAATTCCGAGCTGGCCAATGCCGAGTCGCTCTGGCTCGGCATCAAGATCGAAAACCGCCTGCTCAACCACGAAGCCTCGCGGCAACTGGGTGAGCAGTTGCGCCGCAGGTTCCCACAGTCGCGGGAGGCGGGTGCGTACGAGCGTGGAGCATTCAATGAGTGACGAGCAGAGCGCACTGGCCACACCGGTCCCCGCTTCGGTGTCGTTGCGGGAGGCGCGTGAGCGCGCCGGCCTGCACGTTGCCGCGCTCGCGTCCATGCTGAAGGTGCCGGTCCAGCGCCTCGAAGCGCTGGAGGCAGGGCGGTACGACGAACTGCCCGACATGACGTTCGTGAGGGCGCTGGCTTCGAGCGTGTGCCGCGTCCTGAAAATGGACCCAGGCCCCGTGCTGGCGTCTTTGCCCGCGTCGGCCGCGGTGCGGCTGGGCGAGCCGGAGGGGGCATTGAATGCGCCCATGCCCACGCGGCAGGCCCCCTTGCTGTCGGGCGCCGCGTCGGCAGATGGGCGCCGGCGCATGCCGGTCTCGTTGGTCATGGCCCTGGCGGTGCTGGTGGCGGCCGGTGTGTTGTGGTTCCTGTTGCCCCAGCGTGATTCCCAGCCGCCGGTGGTGGCCGAGCCCCTGGCCGCGTTGGTCCCTGAGCGTGCCGAGGATGCCCCGGCAGCGACGGCGGCCGAAACACCGGCAGAGCCGAGGGCCGATGCCCCCGCAGCGCTACCGGTGGTGGTCGACGCGGTGGCTGTGTCCGCGCCAACCGGCGTGTTGCCAGCCGCTGCCGTCGAGCAGCCCGCGGCTGCCACGGCGGACATCCTCCAACTGCGGGCCCGCGAGGCAACCTGGGTCCAGGTGACTGGAGCATCCGGCCGGGTGCTGTTGCAGCGTGGCCTACAGGCAGGCGAGGTGGTCGGCTTTTCGTCCGACCTGCCCTTGGCCGTGGTCGTCGGCCGGGCCGACGAAACGGTGGTGACGGTCCGGGGGCAAGCGCTCGACCTGGTCCCCCTGACCCGCAACAACGTGGCCCGATTCGAGGTGCGCTGACGCCATGAACCCTGATTTTTCCAAGGCCGAGCCGGGTCAGCCCGTGGCCAGCCCTTTCGGCCGGCGCAAGTCCCGCATGGGCACCGTGAGCTGGGGAGACCACCGCGTCACCGTGGGTGGCAACGCCCCGGTGCGCGTGCAGTCCATGACCAACACCGACACCGCCGATGCGGTCGCCACCGCCATCCAGGTCAAGGAACTGGCCCTGGCAGGCTCCGAGCTGGTGCGCATCACCGTCAACAACGACGAGGCGGCCAAGGCGGTGCCCTACATCCGCGAGCAGCTCGACCGCATGGGCATTGCGGTACCACTCATTGGGGACTTTCACTACAACGGCCACCGCCTGCTCGCCGACCACCCCGACATGGCGCAGGCCCTGTCCAAGTACCGCATCAACCCCGGCAACGTGGGGCGGGGCGAAAAGAAGGACCGCCAGTTTGGCCAGATGGTCGAGGCGGCGTTGCGGTGGAACAAGCACATCCGCATTGGCGTCAACTGGGGTAGCCTGGACCAGGACCTGCTGGCGTCCATGATGGACGAGAACGCCCGCCGCGCCCAGCCCTGGGATGCCAAACAGGTGATGTACGAGGCGCTGATCACCTCGGCCTTGCAGTCGGCGGCACAGGCCGAGCAGATCGGCATGAAGCCCGAGGACATCGTGCTGTCGTGCAAGGTCAGCGGCGTGCAGGACCTCATCGCGGTGTACCAGGAGCTGCACCGCCGCTGCGATTACCCGCTGCACCTGGGCCTGACCGAAGCGGGAATGGGCACCAAGGGCACGGTGGCGTCGGCGGCGGCGCTTGCGGTGCTGCTGCAGCAAGGCATCGGCGACACGATCCGCGTGTCGCTCACGCCGCAGCCGGGGGAATCGCGCACCCAGGAGGTGGTGGTGGCGAT
>JAUWAE010000080.1 GCA_030602185.1 Comamonadaceae bacterium
ACCTGCGCAAGCAATTTGGTGCCGACGAGGCCGCCATCAACGCCTGGTGCGGCACCTGGATCGGCGCGGGTTTCGATGCCTACGAAGCATTGCTGGCCGCCGATCCCAAGCGTGGCCGTTACAGCTTCGGCGACACGCCCACGCTGGCCGACTGCTACCTGGTGCCCCAGGTGGAAAGCGCCCGCCGCTTCCAGGTGGACCTGAACCGCTGGCCACTGATCCAGCAGGTGGAGGCGGCTTGCATGGCCCTGCCCGCCTTTGCCGACGCGGCGCCCGGGAAACAGCCCGACGCCGCCTGACCCCCTGCGGCCCGCATCCCCAAACCCTGGGGCTGCGGGCCGTTTCTTTTGCTCAAGGAAACCGTCATGATCCGATTCCCCACACTGCGCACCCTGGCCACCGGCCTGGCGTTCGCCGCCACCGCGCTGACCGCGCAGGCCCAGACCCTGAAACTCGGCCACGTCACCCCGCCCACCCACGTGTGGCACCAGGTGTCCGAAAAAATCAACGCTGACTTGCAAAAATCCTCGGGCGGCAAGCTCAAGGTCGAGGTCAGCCCGCTGTCCAAGCTGGGCAACGAAGCCCAGATGATCACTCTGCTGCGCTCGGGCGCCATGCACATGGGCGTGCTGACCGTGGGGGGCCTGTCCAACCGCGAGGAAGCCTTCCTGGCCTGGTCGCTGCCCTACGTGTTCAAGGATGTGGCCCACGCCACCCGCGCCACCCAGACACCCGCTGCCAAGGAAATGCTCAAGCGCCTGGAGCCGCACGGCATGGTGGGCCTGGGCTGGGCCTTCGCCGGCATGCGCCACGTGCTGTCGCTGCAGCCGGTGGCCAACGCCAAAGACCTGAGCGGCAAGAAGATCCGCTCCTTCCCCAGCCCCATCTACAACGACTGGTGGAACGCCAACGGCGCCGCCCCCACCGCCATGCCGCTGTCGGAAGTGGCGCCGTCGCTCACCACCAAACTGCTTGACGCGGTGGATGTGGACCTGGACGCCCTGGTGGGCCTGAAGTTCCACCAGCAGGCCCCCAACCTGACGCTGACCAACCACATGGCCTTCCCGGCCGCGATCGTGGTGTCCAAGAAGTGGTGGGACAGCCGCAGCCAAGCCGAGCGCGACATGATCGCCAAGGTGGTGGCCGAGGCCGAGCAGTGGGGCTACAAGGCCGCCATCGAGGCCGACGTGGACAACCTCGCCAAGGCCAAGGCCGACGGCGCCAAGGTGGTGGCCGCCGACCTCAAGTCCTTCCAGGCCGTGGGTGCCAGGGTGCGCGACCAGTACGCCGCCAAGAACCCGCTGATCGCCGACTTCTACAAGCAGGCCAAGGACCTGTGATGCCCGGGCGCGGCTTCGGGCCGCGCCACGGGGCTCACTTCCCGGCAGACAGCGCCCGTCGAGGGCCCTGTCTGCTTTTGTGCATTTTCTGAAAGGCACGGCATGTACGCCCTGATTCAGACCCTCGACGACTGGCTGGCCAAGCTCGAAAAAGCCCTGGTGGTGTTGCTGACCGCAGGCATCGCCGGCATCATGATGGCGCAGGTGATCCGGCGCTACTTCTTCAGCCATCCCATCTTCTGGGCCGAGGAAATCGCCGCCCAGCTGCTGGTGTTCGTCACGCTGTTCGGCCTCTCGCTGCTGACGCACAGCGGCCAGCTCGTCAGCATCGATTTCCTGCCGCGCGCCCTCGGCCCGCGCGCCCGCCACCTGTTGCTGGCACTGCTGGGCAGCCTGTTCCTGGCGCTGGGGGTGTTCATGGCCCAGCTGGGCTGGGACTGGGTGAACCTGCCCGAGTCGCGCCTGGAACTGGGCGCCACCACCCAGCTGCCGCGCTGGTACAACTACAGCGCGCTGCCTCTGGCCATGGCCACCCTGGCCTTCCACCAGTTCGCCGCGGTGCTGCGCCACCTGCGCGCCGCGCTGTGGCCGGTCGATGCCCCCGCGAAAGGAGCCGCTGCATGATCACGCTGATCGTCTTCTTCGGCCTGCTGTTCGCGGGCCTGCCCATCGTCGGCACCATCCTGGCCGGGGCCATCGCCTTCATGGCCACCAACGACCTGGCGGTGCTGTTCGAGTCCATCCCCATCCAGTTCTACGGCGCACTGGAGATCAACTCGCTGCTGGCCATCCCGCTGTTCCTGCTGGTGGGCGAGATCATGAACCGAGCCGGCCTGACGCAACGGCTCATCGCCGTGGCCGAGGTGCTGGTGGGCGGCTTCCGCGGCGGGCTCGCCTATGCCAACCTGTTCACCAACGCCATGGCCGCGTCCATCCTCGGCTCGGCGGTGGCGCAGATTGGCGTCATGAGCAAGGTCATGATCCCGGCCATGGAGCGCATGGGCTACAAGCGCGAGTTCTCGGGCGCCGTCACGGTGTCGGCCGGCCTGCTCGGCCCCATCATCCCGCCGTCCATGCTGATGATCATCTACGGCGTGGTGGCGGTGCAGCCGATCGCGCCGCTGTTCATCGCCGGTATCGTGCCGGGCCTGCTGATCGTGGCGGCGCTGGCGCTGGTGATCTTTCTCTACGGGGTGCTGGGCCCGGGCCTGCCGGCTGGCCGCTCAGAGCACCGCAAGGGCACTCTCAAGGTACTGTTCGAAGGGCTGGTGCCCGCCGTGATCCCGCTGGTGGTGATCGCCGGCATCATGATGGGCGTGATGACGCCGACCGAATCGGGCGCCGTGGCCTCGATCCTGTCGCTGGTGCTGGGCTTTGTGTACCGCGAGCTCCGCATCAAGGACCTCGGCCCCATCCTGCTGGGCGTGGCGGTCAACACCGCCACCATCACCGGTCTGATCGCCGCCGCCTCGGTGCTGAGCTGGGTGCTGGCCTTCCAGGGCGTGCCCGACCTGGTGGTGGAGTACATGGCGGGGCTGACCAGCTCGCCCTTCGTGTTCCTGCTGCTCGTCATCGGCATGATGGTGCTGCTGGGCATGTTCCTGGAGAGCATCAGCGTGCTGATCGTGGTGGTGCCGCTGCTCATGCCGGTGGTGACGCAGCTGGGCATCGACCCGATCCACTTTGGCGTGGTGTGCACCGTGGCCACGGTGATCGGGCTGGTGACGCCGCCGGTGGGGCCGGGCCTGTACATCGCGATGGTGCAGGCCGACCTGCGCATGGGCCCGTTGTTCAAGGCCACCATCCCCTTCCTGCTGGCCGTGATGGCGGCGATGGTGCTGATCGCTGCGGTGCCCGCCCTGTCGACCTGGCTGCCGGCGGTGACGGCGCGCTGATCGCCGCCCTGCCGTGGGGGTGGCCCCGCGCGACGCGTGTGACAATAACGCCATGCCCGCCCCCGCCACTCCCGCCCCAGCGGCAGCCGAGTTGCTGCACGACCCGCTGACCGGCTTGCTGAGCCGGGCAGCGACGCTGGACGCCCTGGCGCGGGCGCTCTCGCTGGCCGACCGCCTGCAGCACCCCGTCACGGTGCTGTTCATCGAGATCGACGGTTTCGGGCGCCATGCCCCGGACGCGCCCGACACGGGCCGGCTGGAGCTCGCCGTGGCGCAACGCCTGGCGGCGCGCATGCGCACCCACGAGGTGCTGGGCCATTGGGCGCGCGGACAGTTCCTGGCGGTACTGCCCGATGCCGACGTGGCCAGCGCCCTGGTGCTGGCCGAAGACCTGCACGAACTCGCGCCCAGGGACGGCGGCGGCCCGACCATCAGCATCGGGGTGCACGGCCGCGCGCCCAGCACCACCGCCCCCCTGCACGACCTGACCGCCAACCTGGTGGTGGCCGCCCAGCGGGCGCTGGAAGCCACCGTGGCCAACGGCCCGGGCCGCATCGAAATCGAACCCTGACCCCCTGCCTCACATGACCTTCCCCCCCGTTCGCAAAGCCGTGTTCCCCGTGGCCGGCATGGGCACCCGCTTCCTGCCCGCCACCAAAGCCATGCCCAAAGAGATGCTGCCGGTGGTGGACAAGCCACTGATCCAGTACGCCGTGGAGGAGGCCTACGCCGCCGGCATCCGCGAGATGATCTTCGTCACCGGCCGGCACAAGCGCGCCATCGACGACCACTTCGACATGGCCTACGAGCTGGAGCGCGAACTGGAAGACGCCGGCAAGCAGGCGCTGCTGGAAGTGGTGCGCTCGGTCAAGCCCGACGACATGGTGTGCATTGCGGTGCGGCAAGCGCGTGCGCTGGGCCTGGGCCACGCGGTGCTGTGCGCCGAGCCGCTGGTGGCCGGCGAGCCCTTCGCCGTGCTGCTGGCCGACGACCTGATGGTGGGCACCCCACCGGTGATGGCGCAGATGACGGCCCTGTTTGCCGAGCGCGGCAGCTCCATCGTGGCGGTGCAGGAAGTGCCGCCGGAACACACCCGGCGCTACGGCATCGTGGCCGGCGACTTCGTGCGCGACGACCTGATGGAGGTGCGTGAATTTGTCGAGAAACCGGCACCGGAAGTGGCACCCTCCAACTGGGGGGTCGCGGGGCGCTACGTGCTCACGCCCGAGGTGTTCGACCAGATCCGCGCCCAACCGCGCGGCGTGGGCGGCGAAATCCAGCTCACCGACGGCATTGCTGGGCTCATGGCGAGCCAGAAGGTCTGTGCGTTCCGCTACGCCGGCACGCGCTACGACTGCGGCAGCAAGGAAGGTTTTCTGGAAGCGACGGTGGACCTGGCGATGGCCCGCGCCGACCTGGCCCCCAGCCTGCAGCGGGTGATGCGCCGCTGGGTCTGACCGGACCGGGCCGCCCGGCTCACAGGCCCGCGGCCCACTGCACCAGCGCGTCCAGCGCGGGGCGTGCCGCCCGCGCATTGGGGTGGTTGACGATGGCGACCAGCACCCGCCGCTGCCCGCCCGGGCCATGCACGTAGCCGGCCAGCGCCTGCACATCGCGCAGGCTGCCGGTTTTGAGGTGCGCCAGCCCCGCCCCCATGGGGCTGCGGCGCAGGGTGCCATCCAGCCCACTCGCGGGCAGCGACGCCATCAGCTCCGGCATCATGGGCGAGGCGTAGGCCACCTGCAGGAGCCGCGCCAGCGCCTCGGCCGTCACGCGGGCGTCGCGGCTCAGGCCAGCGCCGTTGTCCACCACCGGCAGCGGCACATCGGCCCCGATGCGGGCCAACCACCACTGCGCCAGCACCTGGCGCGAGGCCTCGAAACTGGTCGCCCCCCCAGGGGCCTGCCCCAGCGCCAGCAGCACGTGCTGGGCCATCACGTTGTTGCTGAACTTATTGACGTCACGCACCACCTCGGCCAACGGCGGCGACTCCAGCGTCACCCGAGGCATGGCCTGGGGCGGCACCACACCGTCGCGCACCCGGCCGTCCAGGCGCCCCCCCACCGCCGCCCACACCCCGGCCACGGCGCGTTCGGCAAACCGCTCGGGTTCGGGGTGGGCCAGTGGCCAGGTGCGTTCGCCGCAGGCGCTCGGGTAGCTGCCGGCGAAGCGCGGCGCCAGGGCCTGCGAAAAATCGGCCCGCAGGCTGGCACGCCAGTCGTTGCAGGGCCCATGGGAGAGGGGCACCGCAGCCGGCAGCACCAGCCCGGCCAACGGCGGCTCCATCGACACGCGGGCCACGCCCGCCGCCACGTCGGGCACGAAGTGGAACTGCTGGGATTTGAAGTTGACCAGCCAGGCGTCGGGCGTGGCGTTGTAGGGCCGCAGCGGCTCGCCGTCGAAGGCGGCGGGATCGATCGCCGGGACGTCGAAGGCGGACCGGTCGAGCACGATGTCGCCGGCGATGCGCTCAATGCCAAGGCCCTGCACCCGGCGCAACAGCCACCAGAGCTTTTCGGTCACCAGCTTGGGGTCGCCCTCGCCGCGCAGGTACAGGTGGCCTTGCAGCACACCGTCGCGCACCGGGGCATCGGTGAAGACGGTGGTGCGCCAGACGTGGGCCGGCCCGAGCAGGTCGAGCGCGGCGTAGGTGGTGACCAGCTTCAGGGTCGAAGCCGGGTTGACCGGCTCGCGGGCGCGGTGCTGCCACCACACCCGCCCACCGGGCGCTGCGTCGGCCACCACCACCGCGAGTGTCTCGGCCGGCAGCTGGGCTTGCTGCAGGGCCGTGCGCACGCCGGGGGGCCAGGCGGCCGTCGGCACCTGGGCCAGTACTGCGCCGGCCCACACCGCCCACCCGGCTAGCAACAGCCGCCCCACGCCCGCCACCCGCGCGCGCACCCTGTGCCAAGAAGTGTGTGCTCCCATGCCAGGGATTATCCAGGCGCCCGATAATCCCCCCATGCCCGACCGCCCCACCCGTTTCAGCCCCGCCCTCGTGGGCGGGCTGGCCGCGGTGGTGACCGTGCTGATCTGGACCTCGTTCATCGTCATCGCACGTGCCACCGCCCACCACACGCTCAACTCGTTCGACATCGCCTTCATGCGTTTCGTGGGGGCGGGCGTGGTGCTGCTGCCCTGGGGCTGGTGGCTGGTGCGCAAGCGGCGGCGCGACAACCCCCAGGCCGCCCACTGGCTGGGCCTGTCGCCCCTGGGCGCGCGGCTGACCGCCACCGTCGGCCTCGTGGGTGGCGTGCTGTACGCCTGCATCGCGTACAGCGGCTTCTACTACGCGCCCGCCTCGCACGCTTCGGTGCTGATGCCGGGCAGCCTGCCGTTGTGGACCACCCTGCTGGCGGCGTGGGTGCTGCGCGACCGCATCACGCGCACGCGGGGCATCGGCCTGGGGCTGATCGTGGCCGGTGGGCTGCTGGTGGGCGGTGCCAGCCTGTGGCGCGCCTTCGACGGCGGCGACGTCTGGAAGGGCGACCTGCTGTTCCTGCTGGCCGGCTTCACCTGGGCCAATTACTCGGTGCTGGCGCGCCGGCACGCCCTGCCCGCGGTAGAGGCCACCGTGGCGATTTCGGTGTTCGCGCTGCTGACCTTCGTGCCGGCCTACGCGCTGTTGGCGGCCACCGGCGTGGTGGTCAGCCGCTTGGCCGAAGCCCCCTGGCAGGAGCTGCTGTTCCAGGCCGGCTTCCAGGGCATCGGCTCGGTGGTGATCTCGGGCATCACCTTCACCCAGATGGTGCGGCACTTCGGGCCGGTGCGATCGACCATGATCACCTCGCTGGTGCCCGGGCTGTCGGCCCTGGGTGCGGTGCTGTTCCTGGGCGAGCCAATGCACCTCCACCTGGTGCTGGGCCTGGCCCTGGTCACCCTGGGCATCGTGTTTGGCGTGCGCGGGCCGGCCATACCCCCCGCCCGGGGCGCTACGATCACGCCTGCACGATGAACCACACCCCCGCTTCCCTGCCCCAGAAGGTACTGGCCCTGGACACCAGCACCGACCGCCTGAGCCTGGCCCTGGGGCCAGCCGGTGGCGTGCCACTGGCCGTGTACAGCGGGCCGGGCGGCGCCCAGGCGTCGGCCGAGCTGCTGCCTCGGCTGCTGGGCCTGTTGGGCGAGCTGGGCTGGACGCTGGCCGGGCTGGACGCCATCGCCTTTGGCCAGGGGCCCGGTTCGTTCACTGGGCTGCGCACCGCCTGCTCGGTGGTACAGGGTCTGGCCGTGGCCGCCCGCCCGGGCGGGGTGCCGGTGCTGCCCATCCCCACGCTGCTGGCGGTGGCGCAAGCCGCCCTGCCACAGGCCGCCCAGGCGCCCACGCCCGAACGCCCGCTGGTGGCGGTGCTGGACGCGCGCATGGACGAACTCTACGTGGCCGAAGCGGCCGTGGTGCAGGGCGCCCTGCGCCTGACAGCCCCGGCCGCACTCTGTGCCCCCGACCAGTTGAGCACCCGGGTCGGCTGGCCCGCGCAGGACCATGGGCCCGCCCCGGTGCTGCTCGCCGGCAACGCCCTGGGCACCTATGGCACGCGCCTGCCCGCGGCGTGGCAGGCCGTGCCGCAGATCGAAGCCTGGCCCACCGCCATCGCGCTGCTCGTGCTGGCCGCCACGGCGTGGCAGCAGGGCGGCGACGTGGCCGCTGCCGACGCACAGCCCCTGTACGTGCGCGACAAAGTGGCCCAGACCACCGAAGAGCGGGCACGGCTCAAGGCCGCGGCGGCCCCACACACGGCTGCACATTCGGCGCCATGAACCGCATCGCCTACCCACCGGAGCGGCTCGCCTTGGCGCCGCTCACGCCCGACACGCTGCCCCTGGTGGCCGAGGTCGAAAAGACCGCCTACGCCTACCCCTGGAGCCTGCGGCACTTCCACGATTCGCTGGCCAGTGGGCACCTGGCCCAGGCGCTGCTGGCCACACCCCACCCCAGTGACCCGCCCGATTGGGCACATGCCCCCACCTGGCCCGACGGGCGCTGGCTGCTCGGCTACCTGGTGGCCATGCCCGTGGTGGACGAAGTGCACCTGCTCAACCTCACCACCGCGCCGGCACACCGCCGCCAAGGCCATGCCCAGCGACTGATGCAGGCCCTGCTGGACTGGGCCTGTCGGCGCCAGGCGCAGTCCCTCTGGCTGGAAGTGCGGGAATCGAACGCCCCGGCGCGGGCCCTGTACGACCGACTCGGCTTCGCGACCGTGGGGCGGCGCAAGGGGTACTATCCCGACATCGGCAGCCGACGCGAAGACGCTCTCGTCATGCAACGGCCGATCAGCCCAGGTGCCGACCCAACCGCCGCTGCCACCGCCCTGCGGTTCCAGGACCCTTGCCACGCATGAGCCCCGACACGCCCTGGCCCGACTCGCCCCACCGCCCGCAGCTGGATGCGCGGCAGTGCGCCATGCTGGCCGAAATGGGGGTCAACGTCTGGTGGCAACCGCCCCCACCCGAGCGCACGGCGCCCGAGGCCGCAGCGGCCTCGGCGCGCGCTGCGGCCCCCGCCCGTCCCACGGCCCCGCCGGCCCGGGGCACGCCGCCCGTGGCGCCCACCGTGGCCCCAACCGTGGCCCCAACCGCCACCGCACCGGCGCCTAGCGTGGCCGCACCGGCCCCAGTACCCGCACGGCCCGCGGCCCCCGCCACGGTGGTGCCCATCCACCCCGAACCGGCTCCGGCCAGTGACCTCGCCACCCTCGAAGCGGCAATCGCCACCTGCAGCCGCTGCGAGCTGGCCCAACGGCGCCAGCACGCCGTGCCCGGCATGGGCGACCCGTCGCCCGACTGGCTGATCGTCGGTGAAGCCCCGGGCGAGGAGGAAGACCGCCAAGGCCTGCCGTTCGTGGGCCGTGCCGGCCAGCTGCTCGACCGCATGCTGGCGGCCATGGCGTTGACGCGGCAGCAACGCGTCTACATCGCCAACGTCATCAAGTGCCGCCCGCCGCAGAACCGCAACCCCAGCCCGGTGGAAATCGAGCAGTGCACCCCCCTCCTGCTGCGGCAGGTGCAGCTGCTGCGGCCCCGCATCGTGCTGGCCATGGGCCGCTTTGCCGCCCACACGGTGCTGGGGCAGGGTGGCCGTTTCGATCCGGCCGCCGTCGCCCAGATGCCCCTGGGCAAGCTGCGCGGGCAGGTGCACCGGGTGCAGCTCGGCGGCCTGGACCTGCCGGTGGTGGTGACCTACCACCCGGCCTACCTGCTGCGCAATCCGGCCGACAAGGCCAAGGCCTGGGCCGACCTCTGCCTGGCGATGGACACGCTGGCCGCGCTGGGCGAGCGGCGCTGACGCCAGCTGTGGCCAGATGTAACAGCGGTAACCAAGTCACCCCGGCACGGCCCGCCGGCTTGAGTGCGGCCTCGGGCAATGCTATGTTCGGCCCAGGATGGGCCTGCAGGCCGACAGACAAGGACACCCCATGAAACTCCACCTCACTTTGCGCCACCTGCTGGTGGCGGCAGCCACGGCCGTGATCGGCCACCTGGCCTGGGCCCAGACGGCGCCCAGCATCAAGACCTTCACCGTGCAACAGGTGACACAGCTGGCACCCGGCACCGAGCTGGTGTTCCAGCTCAACGGCACCGCCGCCGCGGTCGCGACGGTGACGCTGGAAGGCACTGCGGCCCCCATCGCGTTGCGCGAAACCCGCGCGGGGCAGTACGAGGGCCAGCACACCATCAGCCTGCGCGACCAGATCGGCCACCAGAGCGCCGCACGGGCCACCCTGGCGCTGGGCGGCCAGCAGGCGCAAGCGGTGCTGGGCCAGACCCTGCTCACCCCCAGCGCCCACCAGGCGGCGGTGGCGGCCGCCGCGCCCCCGGCCGTGATCGACTACTTCGGCACCCAGGCCAGCGGCTACACCGGCGGGCACGAGATCACCTTCCAAGTCCGGGGCACGCCCGGGGCACAGGTGGTACTCACGCTGGCCGGCAGCGACGCCCGCCTCACCCTGAACGAAACCCAGCCGGGCGACTACAGCACCCAGTACACCGTGCGCAGCCGCGACCGCCTGAGCGAGCGCAGCCTGGCCACCGCCACCCTCAACAGCGGCAGCAAATCCGTGAAGCTGGAAAAAGCCCTGGGGGCTGCGGCCCTGCAACCCACGCTGGCCGCACGCCAGAGCTGCGACACCTGCGGCGTGGTGCAGTCGGTGCAAACGGTGGAGGTGGCGGGCGAGCCCGGCTACACCGGCGCCATCGCCGGGGGCGTGGCCGGTGCGGTGCTGGGCAACCAGATCGGCAAAGGCGATGGCCGCACCGCCGCGCGCATCCTGGGGGCCGTGGGCGGAGCGGTCGCCG
>JAUWAE010000108.1 GCA_030602185.1 Comamonadaceae bacterium
GCTGGTTGCTGCCACCAAGGCCAACAACCCCGCCCAGACGCGGTAAAAATCGTACAGCTGCGTGTACAGGATCCACACCATCCACAGCGGCCCGACGACCAGCAGGAAGTAGGACAGCCAGCGGATGATGAGCACCCGCAAGCCGAACAGCTCCTCCATGAGCAGGCAGAAGAAGCCCACGTAGAGTGTGAACGAAGCGCGGTGCAGAAAGAAGTACAGCTCGAACGACATGGGTGGCTCGAGCACCACCGACAGCCAGAGCCGGACCATGTGGGCAAACGATGCAGCCGCCATGAGCAGGAACAGGCGCTCTCGGAGGGCAGCCCACAGCATCAATGACATCACCCCCATCAGCAAGGCAATGACCGTCATCATCCAGGTGCCCATCACCTGCCACAGGTCCAGCAACCGGTGGCGCACAAACAGCCGGTCGTAATCGCCGATCTGCAGCGGCCAAAGCCCACTGCGCTCCAGCAATTGGCCCTGGACTTGTACCTGCAGGCGGTTGTATTCGGGCCGTTCGGCCAGCAATCCCGCAGGAAGGTTCACAAGGTAGGGAAACCAGGCGGTGTTGATGGTGCGATTGGCTTCGGCGTACCAACCCACCTGGGCGACCTCGTGGCCATTGAGCAGGACGCGGAACCGGGTACCGACACGGGGCAGAAGGAGGCCAAGCCGGGCCTCCGCCCGGTCGGCGTAGGACAACGCATCCGGCCACGGCAGGTCGTAATCCACACGCTTCTGCCAGCGGCTGTCCTCGTCGTCAAGCACGTGCGGCAAAGTCACTTGCTTGACCACCGCGCCAACCAGATCGGGCACCAGGGCGTTGGTGGTGGTCACCTTCACCAAGCCCGGCTCGGCCGTCGGGCGCGACACCCAGTGCAACACCAACATCAACCCGACGAGCAGCGCCCCCACCCAGACGTAGTGAGGCACGGCACGGCCTTTCAGCCGCCTGGCCACGCCACCCGAGCGCCGCCGCATCAGATCAGCCCCCGCTCCTGCGCCACCCGCACCACCTGCACCCGGGTGTGCACAGACAGTTTCTTGTACAGGTTTTTGATGTGCGTGCTGACCGTGGCCGGGCCTATGCCCAAACGGATGGCAATCTCTTTGTTCACATAGCCCTGCGCCACCAGCTTGAGCACCTCACTTTCACGGTCCGAGAGTTCCGGCCACTCGACCGGCGAACCAGAGGCGTCCGGGGCGCCAAAGGGATCGGGCGCCCGGAACTGTTTGAGCAGCATGCGCGCCAGCAGCGGCGAAATGGGCGCCCCACCCTCGCGGATCTGCTCGATGGCATCCACCAGTTCCTGGCTGCTGCACCCCTTGAGCACGTAACCGGTGGCACCGCACTGCAAGGCATGGATCAGGCGGGACTCGTCGCCAAAAACCGTGAACACCAGCAGCTCCGCGTCGGGCTTGGTCACCGCAAGCGTGCGCAGCATGTCTTCACCCCGGCCGTCGGGCAGGCCCAGATCGACCAGAAACACATCGGCGTTGCTGAGCGGCGCCATCACCCGGGCGTGGGCGAAGGTGTCCGAGTGGCCCACCAACCTCCAGTGCGGTCGCAGCTTCAACGTTTCTTCCAGAAAGTGAAGGATGGTGCGGTCGTCTTCGATCAGGTAGATACGAGCGATGTCGAGCATGTGCAGATTGTCGGTGAAGACCAAGAGGTGGCGCCTCCCCGAAACAGGGTAGGTGGATCGCCTCAAGCCGCGGGCCGCAGCGGGATCACGTTGTCGCCGCCATGGGCGCCCAGCACCTTGTCTTTGAGCCGGGCCAGCTGGTCGCGCACCCGGGCGGCCTGCTCGAACTCCAGGTTGCGGGCGTGCTCCAGCATCTGTTTCTCCAGGCGCTTGATTTCCTTGGCCAGGTCTTTCTCGCTCATGTCCTGGATCTCGGCCAGGTGCTGCTGGGCCTGGGCCAGCTTCTTGGCCTCCTCGCCGGCTTTTTCGCTGTACACGCCGTCGATGAGGTCCTTGATGCGCTTGACCACGCCCTTGGGCGTGATGCCATGGGCCTCGTTAAAGGCCATCTGCTTGGCGCGGCGGCGTTCGGTTTCGTCGATGGCCTTTTTCATCGAATCGGTGATGCGGTCGGCGTAGAGGATGGCGCGGCCGTTGAGGTTGCGCGCCGCGCGGCCGATGGTCTGGATCAGGCTGCGTTCGGCGCGCAGAAAGCCCTCCTTGTCGGCGTCCAGAATGGCCACGAGCGACACCTCGGGAATGTCCAGCCCTTCGCGCAGCAGGTTGATGCCCACCAGCACGTCGAATGTGCCCAGGCGCAGGTCGCGGATGATCTCCACCCGCTCCACCGTGTCCACGTCGGAATGGAGATAGCGCACCTTGACCCCGTTATCGGTCAGGTAGTCGGTCAGCTGCTCGGCCATGCGCTTGGTGAGCGTGGTGATCAGCACCCGCTCTTCCTTTTCCACCCGCAGGCGGATTTCCTGCAGCACGTCGTCCACCTGGTGAGTGGCGGGGCGCACCTCCACCACCGGGTCCACCAGGCCGGTGGGGCGCACCACCTGCTCCACGATCTGACCGGAGTGCTGTTTTTCGTAGTCCGCCGGGGTGGCCGACACGAAAATGCACTGCCGCATGCGCTGCTCGAACTCCTCGAACTTGAGCGGCCGGTTGTCCAGCGCGCTGGGCAGGCGAAAGCCGTACTCCACCAGCGTGGTCTTGCGGGCGCGGTCGCCGTTGTACATGCCGCCCAGCTGGCCAATCATCACGTGGCTCTCGTCCAGAAACATCAGCGCGTCTTTGGGCAAATAGTCGGTCAGCGTGCTGGGGGGCTCTCCGGGGGCCGCACCGCTCAGGTGGCGGGTGTAGTTCTCAATGCCTTTGCAGTGGCCCACCTCGCTGAGCATCTCGAGGTCGAACCGGGTGCGCTGCTCCAGCCGCTGCGCCTCCACCAGCTTGCCCATGCCCACCAGTTCCTTCAGCCGGTCGGCCAGCTCGATCTTGATGCTTTCCACTGCGTTGAGCACCTGCTCACGCGGCGTCACGTAGTGGCTGCTGGGGTACACGGTGAAGCGCGGGATCTTCTGCTTGATGCGCCCGGTGAGCGGGTCGAACAGCTGCAGCGTTTCCACCTCGTCGTCAAACAGCTCGATGCGGATGGCCAGCTCGGAGTGTTCGGCCGGGAACACGTCGATGGTGTCGCCACGCACACGGAACTTGCCACGTGAAAAGTCCTGCTCGTTGCGCTGGTACTGCATGCGCACCAGTTGCGCGATCACGTCGCGCTGGCCCGCCTTGTCGCCCACGCGCAAGGTCATGATCATCTGGTGGTAGCTCTCGGGCTTGCCAATGCCGTAGATGGCCGACACCGTGGCCACGATGACCACGTCGCGCCGCTCCAGCAGGCTCTTGGTGCAGCTCAGGCGCATCTGCTCGATGTGCTCGTTGATGGCGCTGTCCTTCTCGATGAACAGGTCGCGCTGCGGCACGTAGGCCTCGGGCTGGTAGTAATCGTAGTAGCTGACGAAGTATTCCACCGCGTTCTTGGGGAAGAACTCGCGGAACTCGCTGTACAGCTGTGCCGCCAGCGTCTTGTTCGGCGCAAAGATGATGGCCGGGCGGCCCAGCCGGGCAATCACGTTGGCCATGGTGAAGGTTTTGCCCGAACCGGTCACCCCCAGCAGGGTCTGGAACACTTCGCCATGTTCAATGCCTTCCACCAGCTGCGCGATCGCCGTGGGCTGGTCGCCGGCGGGGGGAAAAGGCTGAAACAACTCGAACGGCGAGCCGGGGAAGGTGACGAACTGGCCTTGGGGTTCTGGGTTCACGAGTGGCTCCGCTGGCGCTGTGCAAAACGTGCCAGTTTACGGGCTCCCGTGGCGAACAGGGGCCACCAGGTGCACCCCTTTCACGGGGTAAAATGAAGGGTTTTCGCCTGCAGCTCGCTGGCGCAATGACCCTTTCCGTTTCCCACTCACAGGTACTTGACACCATGTCTCTGTTCACCGCCGTCGAAATGGCCCCCCGCGACCCCATCCTGGGTCTGAATGAGCAGTTTGCTGCTGACACCAACCCCAACAAGGTCAACCTGGGCGTGGGCGTGTACTACGACGACAACGGCAAACTGCCCCTGCTGCAGTGCGTACAGCAGGCCGAAAAGGCCATGATGGACAAGCCCGCCGCGCGCGGCTACCTGCCCATCGACGGCATTGCCGCCTACGACAGCGCGGTCAAGGGCCTGGTGTTTGGCGCCGACAGCGAACCGGTGAAGAGCGGCCGCGTGGCCACGGTGCAGGCCATTGGCGGTACCGGCGGCCTGAAGATTGGCGCCGACTTCCTGAAGAAGCTCACCCCCAATGCCAAGGTGCTGATTTCCGATCCGAGCTGGGAAAACCACCGCGCCCTGTTCACCAACGCCGGCTTCACGGTGGACACCTACGCCTACTACGACGCCGCCAAGCGTGGCGTGAATTTCGAGGGCATGCTGGCCAGCCTGAACGCGGCCGAAGCCGGCACCATCGTGGTGCTGCACGCCTGCTGCCACAACCCCACGGGCTACGACATCACGCCCGAGCAGTGGGACCAGGTGGTGGCCATCGTCAAAGCCAAGGGCCTGACGGCGTTCCTGGACATGGCCTACCAGGGCTTCGGCCACGGCATCGCCGAAGACGGCGCGGTGATCCAGAAGTTCGTGGCCGCTGGCCTCACTTTCTTCGTGTCCACCAGCTTCTCCAAGAGCTTCAGCCTGTACGGCGAGCGCGTAGGCGCCCTGAGCGTGCTGTGCGACAGCAAGGAAGAAGCCGACCGCGTGCTGAGCCAGCTCAAGATCGTCATCCGCACCAACTACTCCAACCCGCCCACCCATGGCGGCGCGGTGGTTGCCGCCGTGCTGAACAACCCCGAGCTGCGCGCCCTGTGGGAAAAGGAACTGGGCGAAATGCGCGTGCGCATCAAGGCCATGCGCCAGGCGCTGGTCGATGGCCTGAAAGCCGCCGGCGTCAAGCAGGACATGGGCTTCATCACCACCCAGATCGGCATGTTCAGCTACTCCGGCCTGACCAAGGACCAGATGGTGCGCCTGCGCAACGAGTTTGGCGTGTACGGCACCGACACCGGCCGCATGTGCGTGGCTGCACTGAACAGCAAGAACATCGACCACGTCTGCAAGGCGATTGCCGCCGTCGTCTGATACGCGACAGATCCACACGGCCGGGGGCTTCACACCACCCCCGGCTGTTGGGCAAAATAGCGTTCGGTGTAAAATTGCTGCACTGCAACATAGTCGGAGAATTTCATGCTGTACCAGATTTATGAAACCCAGCGCTCCCTGATGGAGCCCTTTTCCGACTTTGCCAAGGTAACGGCCAAGCTCTTCGCCAACCCCTTGACTCCGCTGGGACAGACCCCGTTGTCACAACGCATTGCGGCTGCCTACGACCTGATCCACCGCCTGGGCAAGGACTACGAAAAGCCCGAGTTCGACATCCGCGAGATCGACATTGGCGACGCCCATGTGGCCATCCACGAGCGGGTGGAGATCGACAAGCCCTTCTGCGAACTGCGCCGCTTCAAGCGCTACGCCGACGACCCGGCCACCCTGCAGCAGCTGAAGCAGCAGCCAGTGGTGCTGATCGTGGCACCGCTGTCGGGTCACTACGCCACCTTGTTGCGTGACACGGTGCGCACGATGCTCAAGGACCACAAGGTCTACATCACCGACTGGAAGAACGCCCGCCTGGTGCCGTTGAGCGAAGGCGAGTTCCACCTCGATGACTACGTGAACTACGTGCAGGAGTTCATCCGTTACCTGCAGCAGCAGTACGGCAACTGCCACGTGATGAGTGTGTGCCAGCCCACCGTGCCGGTGCTGGCGGCCGTGTCGCTCATGGCCTCCCGCGGCGAAACCACACCGCTGTCGATGACGATGATGGGCGGCCCGATCGATGCCCGCAAGTCGCCCACGGCGGTAAACAACCTGGCCGTGCAGCGCAGCTTCGACTGGTTCGAGAACAACGTCATCTACCGCGTCCCGTCCAGCTTCCCGGGTGCCGGACGCCGTGTGTACCCCGGCTTTCTGCAGCACGCCGGCTTCATCGCCATGAACCCGGACCGGCACGCCACCAGCCACTACGACTACTTTTCGGACCTCATCAAGGGCGACAACGAAAGCGCCGAGGCCCACCGCAAGTTCTACGACGAATACAACGCCGTGCTCGACATGGACGCGGACTACTACCTGGAAACGATCAACACCGTGTTCCAGGAGTTCAAGCTGGTCCATGGCACTTGGGAGGTGCGCAACGAGCAAGGCGCCAAGGAGCTGGTGCGCCCGCAGGATATCCGCAACACTGGGCTGCTGACGGTAGAGGGCGAACTGGACGACATTTCGGGCTCCGGCCAGACGCGGGCGGCGCACGAGCTGTGCACCGGCATTGAGGCACCCGAGCAGCGCCACTACGAAGTGAAGGGCGCCGGCCACTACGGCATTTTCAGCGGCCGCCGCTGGCGTGAAATGGTGTACCCCGTGGTGCGCGACTTCATCGCCGAGCACCAGAAGGCCCCGCCGGCCGCCCCGAAGCGCGCAGCCACCCGCAAGGTGGCCGCCTGACCCGACGCGCATGACCACAGCGAGCCGCGCAGCCCTCGCGGCACGCATCGACGACGCGCTGCCGCAGACCCAGTGCACCCGCTGCGGTTACCCCGATTGCCGGCAATACGCCGAAGCCATTGCCGCGGGTGAGGCAGCCATCAACCAGTGCCCCCCCGGTGGACAGGAGGGCGTGGCACGGCTGGCGGCCATCACCGGCTTGGCGGCGGCGCCACTCGACACATCTTACGGCGGTGAGGCCCCCATGGCGGTGGCCGTCATCGACGAGGACTGGTGCATCGGTTGCACCTTGTGCATCAAGGCCTGCCCAACCGACGCCATCGTCGGCACCCACAAACGCATGCACACGGTGGTGGAACGCTACTGCACCGGCTGCGACCTGTGCATCTCGGTCTGCCCGGTGGATTGCATCCGGATGGAAGTGGTCAGCGGTGAAAGAACCGGCTGGGCCGCCTGGTCCAGCGAACAAGCCGCCACGGCCCGCGAGCGCTACCGCGCACGGCAGGCTCGGTTGACCCTGGAGGCCGAGGCGCACCAGACACGGCAAATCGCGAAGGCCGAAGCGAAGCTGGCCGACTTACCCGCCCATTCCAAGCACACGGAACCCGAAGTGCTGGACCGCAAACGGGCACTGATCGAAGCCGCGCTGGCGCGCGCCCGGGCATCGCGCCAAATCAAGTGACGGCGGCGCTGATGGCGCCCCGCAGCGGCAAGGCGGCCAGCCCCCGGTAGAGCGGGTTGCCGTTGCGCACCGGCGTACCCTCCAGGACCAGTCCCGGCTGATGCACGGCCAGTGCCCGCAGCACGGTTTGTGCTTCCATTTGCGTGAGCGCCGCGCCGATGCAGATGTGCGCGCCGCTGCCGAACGACAAGGCGCCAGGGTTGGCACGGTCAATTTGCAGGGTGTCAGGGTCGCTGTGGCGGGCAGGGTCGCGGTTGGCGGAGCCGATCAGTGGCAGGATCAGGTCGCCCCGCTGGACGGGCTGGCCGCACAGCGTCATGGCGCGGGTGGCACGCCGACCGGTCCATTGCACGGGGCTGTCGAAGCGCAACAGCTCACGCACGGCGTTGCCGGCGAGTTCCGGCTGCTGGCACAGCAGGCGCCATTGGCCGGGGTGTGAGAGCAAGGCGTGCAGGCCGTTGCCCAGCAGGTTGCGGGTCGTCTCGTAACCGGCAAACAACAGCATGGCGCATTGGGCTAACAGCTCCAGGCTGGATTCGATCTGCCCCTCGGATTCGGCCTGCAGCAGGCGGCTCACCAGGTCGTCGCCCAGGTGCTGGCGGCGCCAGGGCAGCAGTTCGCGCTCGAAGTAGGCGATCATCTCCAGCAGGCTACGCTGGGCGCGCAGCAGCTGGGCATGCTCGGGCTGCGCCGCACCAATGAACACGGCGATGTCGTCGCACCAGCGCATGAAGGCGGTGTCGAGCGCCGGGTCCACGTCCATCAGGCGGCCGATGACGCGCGCGGGCAGCGGCCGCGCGATCTGCGCCATGAAGTCGAACGACCCGTCCAGGGCAGACACGCGCTCAACGACCGTTGCATCCAGCCAGGCTTGCAGTTGGGCCAGGGCCTCGGGCCGGAAGGCGGGCATGAGGATCCGGCGCAGGCGGCCGTGGTCGGGCGCGTCGAGGAAAAGCATGGCGCGCGCGAACAGGCTCTGGAAGGGGCGCAGTTCGGTCCGGCCTTGCTGCGCGGCGGCCATGACCCAGCCGCCCGTGCGCTGGGCGGACAGCGACGGGTCGCGCAAGGCGGCCTCCACATCGGCGTGGCGCGTGAGCAGCCATGCGCCGCCAAAAAAGTCATCGCTCCACAACATGGCGCCCTCTTCCCGCCATGCCTGGTAGGCGGGGTACGGGTCGTCCAGGAAGGCCTCGTCGATCGACGGGGCCGCGACAGCCTCGGCCAGCGTCATGCCTGGGCGCCCGTGGCCTCGGCGTCCTTCACCTCGGGGCGCTCGCCCTGGGGCTTGAGGCCCAGGCGCTCGAACAGGCGGCGGTC
>JAUWAE010000053.1 GCA_030602185.1 Comamonadaceae bacterium
GCCGCACCTGGGCGATTGAGCACCACCACCGGCTGCCCCAGCACCACCGAGGCTTCTTCGGCCAGCACCCGCAAGGTCAGGTCGGTGCCGCCGCCCGGGGGCCAGGGCACGATGAGGTGGATCGGCCGGCGGGGCCATGCCGGTACCGGGCGCGCCAACAACGGCCAGGCACCTGCCAGCGCTGCGGCCAGCATTCGCAAGCAGGCACGCCGGCCCCGAGGCTGTGGGAAATGCGATTTCAAACACGGTCTCCTGTTCCACAGACCTACTTCGGGCCCACGGTGTACGGCCCATCCACAAGCAAAATTCGAGCCCACTGATCCGGCATCGTATTTGCTAGCGGTGACAAGGCGTGTGACACTCACGCGTGTGAACAGTACCAACAGACAGGAGACAGCGACAATGCGTTCGACACCACACCGTCCTTCCGTTTTACGTCCACTGGCCCTGGCCGCGGTCCTCACGGGGCTGCTGGGCAGCGGGGCCGTTGCTCACGCCCAGACGGTGTACGTATCCAGCGAGAAGGACCACAAGGTCTTTGTGTTCGACGCCAACGGCAAGCAGACCGGGTCCATCGACGTGTGCAAACGGCCACGCCACATGATGTTCAGCCCTGACAAGGCCAGGCTCTACGTGTCGTGCGGCGACAGCAACCAGCTCGGCGTTGTGGACCGCAGCAGCGCCAAGATGGTGGACACCGTGCCATTGGGCGACAGTCCCGAGATTTTTGACCTCAGCCCCGACGGCAAGGTGGCTTACGTGTCCATCGAGGACGAAAACGTGATGGCCGCTTACGACCTGGCGACCAAAAAGCCCTTGTTCGAGGTGAAAACCGGTGGCGAGCCCGAAGGCATTCTGGTGACCCGGGACGGCAAGTTCGCCTACGTCACCTCCGAGGAAGCGAACCTCGTGCACCTGGTGGACGTGGCCGCCAAGAAAGTGGTGAAGGACATCAAGGTCGGCAACCGGCCTCGCCGTTTTGCCATGTCGCCTGATGGTAAGGAGCTCTGGGTGACGAACGAACTCAGTGCCAACGTCAGCGTACTCGACACCACCACCCACCAGGTGAAGGCGACCATCGACTTCAAGATCCAGGGCTTGCGCGAGGCCGACATCACACCCGTCGGCATTGTGATGACGCGCGACGGCAAGACGGCCTGGGTGAGCCTGGGCAAAGCCAACCACGTGGCCGAGGTGGACATGGCCACCAAGCAGGTTCGCCGCACGGTACTCGCCGGCAAACGCGCCTGGGGGCTGGCATTGAACAAGGCCGAAAGCGTGCTGTACGTGACCAACGGCCTGTCGGACGACATGACGCTGGTGGACACCCGCCAGGGCAAGGCGATCCGCACCGTGGCAGCAGGCCGCGTGCCGCACACCCCGCTGGTGCTGGAATGAGCGCCCGCGCGACCGGAATGCCCATTGCCGGCCGCGTGGGGGTGGCCTTGGCCTTGTCAGCATGGCTCGCCGGGGCCGCGGCCGCCACCCACACGGTGGCCGTGGTGTCGCTGGACGACGACCCGCGCCACGACCCACGGCGGCTGGAACGTGGCTACCCCGGCCACCCGAGGGGGCCGCTGCTGCACGCCGCGCAACTGGGGGCCAACGACTCGGAGGTGGGACTGCGCGCCGCCGGGCAACAGCTGCAGGTGCGCGAGGCCACGGCCCGTGGCGCCAGCGACCTGCCCCGCCTGCTGCAGCAGTTGCGCAACGACAAGGTGACGTACTGGGTGCTGGACCTGCCCGCCCCCCTGGTGACCCAGGCCGTCCAGGCGGCCGGCCCGAACGCGGTGCTGTTCAACGCCAGCGCCACGGCAGACGCCTTGCGGGGCACCGGCTGTGCGGCGCAACTGTTCCACACCCACCCCAGCCAGCACATGCTGCAGGACGCGCTGGCGCAGTACCTGGCCGCGCGCAACTGGCGCAACGCGCTGGTGCTGCAAGGCCCCAGTGCCGAGGACGCAGCGCTGGGCGAATCCTGGCAGCGGGCGGCCAAACGCTACGGCGTCAAGGTCACCGCCACCAAACCGTTCAAGCTGTCGGGCGATCCGCGCGAACGCGATCTGGCCAACCCGCGCCTGCTGACCACCGACCGCAACCACGACGTGGTGGCGGTGATGGACGCCGACGGCGAATTCGCCCGCACCCTGCCCTACGCGACCCAGTGGCCGCGGCCGGTGGTGGGAGCCAACGGCCTGGTGCCGCTGGCCTGGCACCCACAGTGGGAGCGCAACGGTGGCCCGCAGGTCAACCGACGCTTCGCGAAACTGGCCGAACGCCCCATGACCGGACAGGACTGGGCCGCCTGGGTGGCGGTCAAGACCGTGGCCTCACTGCTGCGCGACCACGCCAAGGCCACCCCGGTGGAGCAGGCCCGCTTGCTGCGCAGCGGCCAGGTGTTTGTGGATGGGGCCAAAGGGCCGCGGTTGTCGTACCGGGCATGGGATGGCCAATTGCGCCAGCCATTGTTCCTGAGCCACGTGGATGGCGTGGTGGGCACCGCCCCACTCGACGGCGTGCTCCATCCGACCGAAGTACTCGATACCCTGGGCGTGGACGAGAAGGAGACCGCGTGCAAAGCCAAGCCCTGAACCCGATGGCGCATCCACCCCTGACCCTGCACCTGTGGCGCGCCTTGCGGGCCGTGGTCGGCCGGGAACTGCACAAGTTCTTGCGGCAGCCGGCCCGGCTGGCCTCGGCGCTGGTGCGGCCACTGCTGTGGTTCGTGGTGTTCGCGGCCGGCTTTCACAACGTGTTCGGGGTGGCCATCATCCCGCCCTACGAAACCTACATCGAATACAAGGTGTACATGGTGCCTGGGCTGCTGGGCATGATCGCGCTCTTCAATGGCATGCAGAGCTCGCTGTCGCTGGTGTACGACCGGGAAATGGGCATCATGCGCCTGCTGCTGACCGCGCCGCTGGCCCGCGGCTGGCTGCTGGGTTTCAAGCTGCTGGCTGGCACGGCGCTGTCGGTGCTGCAGATTGTGGTGTTCCTCGCCATCTCCTGGGCCTTTGGCGTGACCTTCGAGCCCCTGCACCTGCTGGCGGCCGCACCTGTGATGGTGCTCGCCGCGGCCATGCTGGCCGCCCTGGGACTGGTGCTGTCGGTCTACGTGCGCCAGCTGGAAAACTTTGCCGGCACGATGAATTTCGTGATCTTTCCCATGTTCTTCATCAGCCCCGCGCTGTACCCGCTGTGGAAGCTGGAAGAGGCCGGCGCCTTGTGGCTGCATACGCTGGCCAGCTACAACCCATTCACCCACGCGGTCGAGGCCATGCGCTTTGCCCTGCACGGCCAGTGGCACGGGATGGGTCTGGCGGTGCTGGTCGGCGGCGGACTGGTGTGCTTTGCGCTGGCCTTGCGCGGTTACGACCCCCAGCGCGGCTGGATACGTCAGCGCGGGGCGGGCTGAAGCGCGCCCCCATCCGGAAGGAGACCCGAACATGACGCCTACACCATTAGCGCTCCGCCATTGGCGCCGGCGCGACTGGCTCTGCCAGACCGGTCTCGGAGCCGCCCTGGCGCCGCTCGCGTCCCTCGCCCTGGCCCAGGAAGACCACACCGGTGGCGACCCACTGGGCTCGATGCAATGGCCGGTGGTGCGACGCAAGTTCCTGGGCGGCGAGCCAGTGGTTTTTTCCGACCAGGTGCTGGTGAAAGGCCCGCCGTTTGCCGAAGATGCGATGAACGTGCCCATCCTGGTGGATGCGCAGCCACTGCTCGCGGCCGGGCAGCGCATCGAGCGCATCCTGCTGGTGGCCGACCGCAACCCGGTGCAGCAGATCCTCAGCTTTGAGCCACGGCGGGTGCTGCCGGTGCTGGCATTCCGTTTTCGGCTGGAGCAGGGCTCGCCGGTGCGGGCCATGGTACGCACGTCCGACGGTCGCTGGCACGTCGGCCAGACCTGGGTCAACGCGGCGGGCGGCGGGTGCACCGTGCCAGGCGTCACCCGGGCCGACGGCAGCTGGAGCCAGACCCTCAACCAGGTGCAGGCGCGCTTTTTCCGCAACGTACTCGATGGTCAGGGCATGCGGCTGCGGGTGCGGGTGATGCACCCGATGGACACCGGGCTGGTGGCGGGCATTCCGGCTTTTCACATCGAAGAACTGGAGCTGCGCGACAGCGGCGACCAACTCTGGTGGCGGATGGAGCTGCACGAGCCGGTGTCGGAAAACCCACTGATCACCTTTGAACTGGGGCAGTCACCGCCCGGCACCATGGTGCTGCGGGGCCGCGACAACGGCGGCAACCGCATTTACCAGGAGGTGTCGGCATGACGCCGCGCCGCGCCCCACGGCCCGCCTGGGTTGCGCTGGCCTGGCTCACCGCCGCGGCCACCCTGTGGCTACTGGCTGTGCCATCAGCCCTCGCCCAGCACGGTACCGCCACGCCGGCCCGAGCCGACACGACACGACTGGACTACGGCCTGCAGCCACGCCAGATCGCCCGCCACACCTGGGTCATCGAAGGGGCGGTAGACGACTTCAGTCGGGCCAACGGCTGCAACATCATCAACACCGGCTTCATCGCCACCCCGGCTGGGGTGATCGTCGTCAACACTGGGCCGTCTCGACTGTACGGTGAGCAGCAGCGCAGGGCCATCGCGCGCGTCACCCCCCTGCCCGTGGTGCGGGTGCTCAACCTCAACCTCCACCCCGACTACTTCTTCGGCAACCAGGCCTACGCCGACGTGGCGACCGAGGCACTGGCCGGCAGCATCGCTGGTATGCAAGCCGAAGGCAAGGCCTACGAGGACAACCTGTTTCGCCTCTGTGGCGACTGGATGAAGGGGACCGAATCCACCCCGGCACGGCAGGCGCTGGTGCCCGGGCGCTTGGACTTCGGCGGCCACCGCCTCGAACTGCGCCGGCTCGATGGCCACACCGCCGACGACCTGGTGCTGATCGACCACAGCACCGGCGTGGTGTTTGCCGGCGGCCTGGTGTTTGCCGACCGCGTGCCCACGGCCCCCCACGCCGAACTGCCCGCTTGGCGCCAGAGCCTGCACCGCCTGCGCGAGCTGGCCCGGGCCTTGCCGCTGACCGTGATGGTGCCCAGCCACGGCCCGGTACACACCGACCTGCGCGGCCTGGAACAGACACTGGACTGGCTGGACTGGCTGGAGCAGACCCTCGCTCGCAGCGCGGCGCAGGGGCTCGATTTGGGGGAGGTGCTGCGCCAGCCCATCCCCGAGCGGTTTCAGCGCTGGGCCGCCATGCCGGCCGAGTACGTCCGCTCGGTGACCTACCTGTATCCCCGCCACGAACTGGCAGCGCTGCGCGGGGCGCCTGCGGGGGGGCCTGTAGCACCTGTTGCGCCTGTGACAGGCCAGTGATCCAAAGTTGAACACCCTGTCACAGGGGTGTTCGGCACACCCGCCACCAACGGCCTGTGCAAGCCGCCACCAACGGTGGATTGAGGTCAGATCCGCGGCGCATTTGCAGGGGTTTTCCCTGACCCTTTCAGACGGAGGGACTGGCACACAACTTGCCCATTGGCACCCGACACGTGAACCGAACGCACAAGGCGCTCGGACCCAACGGTCGTAGAGCAACCCCGCCCACCCACCCACAGCAGGAGACTGAACGTGAAAAGAAAACTATTGAGCATCCTGGTTATGGTTGCCGCCGCCCAGGCTGGCGCCCAAGTGACCCAAGACATGATCAACAAGGACGCCACCACCACCGACAGCGTCCTGAGCTGGGGCCTGGGCACCCAGGGCCAACGCTTCTCCCCCCTGGCCGACATCAACACCAAAAACATCAACCGCCTGGTGCCCGTGTGGTCCATGTCGTTCGGTGGTGAGAAGCAGCGCGGCCAGCAGTCGCAGCCGCTGGTGCACGACGGCGTGATGTTCGTCACCGCCTCTTACTCCCGCATCTTCGCGGTCGACGCCAAGACCGGCAAGAAACTCTGGAAGTACGAACACCGCCTGCCAGAAGGCATCATGCCCTGCTGCGACGTGATCAACCGCGGCGCCGCGCTGTACGACAACCTCGTCATCTTCGGCACCCTGGACGCGCAGCTCGTGGCCCTGGACCGCAAGACCGGCCGCGTGGTCTGGCGCGAGAAAATCGACGACTACGCCGCCGGCTACAGCTACACCGCCGCCCCGCTGATCGCTGAAGGCCTGCTCATCACCGGCGTCTCGGGCGGTGAGTTCGGCGTGGTTGGCCGTGTGGAAGCGCGCGACCCCAAAACCGGCAAGATGGTGTGGGTGCGCCCGGTGGTCGAAGGCCACATGGGCTACCTAAACGGCAAGGAAAACGGCATCACGGGCACCACCAACGCGACCTGGCCCGGCGACACCTGGAAAACCGGCGGCGCAGCCACCTGGCTGGGCGGCACCTACGACCCCAAGACCGGCCTGGCCTACTTCGGCACCGGCAACCCGGGCCCGTGGAACAGCCACGTGCGCAAGGGCGACAACCTGTACTCGGCCTCCACCGTCGCCATTGACGTGAAGACCGGCCAGATCAAGTGGCACTACCAGAACACGCCCAACGACGGCTGGGACTATGACGGCGTCAACGAGTTCGTGACCTTCGACATGGACGGCAAGCGCATGGGCGGCAAGGCCGACCGCAACGGATTCTTCTACGTGAACGACGCCGCCACCGGTCAGCTGGTCAACGCCTTCCCCTTCGTCACCAAGACGACCTGGGCCACCGGCATCGACCTCAAGACGGGCCGCCCCAACTTCGACCCGAACAACCGCCCGGGCGACCCGACCGCCAGCGCCGACGGCCAGAAAGGCAAGGCCGTGTTCTCTGCCCCTGGCTTCCTGGGCGGCAAGAACCAGATGCCCATGGCCTTCAGCCCCAAGACCGGCCTGTTCTATGTGCCCACCAACGAATGGGGCATGGAAATCTGGAACGAGCCCATCACCTACAAGAAAGGCGCGGCCTTCCTGGGTGCCGGTTTCACCATCAAGCCGCTGTACGACGACTACATCGGTTCGCTGCGCGCCATCAACCCCAAGACGGGCAAGGTGGAATGGGAAGTCAAGAACGAGGCTCCGCTGTGGGGTGGCGTGCTGACCACTGCTGGCGACCTGGTGTTCTGGGGCACGCCCGAAGGCTACCTGAAAGCCGCCGATGCCAAGACCGGCAAGATCGTGTGGCAGTTCCAGACCGGCTCCGGCGTGGTGGCCCCGCCTGTCACCTGGAAGCAGGGTGGCGAGCAGTACATCACGGTCGTCTCCGGCTGGGGTGGTGCGGTGCCGCTGTGGGGCGGTGAAGTGGCCAAAAAGGTCAACTTCCTGGAGCAAGGCGGCTCCGTCTGGACCTTCAAGTTGATGAAGTGATGTGGGAGTCTCCATGCCGGCGTTGCGACCGCCGGCATGGACCTTGATGGCACCGCAGGCTGCTGTGGTTAGGCCTGCGGTGTCTTTTTTTGTCTCGTACCGAGTGAGTTCCGCCGATGAAACGTTCTGTTGCCACCTCCCTGGCCCTGTGCGCTGTCTTTGCCCAGGCACACGCCAGCCCCGACCTGGCCAAGGCCACCGAATTGGCCAAAGCCAGCGGCTGCTATTCCTGCCATGCCAATGACGACAAGGTCGTGGGCCCGTCGTTCAAGACCATTGCCAACAAGTACGCCACAGAGGCCGGCGCCGCTGCCACCCTGGCACAGTCGATCCAGAACGGCTCCCGTGGCAAATGGGGCCGGGTGCCCATGCCGCCCCACGGCAGCCTCTCGGGCGACGACCTGCGGACCCTGGGTGCCTGGGTGCTGACCTTCAAGGACTGACCGCGTGACAAGGCCTTCCACCGCGCCGCGCGGCCCCGCCCCTCGGGTGGCGCTCCGGTGGCTGGCCATGCTCACCCTGAGCGCGTCGGTGTTCGCCCAGGACAGCGACCGTGCCGACTGGCTGCGCAACCCGGCCATGGGCAACTACAAAGCCTATGCCGAGTTCAAGATGGCCCGGTACGCCGAGGCCCGGGCCGTGTGGGAAACCCTGGCCGAAGTGGGTAACGGCGATGCGCTGTTCAACCTGGCCATCCTGGCCGAAGACGGGTTGGGGGAACCCCAAGACCTGCGAAAAGCCGAGAGCCTGTACCAGGCCGCCGCCCACGCGGGCAACTTCAAGGCGCAATACCGCCTGGGCATGCTCTACAGCGACGGCACCCGCTGGCCAGCCGACCTCGACCGGGCCCGCATTTACCTCAACCTGGCCGCCCGCCACGGCGACCGAGACGCCCAGGCCCGGCTGCAGACGCTGGGGCTTCCGCCAGACGAGATGCCCCCGCTGGCCAGGGCCGAATGGCTGGCCAGTGCCGGCCGGCACGAAGAAGCGGCCCGGCTGTACCGGCCCCTGGCCGATGGCGGCGACCGCCGGGCGCAAACCCGGCTCGCTTGGATGTACGAAGCCGGCCGGGGCGTACCGCGCGACCTGCAAGAAGCCGCACGCCGCTTCGCTTCAGCGGCCGAAGCCGGTGAGGCAGAAGCACAGTACGCGCTGGCCGTGATGTACCGAACCGGCGTCGGACGCCCGCGCGACGACACCCAAAGCCGGCTGTGGCTCCAGCGCGCGGCCGACCAGGGCTACCCGGCGGCCCGGGCCGCCCTCGCCGCCCAGCCCCGGTGACGCGTGCGCACAGGCGGCGGCAGGCTCACCGCAGCAGTTCGGCCGTCACCACACCCCCCACGAAAAAACCCGGCGGTACGGTTTCGCGGCGCTCCCACTTCACCAGGCCCACGCCGCGGCAGTACCACTCCTTGCCGGTCACCGGCACATCGGTGAAGCCATTCACCGGATCGGTGTACAGGTTGAGGCTGCCCACCCCTTCGGCACGCAGACAAGGGGCAAACCGCCCCGCCACAGTGGTCACCTCGTCGTCCAGCGTCACGATGCGCCACTGCATGTTCAGCCGGTGGGTGTGGCGCAACTCGCGCGGGTACTCATTGCGGCGTTGCAACAGGTAGGGCACGGTGGGCGTGGTCCATTCGCTACCGGGTGCATACGGGGCCTTGAGCACCCAGCGTGGCGGGTCGTCGGCCTGCGGCTCGGCGTCCACCTCGGCACGTACCGCCACGCGCTGTATGCCTTGCGGGGTCTCGGCCAGGTAAAACTCTACGCCGGCCGAATGGTGGCGCACGCTCACGGTGCGGCCGTCCCATTCGGTGACGTGGGTGACCGTCTGCGTCCAGACCTCCTCGCGGTGCTGGCCATCGTCGGTTTCCGTTCGCACAGCATAGACGTGCTGGCGCCCTGTGTCGAGCGGCATCCAGGCCTCGCCACCGCTGGGGGCGCACGCCGTGAGCGACCAGACGCCACACAGCCATGTGGTGACCACCGAGCCCCGAAATGCACGTGACAGGTGACCAGGCATGCTCATTTCTCCGGCAGTTGCGCCCGGGGCACGTCGCTCAGGCGGATCTCCAGGTCGTCGTTGCCCGAAGGCCGCAACCAGGTCGAGCCGCGCGGTCCCCGCCTGGGGTTCGTGCTGCCCATCTGGGCATTGCCATCGCGGGCCTTTTTGATGCCGTCTTCAAGGATGCCGCGCAGGTCTTTCTGGTACTTCAGGCGGTAGGCCCGCGGCATGTCGACCAGCTTGCCCTCCTCCACCGGGTGCACCCACAGGAAAATGGCGCCGGCGTGGCCCTTGGCGGGCACGGGTTCGTCGAACACGGCCGACAGGAAGACGAATTTCGGGGGAAGTTGGTCCTGGCTGGGCCAGCCAGACACCGCCACCAGCGTGGGGTGTACCAGCATGTAAAAGCCACTGACCAGCGCCACCCCGGCGAGCTTGACCCAGACCGGCCAGCGCGTGGCGAGGCACAGCACCACCAGCAGCGCGGCCAGCAAGGCATACAGCGCAGCCAGCATCAGCAACTGGGGGCCGAGGGCGGGGATCATGCAAAAGTCCTTGTCACTTGAGGCCCATGGTTTCGACCAGGGTGTACGGTTCGGTGGACAGCTGGGTCACGTGGCCCGCGTCGTTCAGGGTGAAGCGCACCAGGGTGCGCTCGGCGCCCTTGGCCGGGATGCGGGCCTGGCCGGTGTAGACGATGTCGGCCTGCGGGTTGACCTTCACCACCGCCACCGACACGTCCACCGGCTGCTGGTCGCGGCTGTCGTAGTAGTGGGCGTTGACCACGTACTCCCCCGGCATGAGCCCGCGCAGGGTGGCAATTTCCTGCCGGATGGGGTTGACGATCTCGCGGCCATTGACGATGACGGTGTTGTTCTTGGCCCCCCGGTCGTCGCGGTCCAGGTGCATCAGGCCGGCATCGCGCTGGCGGAACCACAGCACATTGCCCTGCGGGTCGCGCACCCAGGTGTCGATGTCGTTCGGGTTGTTGTCGGGCCACGACACGGTGACGATGAACTCCGCCTTGGCCGGGATGTCGCCCTTCTTGCGGGTCTGGGGGTTGAAGGCCAGCATCGCGATCACGAAGCAGAAGACGAACGCGATCAGGATGTTGAACAGCATGTCGTAGAACGGATCGGCCTCGGTGTCGCGGGCCGGTCTGCCGATCGCCATGCTCAGCCTCCCCGCAAGGCTTCACCCGCGGCCAGGATGTCGGCCACCAGCGCGTCGGCGTAGCGGTCCAGCCGCATCAACTGCAGGCCCAGCAGGATGTTGCCGGCCAAGCCGGTCATGGTGGTCAACAGGGCGATGCCCAGGCCACCGGTCAGGCTCTTGAGGAGCTGGGTGGACTGGCTCGGGTCGAAGTTCTGCATCTGCCCCAGTTCGAGCGCCAGCACCGAAAACCCGATCACCTTGCCCAGCAGGCCGAGCTTGAGCTGGATGCCATTGAGCCACCACCCCATTTCGTGCGGACCGTGGGTGGCTTCTCCGAGCAGGTCGCGTGCCACGCTCACGTCAGCCCCTCGGCGGCGCACCGCTTCGAAGTACGTGTGGGCCCAGGCGGGCGTTTGGTCCGCCGATGGGGGCTGGGCCGTCGGTGGCGCGCCGGCCTGTTGCAGCCAGTGCTGCAGCGCCTCGCGCTGGGAGCCCAGGGTCCAGGCCCGCACGCCCACCCAGGCGGTGGCGGCCGCAAACAGCAGGCAGATGGCCAGCGTCAGGCCGGTGGGGTCGGCCTGCAACAGCATGGCCCAGACGCCCTGCCGGTACAGGGTCACCCCGGCCGCCAGCAGCAGGCCGGCGTAGGCGGCCCAGACCAGGAACAGGCCCTGCGGCGCCTGCTCCAGCGCCAGCGCAGGGCGCGTGGCACCGGGCAGCCGGCGCACCAGCCAGGCCCCGAACGGCACGGCCAGGACGAGGCCCTTGCGCGGCATGACTCAGCAAACGTCCTGGTGGAAGGAACGCAGCGCGCGCGACTCGGCATCGTTGCGGAACACGATGGGCCGCTCGGGCAGCTCGGCCGCACGGCGCACGATCTGCACCACCTTCTCGTGCTGGGGCGACTTGCCGCACACCGGGTCGGCCGCCGCCGCGTCGCCCGCCAGCAGGTAGGCCTGGCAGCGGCAGCCGCCGAAGTCTTTCTCTTTCTCGTCGCAGCTGCGGCAGGGCTCCTGCATCCAGCCGTAGCTGCGAAAAGCGTTGAAGGCTGTGCTGTCGCGCCAGATGTGGGCCACCGAATGGTCACGCACATTGGGCAGCTCCAGCCCGGGCAGGCTGCCGGCGTTGTGGCAGGGCATGGCGGTGCCGTCGGGCGCGATGGACAGGAACACCTTGCCCCAGCCGTTCATGCAGGCCTTGGGCCGTTCCTCGAAGTAATCGGGCACCACGAACAGCAGCCGGCAACGGTTGCCGATGCGCTCGCGGTAGCGGTTGACCACCGCTTCGGCCTCCTGCAGTTGCTCGCGCGTGGGCAATAAGTGCTGGCGGTTCTGCAAGGCCCAGCCGTAATACTGGGTGTTGGCCAGCTCCAGGTACTCGGCGCCCAGGTCCAGCGCCATGTCGATGATCTTGTCCACATGCGGCAGGTTGTGGCGGTGCAGCACACAGTTCATCACCATCGGCCAGTCGTAGGCCTTGATAAGGGCCGCCACCTTCTTCTTGAGCTCGAAGGTCTTGGTGTGGCTCAGAAAGTCGTTGAGCTCGCGGGTGGAGTCCTGGAACGAGAGCTGGATGTGGTCCAGCCCCGCCTCCTTGAGGCGGCGGGCGCGGCTGTCGTTGAGACCGACACCGGAGGTGATGAGGTTGGTGTAGAAGCCCAGGCGGTGGGCCTCGGCCACCAGTTCTTCCAGGTCGTCGCGCACCAGCGGCTCGCCGCCCGAAAAACCCAGCTGCGCCGCCCCCAGCGCCCGGGCCTGGCGCAGCACGTCCACCCATTCGGCGGTGGTCAGCTCGCGGTCGTAACGCAGGTAGTCGGTGGGGTTGTAGCAGAACACGCAGTGCAGCGGGCACTTGTAGGTGAGTTCGGCCAGCAGCCACAGCGGCGGGCCCACGGCCACCGGTGGGCCACTGGGCAGGGTGTCAGTCGATCCAGCCACGGCGCTGCCCCTCCTGCACGAGCGCGGCCACCTGGTCGCGGATGCCTTGCACGTTGAAGAGGGTCTGCAGCTCGTCGACGATGTCGTCGAAATGGCGCTGGCCGTCGCAGCGGCGCAGGATCTCGGCGGCACTGGCGTTGAGCTGCACCATGCCTTCGGGGTAGAGCAGCACCCAGGCCTCTTGCGCGGCCTCGTACTGCAGCCGGAACAGGCGCGAGAGCTTGGGGCGCTCGGGCAGCGTGGCGGAAGACGGGGTGTCGCTCATGGCTGGCAGGCCTTCTCGATGGCGTCGAGCATGCTCCACAGCACGTCGAGCTTGAACTGCAAAATGTCGAGTGCACGCTGCTGGGCGGCGCGGCTGGTGAAGTGGTCGAGCGTGACCTGCAGGCCGTGCTCCACATCGCGACTGGCCAGCGGAATGCGGCTGCGGAAATACTGCAGCCCCGCGGCATCGATCCAGGGGTAATGGCCCGGCCAGGTGGCCAGGCGGTCTTTGTGGATCTGCGGCGCGAACATCTCGGTCAGCGACGAGCACACCGCCTCCTGCCAGGGGGAGTTGGCGGCAAAGTGCACGTAGGCGTCGCAGGCGAAGCGCACACCCGGCACCACCCGCTGCAGCGACCACAGCTCCCCGCGCGGGATGCCCACCGCCTCGCCCAGGCGGGTCCAGGCCTCGATGCCGCCAGCGGCCGAGCCGTCGTAGTCGCCGTAGCCGTCGTGGTCCAGGATGCGCTCGATCCACTTGCGGCGGTGCTCGCGGTCGGGCATGTTGGCCAGGATGGCCGCGTCCTTGCGCGGGATGCAGATCTGGTAGTAGAAGCGGTTGGCCACCCAGGTGCGAATTTCGTCGGGGCTGCACTGGCCGCCATTGAGGCGCACGTTGAAGGGGTGGTGGATGTGGTAACCGGCGCCCTTGGCACGCAGCTGGCGTTCGAACTCGGCACGGTCCCAGGCCGGGGCTTGCAGGTCGGCGGCGTTTGGCACGCGCAGGGAGGGGGTCAGGGCGGTGCTCACAGGGTGATCTCCAGGCCGTCGTGCGCGACTTCGATGCCGTGCGCGGTCAGCTCGGCGCGCTCGGGCGAGTCTTCGCGCAGGATGGGGTTGGTGTTGTTGATGTGGATCAGCACCTTGCGGGTGGTGGCCGGCAGGGCGTCGAGCACCTCGATCATGCCGCCGGGGCCGCTTTGCGGCAGGTGGCCCATTTCGGCGGCAGGCTTTTTGGACAGGCCCAGGCGGATCATCTCGTCCTCGGTCCAGAACGTACCGTCCACCAGCACCACGTCGGCACTGGCCATGGCCGCCTGCACCTGGGGCTCGATCTGGCCCAGGCCAGGGGCGTAGAACAGGCGGCGGCCGTTGCTGCGGTTCACAAAGAGCAGGCCGATGTTGTCGCCCACGCGCGGTTTGCCGCGGAAGGGGGAATACGGCGGCGGCTGGCTGGTCAGGGGCACGGGCAGCACATCGACCCCGGCCAGGAAAGGCAGGTTCAGCGGGGCCCCGTTGAGGGCGATGGGCCGGGTGTCGAGGCCGCAGTAGAAGGACAGCATGCGAGTGAGCGGGAAGCCGTCACCCAGGTCGCTCAGCACCTCGGGCGTGGCGTAGAGAGGCAAGGGGCTGGCGCGCTCGCGCAGCATCAGCAGGCCGGTGGTGTGGTC
>JAUWAE010000006.1 GCA_030602185.1 Comamonadaceae bacterium
CGATCGACATCCTGGGCCTGAGCAACGGCGCACGCAGCGGCCTGACCGGTTTCGTGGCCGGGCTGGCGCGCAGCGGCATTGCGGCGCAGGGCGTGACCATCAACAACCTGTTGCCGGGCAAGTTCGACACCGACCGCCTGCGCGCCACCCAGGTGGGGGCGGCCCAGAAGAGCGGTCAGCCGCTGGACGCGGTGCGAGCGGCGCAGGTCGCGCAGATCCCGGCCAGGCGTTTCGGCACCCCGCAGGAGTTCGGCGCGATCTGCGCCTTCCTGTGCAGCGTGCACGCGGGCTACCTCACGGGGCAGAACATCTTGCCCGATGGCGGGCTGTACCCCGGGACCTACTGAGCGACTGAAATCGCGTACACTTTTTGTTACCTAAAAGGGAGGAAAAAGTGTGGCCAGCACCAGTGTTTGACGTGCCTGCGGGCGATACACCGAAGTCTGCAGGGGGTGCCCCTGTGACCGTGCTGCCCGCACTGTGAGCGCCAACGCGCCCCTTCCGGGTGACACCCTGGTGGTGCTTGGCCCCGGCCTCGATCCTGATATCGCGCGGGCGTGCGATGCCCCATTGGGCGCTGAACGGGTGTTCGTGCCACTGGATGGCAACTGCTCCGAGGACGTCTTGGCCGCTTGGTGCCGAGCTGCGGACGAGGTCTGGTTGCGTGCCGACCGGCTGCCGAACGACACCGTGTCCCCGCGCCTTGAGGCCTTTCGCCTGCACAGCATACCCCCCGAGCTGGGCGAAAGTGACAGCCTCCTGCACGCCCCCGAGCTGGGCATGTTGCGCCATTGGCAACTTTCTTCGGCCGGCAGGTGGGAGTCTGTCCGCCAGGTCGATTCCGCCCGCCAGCTGGTATCGCACCGCGAACACGAAGAACGCACCCGTTTCCTGCACGCGGTGCGTCGGTGTGTGGGAGACGCTCCAGATTCGCCCGTCGAGGCGTGGCGAACGCTGGCGCAGGGCTGCCGGCGTGAAGCCGGGCGCATCGAGGCGGCCATCGGCCGTTGGCTGGCGCTGGCATTTGTCGTCACCGTGCTGAGTGGCATGGGTCTGCAGGCCGTGTCGATGTTGGGGCTCAATCTGCCGATGGCGGTGGTGTACGCGCTGTTTTTCATGCTGGTGGGCACGCTCTATGCTTGGGTCAAGGGCGCGAGGGCCAACGCCCGTCAGTTGGGGTATCGGCTGCTGGCCGATGCCATGGAGATCCAGGCCGTGTGGCGCCAGGCCGGGCTCAAGGCGGTGGTGGCTGGGCAGTTCCTCATCTGGCATGGGCAGCGGCTGCAGTGGGTCCGGAACCTCCTGCGACCGCTGTCGCGCCCACTCGAGGTGCCCCGCCTTCGCACGCCGCGCGAGGTGCTGCTCCAGTGGGTCCCCCAACTGCTGACGCAACACCGAGAGGCCCTGGCGCATCAGGAGCGGCGGCATCGCATGTTCCAGCGCGCGGTCTGGATGTGTTATGGCGTGAGTGCAGCGCTGACGCTGGCCACGGTCCTTGGTTATCTCGCGGGCGGACAGTGGGCCTGGTGGTGGGGTGCGGGGCTCGGTGTCTCGTCGACCTTGGGCACCTTGCTGCTGATTTTCCGGGGCACCCTCGCCTACTCGGAAAACGCCGCCATTCATGCCCATGTGGTGCACGTGCTCGAGCGGGCACGGACCTTGCTGGAAGAAGAGTTGCCGGTCCACGAGTACGACGAATTGCTGCTCGATGTAGGGCGCGAGTGTCTGCAGGCAGCGGCAGACCGTGCCATGGGTTGATGACGCTGCGGGGAGTCTAGAAATGCTGAAACCGAAGACGCGCTACAGGTGGTGGTTGCTCGGGCTGCTCTGGCCGGTGGCTGCAGGGGTTTCTGCCAATTCCTGTATCGTCAGGCAGGCAGACTTGGACTTTCTGGAGCTTGCGGCTGGTCGGCCCCAGCCCATCACGGGCAAGGACAACGCCATGCTGTCTCCCTGCGAGGGCCGGGTCAAGGACACTGCGGCCAGCCCCGTCAAGGTGGTCGTGTCCCGTGCGCCCGGTCTGACCGAGAAGGTGTCGGTGAAAGCCGGTCAGCAGCTGGCACAGGTGGTGGGCAAGCCGCTGGTCAACCTGGCCGCAGCCGAAGGGCCGGCGGCGGCACTGTGGAAGGTGGTCACCAGTGCCCGCCCCACCCGCGCCGGCTCCCGCAAGTTCGATGACCTTTCCGGTCTGGTGCTGGAAGGCAACGTGCTGGCCGGCGCGCCGCTGGTACTGCCACTGACCTTGTTCGGCTGGGACCCGGTGCAGCCGGTGGAGGTTCGTGTCCAGGGATTGCCAGCGCGCCGTCAGCAGCCGGTCAACGGCCTGCTGCGCCTGCAGGTGCCTGAAACGCCGGACCTGGATATCGAGCTGCAGCAGGGTGGTCTGGTCGCGCACCTGCAGTCGGTGGCGGAATCGGAATACGCCGGGCTGGCCGTTGCCAGGGCCACGATCCGCAACGACCCCGACCCCGCCTTCCGCCCGGAACGCGAAACCCTCCTGTTTTGGCAAATGGACCTGAAACTCAACGCGGTGTCATCCCATGCATCCGATCGCTAAAACCCTGCTGTGTGCGGCATTGGCCATGGGCCTCGCCGGTTGTGTGACCACCTCGCCGTTGCTGCAGCAGCTCGGCGTGGCGCCCCAGGACCCTCAGACCCTGGCTCCAGGGGCAGCTGCTGCCCAGGCTGCAGCAACGTCGCCTGTGGCCCCCTCGGCGACGCCGTCCGAGGCAGTCCAGAGCAAACCCTTTGACACGCAGGCCGCGGTGCTTGATCTGACCAAGACCGACGGCAAGGTGTGTGCGGCCACGTCCGATGCCGGCTTGTTGGGTAACGCCTCCGTCATGCTTCGGCTCGGGGCTGTATTGGGGGCCACATATGCGGCCAACGACCTGACCGATGGCAAATACCAGGCGCAACTGGACCAGCTCAAGCCCGCGCTCAAGCAGCTCTCCATGAACGTGCTGTGGTTGCCCGTCGAGGCGGAATCCCTGCTGGGTGACGTGTTTTTCAAGGCCAACGGTTACACGGTGGCCACGCCCACCAGCAAGAACCAGAAGGCGGTTGCCCAGGAAATCGTCCAGGCCTTCGGCGACATGAAGGACTATGCCCGCACAGAGCTGCAATCGCCTCTGGATTACCGATTGACGTTCGTCAGGGTTGAAGCGGGTGAGCGGTCCATGCACATGTTGCCCGGGGGGCATTTGATCGTGCCGATGGCCGTGGTGGACATGCTGGTGGGCCAGCGCGATGCGGTTCATCGTGCCGAGCTCATCCGGTTCATGCTGGCGCACGAAATGTCGCACGCCTTGCGGCGCCACACCACCAAGATGGCTCAGGTCAACCTGGTGGACGGGTTGCTGGTGGCCGACAAACTGCGCGTCCTGCTCAAGGAGCGCAGCGGCCAGATGTCGATGTTGGCCAATCCGTCCAATCTGGGGCGCTTGTTCGAGTTTTCCACCGATACGCTGGGCACCATGGTGGGCAGTGTCTGCGCCACTCGCCGATGGTTCAACGAACTGGAGAAGAACCAGGAACTGGAGGCCGACGTGTGCGGTGCCAAGTTGCTGCACGAAGCTGGACGGGGGCAGACGGGGGTGGTCATCGACCCCCTGCGCGCCATGGTCCGTTACGACGAGATGAAGTCGCGCCAGGGCAAAGGGCGCGGGCACGCCCATGGACACCAGAGCGGTGTTGCCAACGGTGCACAGCCGTTGTTCGGCTGTTACGAGCCCGCCTCCCACCCCGAGCTGGACGATCGCCGCGCCAACCTCGAGGCGTACTGGCGCGCCCTCAACCCAGGGTATACGCCCACCGTGGCGGTTGGTCCGGGACCGGGCGCAAGGCCCCAATCGGCGGCTGACAAGCCGGGTCGCTCTGGCAAGCCCGAGGCGCGAGGTGCGGCTCGCAGGGTGGTGGTGGAATGACGCCTTCCTCCAGCGCCAACTGGTCGCCGCCGGGGTGGCGAACCTTTCAGGTGGTGCTGTCGTGTTTCGTTGTGTCCTGTCTGCTCAGTTGGGCCACGCAACTGCCAGAGCGGCACCTGGGGGAGTCCCTGGATACGCTGATCCAGGGGGCTCTGTTCAACTCGGTTGCACCCGCCTTTGAGGAGTGTGTTGCGACAGATTCGCAGAACGTGCCCTGTATCAAACAGGTCGCGATCACGTCGCAGGACCACGAAACCGAGTTCCAGCGGCGATCGCCGTTGTCCCCTCAGCCCTTGACCCGGTTCATTGAGGCATTGCGCGTGGCGGCCGAGGCCGGCCAGGGCCCGGTCTTGCTGGCCGTCGACCTGGACTTGGCCCCTGTGGACGAGGCGGACCGCGTGGCCCGTCAGCCGCTGGTCGAGGCCCTGGTGGGGCTGGCGCGTCATATCCCTGTCGTGCTGGTTTGCCCCCAGAACTACCACTTGGGTGAACCGACGCCACTGGAGTCGGCGTTTGTCGAAGAACTGTCGGTACGGGCTCCCCCGGATGTGGACCGACCCGCCGGTCTGCGGTTTGCCGGTGCCACACTCGATGGCTTCGGCCTGTATTACGACCAGGTCCATGCGCCTCTGGGGGCTGTGGCAGCGCGGTGGTGGCGCGCCGCCCGAGAACCGCACAACCAGCCGTTACGCGCAAGCCTCCAGAGCCAGAACCCTTGCGACGCAGAGTCCGTGGCGCGTGAGCACGAGCGCGACATGCCGGTGATGATCCGGCCAACCTCGGTGGAGCGGATCGCGTTTGGTGCAAAGGAGGACTGGGTGTCCGAGACGGCGCACCGCATCGTGCTGCTGGGGGGCGCCTATGGAACGGAAGATGTGTTCCGCCTGCGTGGGGTGGACCAGCCCCAGTACGGGGTCACCCTTCACCACTGGATATTGGCCGATGAGCTCCGTCCACGGCCTGAGCCCAGCAACACCTTCAAGAACGTGGTGGACATTGTCGTGGGAGCGCTTGCTGGGGTGATGCTAGGTTTTTTGTGGGCGGCTACCCAGCGTTACCGCGACAGCTTTTCCCGCCACCTGGGCCTGTATGCTGCCTTTTTGGTCATGGCGACGGCAGTGCCCGTACTGTTGCTCTACGCGTCGGTGGAGTTGGCCCACTACGGCATCACCCTCAGTACCGCGGCCATGGTCATTTCGGCCCTGTTCGATGCGTTCCAGACCACCAAAACCGATGACGACGATGCCCGCTCCTTGGGTGGTACATCCAGCCAGTGGGTGGTCGCCCAAGCCCGAGCGAGCCGTGTGCGGCAGTGGGCATGGCGCCGGGGGCTGCCGGGCGCAGGCCTGCTTGCGTTAGCTGCAGTGACGCTGGGCGTGTTTCACGTCGTAGCCGAGGGCTACCTGTTGATGGGCCTGACCCTGCTCCTTGGTGCCTGTTTTTCCGCACTGATGTGGCTTATGTCCTCAGTGGGTGAACCCCGTCCCGAGACTGGTAACTCGGCCTTGGGTGCATGGCACCACCAATGGAGAGCACAGGCTGGTGAAGCAGGTGCCCCATCTGGTCAGGGTGACCAAGGTGCATGGCGACGTGCCGATCGGGTGGCGTACGTCCTGTGGCAGTGCGCGAAAGTTTTTGTGGTGCTGTATGCATGCACCGAGTTCGGGCGTCCCAGGGAAGACTGGAACTTCTGGCCCCTATGGCACTTGCTGGCCTTTGGACTGGGGTGCCTGGCTTTGGATGCACTTCTGCTTCGCAAGTCTTTGCTCCCAGTCCAGACTGTGACGGCGGCCTAATCGTCAGGCGCGGCTCCTGGCGCGGGCCGACGACACCACGATCCCCAGCGCGATCAGGGCAAACGCCAGGCCGTGGAATCCCTGGGGCGGTTCGCCCAGAAACGCCGCCGACATCAAGGCCGCGAACAAGGGCGTCAGGTTGCTGAAGAACGACGCCACCGTGGGCCCGGCCCGCTGCACGCCGCTGCCCCAGCAGCGGTATGCCAGCACCGACGGCCCCAGCGCCACGAACAGCAGCACCGCCGCCAGTGACCAGCTCCACTGGATGGCCGTGCCGGCGCTGCCCTGGCTGCCCAGCCACCACCATTCCCCAGCGGTCAGCGCCGCGGCCGAGCACAGCCCCAGCGCGGTTTGCGCCAGCAAAAACGCGGCCCAGTCGTCGCGGATAGCGGCCGGTTCGTCGCGCCGGGTCAGCAGCCAGCTGTAGCAGGCCCACACGAAAGCGGCCAGCAGCATCCAGCCGTCACCGGGCACGAAGCGCAGCCGTCCCAGCTGGTGCCAGTCACCTTGGGTCAGCACCACCAGCACGCCCGACAGCGACAACAATGAACCCACCACGGCGCGCCCCCGGACCGGCGCCCCAAAAAACAGCCGGCCCACCACCAGCATCCACACCGGCATGCTGGACGCGACCAGCGTGACGTTGATGGGAGTGGACGTTTTGAGGGCCAGGTACTGCAGCATGTTGTAGCTGGCGATCGACAGCAGCCCGAGCAGCGCGAAGCGGCGCCAGTGGCCCCACAAGGGGCTGCCGCGACGCAGCACCCAGCCCGCCATCGGCAGCAAGATCAACAGCACCAGTGTCCAACGCAGGAAATTGAAGGTGACGGGTGGGATCCAGGGCGCGGCCACGCGCCCGACGACGGCATTGCCGGCCCACATCAGGGGTGGGATCAGCAGCAGCAGGGCGGTGGAGGGAGACAGGGGCGGATGGCTCGAAGACGACATCCGGCCAAATGTACCAAGGTCTGCGGGGTTGGGTGGGCGCTCGCCCGCCCATGGGCCGCTTTCATGGCACGATGGCGGCTTTATACATCCCAGGAGACGAGGAATGAGCCAGATTGCCAGCCGCGCCGTGCGCATCGACCAGCCGGGCGGCCCCGAGCAAATGCACCTGAAGGACGTGACCGTGGGCGATCCCGGCCCCGGTGAAGTGCGCATCCGCCACCACGCCATCGGTCTGAATTTCATCGATGTGTACCAGCGCAGTGGCCTCTACACCCTGCCGATGCCCTTGCAGCTCGGCATGGAGGGTGCTGGTGTGGTGGAGGCGGTGGGCGAGGGCGTGACCCACCTGCGGGTGGGCGACCGCGCCGCGTATGCCGCCAACCCGCCTGGCAGCTATTGCGACGTGCGCGTGATGCCGGCCATGAACGTGTGCCGCTTGCCCGATGCGATTTCCTTCGAGGAAGGCGCGGCGATGATGCTCAAGGGCTTGACGGCGCAGTACCTGCTCAAGCACTGCAAGCCGGTCGAAGGCCTGCAGCCTGGCGATTTCGTGCTGTTCCACGCCGCCGCCGGCGGGGTGGGCCTGATCGTCTGCCAGTGGGCGCGTGCGCTGGGGCTGCAACTGATCGGCACCGCAGGCTCCGACGCCAAATGCGAACTCGCCCGGGCCAACGGTGCGGCCCATGTCATCAACTACGCCACCGAAGACTTTGCGGCCCGGGTCAAGGCCATCACCGGTGGCAAGGGCGTGAAGGTGGTGTACGACTCTGTGGGCAAGGACACCTGGGACAAGTCGCTCGATTGCCTGGCGCCGTTCGGCCTCATGGTGACGTTTGGCAACGCCTCGGGCCCGGTACCGCCGTTTGCGCCGGCCCTGTTGGCGGCCAAAGGGTCGATCTACGTCACCCGCCAGACGCTGTTCTCCCACATCACCAGCCGCGAACGCACCCAGGCCATGGCCGACGACCTGTTTGGTGCGGTGACTTCGGGGCAGGTGAAGATCCACGTGGAGCAGCGCTACCCGCTGGCCGAGGTGCAGCAAGCCCACCGCGACCTGGAGGCCCGCAAGACCACCGGATCGACGGTGCTGATCCCCTGAATTCGTGGGGCCCCGGTGGTGTCAGCGCCCCGGGGGGCGCTCGCACCAGTAACTGACTTCGTTCGACCGCAGCGGCTCGCGCACCACCTGCAAACCGGTGAAGCCGTGCAGCCCCTGCGCTGCGGTGTGGGTGTAGCTGGCCTGGTGGATCAGAAATGGCTGATCGGCAAATACCGCGTAGGTGCGCACCTGCACCCCCGCGCCGGGCTCGGGCGGCAGGCGATTGACCACTTCGAACGTGAACGATGAGCCTTCCACCAGCGGTGGCACGTCGTCCGTGTGGCGGCTCGGGGCCACCGTGAAGCTGCGGGTGGCACCCGCATAGGCCAGGTGGCAGGTCACCGGTTGGGCCCAGAGGCTCGGGGTGGCCAGCAACGCGCCCACGACCAAACCACAGGCGGCCAAGCGCGTGATGAGGAGGCGGGCTGGGGATGTGGACGCGTCATGCATGGTGAATCTGCATCTTACCGCGGCGTACCGTCCGCTTCCTGACGTTGTCCTGGCGCCCGAGCGGTGTCAGCGGGCGCGTCGCACCCGCAGGATCTCGTCGAGGATCAGCCCGACGGCACCGGCGGTGATGGCCGCATCCGCCAGGTTGAACGCCGGAAAATGCCCGCCGGGGAACAGCGGCGAGAGGAAACGCCAGTGGAAATCCAGCATGTCCACCACGTAGCCATGCAGCAGGCGGTCCACCACATTGCCCACGGCCCCACCCAGCAGGCAGCTCAGCGAGAAGGCGAACAGCTTCTGGCCGTGGTGCGAGCGAAGCATCCAGAGGATGAAGGCGGCCGCCCCCAGCCCCACGGCGGTGAAAAACCAGCGCTGCCAGCCGCCCGCGTTGGCCAGGAACGAGAACGCGGCGCCGGTGTTGTGCACCCGCACGATGTTGAAGAACGAGGTGACGTAGGTGCCTTCGCCTGGGCGGTAGTAGCCCAGGATCAGCACCTTGGTGAACTGGTCGGCCAGCAGGATGGCGAACGCCAGCCCGAGCCAGACCAGCATCCCTTTGGACGAGGCTTTGCCCATGTCCGCGCAACCTCAGGCCACGGCGCGGGCTTCACCCGCACCGTGCAGGTTGCTGGTGCAGCGGCCGCACAGTTCGGGGTGGGCCGGGTCGTGGCCCACGTCGTCGCGCCAGTGCCAGCAGCGGCCGCACTTGGTGGCGCCAGAAGGCGTCACCTGCACGGCCAGCTCGCTGCCCTGCTGCAGCGTCACGGCCGACACGATGAGCACGAACTTCAGGTCGTCGCCCAGGCTTTGCAGCAGCGCGAAGTCTTCCGCGGCCACCGTGAGCGCCACGTTGGCCTGCAGGGACGAGCCCACCTGGCCGGCGGTGCGCACGTCTTCGATCGCCTTGTTCACCACCGCCCGGATCTCCAGCACCCGCCCCCACTTGGCCAGCAGCGCCTCGTTGGGCGTGCCGAGGTTCAGGTAGGTTTCGGTGAAGATGCTCGGCGAGCCGTTGGCCGGTGTGCCGATCAGCGCCCAGGCCTCTTCGGCGGTGAAGCTCAGGAAGGGCGCCATCCAGCGCAGCATGGCGTGGGTGATCTGGTGCAGCGCGGTTTGCGCCGAACGCCGGGCCAGGCTCTTGGGGGCCGTGGTGTACAGGCGGTCCTTCAGCACGTCGAGGTAGAAGGCGCCGAGGTCTTCGGAGCAGTACACCTGCAGCTTGGCCACCACCGGGTGGAACTCGTACACGTGGTAGTGGGCCAGCACCTCGGCCTGGAAAGCAGCCGCGCGGCTCAGGGCGTAGCGGTCGATCTCCAGCATCTGCTCCAGGGGCACGGCGTCCTGCGCCGGGTCGAAGTCGCTGATGTTGGCCAGCAAAAAGCGCAGTGTGTTGCGGATGCGGCGGTAGGCATCCACCACCCGGGCCAGGATCTTGTCGTCGATGCCGAGGTCACCCGAATAGTCGGTGGCGGCCACCCACAGGCGGATGATCTCGGCGCCCATCTTGGAGCTGACCTGCTGCGGGGCCACCACGTTGCCCACGCTCTTGCTCATCTTGCGGCCCTGGCCGTCCACGGTGAAGCCGTGGGTCAGCAGCCCTTTGTACGGCGCGCGGTCGTACATGGCGCAGGCGGTGAGCAGCGAGCTGTGGAACCAGCCGCGGTGCTGGTCGTGGCCTTCCAGGTACAGGTCGGCCTCGGGGCCGCTGTCGTGGCCGCTGCCGGCGTGGCTGCCCTTGAGCACGGTGGTGTGCGTGGTGCCGGAGTCGAACCACACCTCCAGGATGTCGGTGCTCTTGGTGTAGCTGCCGGCGTCAGCGGTGTCGCCCAGGCGGGCCAGGATGTCGGCCACGCCCAGCTGGCTCCAGGCCTCGATACCACCCTGTTCCACCACCTCGGCGGCCAGGTCGATGATCTCGGGCGTGCGCGGGTGCGGCTCGCCGCTGTCTACGTGCAGCAGGAAGGGCAGGGGCACCCCCCACGAACGCTGCCGGCTGATGCACCAGTCGGGCCGGTTGGCGATCATGTCGCGCAGGCGGGCACGGCCGTTTTCGGGGTAGAAGCTGGTGTGCTCGATGGCTTCCAGCGCGAGCTGGCGCAGCGTCTTGGCGGCCTTGTCCTTGGTGAAGATGCCTTCGCCCTCGTCCATGCGCACGAACCATTGCGCGGCGGCGCGGTAGATCACCGGCGTCTTGTGGCGCCAGCAGTGCGGGTAGCTGTGGGTGATGGTTTCGGTGGCGAACAGGCGGCCGTGCTCGCGCAGCGTATCGATGATGACGGGTGCGGCCTTCCAGATGTTCTGGCCGCCGAAGAGCGGCAGCGCCTCTTCGTACTGGCCGTTGCCCTGCACCGGGTTGAGGATGTCGTCGTACTTCAACCCATGCGCGACGCAGGAGTTGAAGTCGTCCACGCCGTAGGCGGGCGCGGAGTGCACGATGCCGGTGCCGTCGTCGGCGGTGGCGTAGTCCGCCAGGTAGATGGGGCTGAGGCGGTCGTAGCCCGCATGCACGTGCGCCAGCGGGTGTTTGAAGTGGATCATCTCCAGCGCGCGGCCTTGGGCAGTAGCCAGCACGGTGCCTTCCAGCTGGTAGCGTTCAAGGCACTTTTCCACCAGCGATTCGGCCAGCACCAGCAGGCCGCGCGGGGTGTCCACCAGCGCGTAGGTCAGCTCGGGGTTGAGGTTGAGTGCCTGGTTGGCGGGGATGGTCCAGGCCGTGGTGGTCCAGATCACCACGAACATCGGCTTGCTTTCCAGGCCAGCCGTGTCGGCGTGCGGCAGACCGCTCTGGCCGAAGAAGGCGTGCAGCAGTTTGGCCGGTTCGGCGCACAGAAAGCCCACGTCCAGCGTCTGGCTCTTCTTGTCCTGGTACTCGATCTCGAACTCGGCCAGCGAGGAGCCGCAGTCGAAGCACCAGTACACGGGCTTCAAGCCCCGGTACACGAAGCCGCGCTCCATCACGCGCTTGAAGGCGCGGATCTCGTTGGCTTCGGTGGCAAAGGCCATGGTTTTGTAGGGGTTGTCCCACTGGCCCAGCACGCCCAGGCGCTTGAAGTCGGCCATTTGCTGCGCGATCTGCTCGGTGGCAAAGGCACGGGCCTTGGCCTGCATCTGGTCGCGGCTCAGGTTGCGGCCGTGCAGCTTCTCGATCGCGTTTTCGATCGGCAGGCCGTGGCAGTCCCAGCCCGGGATGTACTGCGCGTCAAACCCCGCCAGCTGGCGCGCCTTGACGATCATGTCTTTCAGCACCTTGTTGACGGCGTGGCCGATGTGGATCTGGCCGTTGGCGTAGGGCGGGCCGTCGTGCAGGATGAACTTGGGCGCGCCTTTGCGGGCGTCGCGCAGGCGCTGGTAGATGCCCTGGTCCTCCCACTGCTGTGTCCAGCCCGGCTCACGCTGGGGGAGGTTGCCGCGCATGGGAAAGGGGGTGTCGGGCAGGTTCAGGGTGGAGCTGAAATCGGTGCCCGCGTTGGCGGTCGTGGCGGCGTTGGCTTTGGCGTCGGACATGGTGTTTGGTGTGATGCGACGGGCTTCGCGCGTCGGCGCAACGCGGGAAGGTATCAGGTGCGGTTGCGGGTGGCGAACCAGGCACGCGCGTCGTGGCAGTCCTGGGCAATGCCACGCGTCAGGGCGTCGAGGCTGTCGTACTTCAGTTCGTCGTGCAGTTTGTGCAGCAGCTCCACCCGGATGATTTTACCGTAGGCCTCTCCGGGCGTCGGGGCGTGTGCCAGGGCGCGCTGCACTCGATCGGGCCACGCCAGGCAATGGGTTTCGAGCAGCACCCGCCCGCCGTTGACGTCGTCCGGATTCAGCGACGGCCGCACGCCCAGGTTGGCCACACCCGGCAGCGGTGGGGCGTCGGGGGTTGGGTCCAGCCCGTGCACCTGCACCGCAAAAATGCCGCTGGCCGCCGGTTTCCAGTGGGTGAAACGCAGGTTGAGCGTCCGAAAGCCATCGCCCGCGCCGTTGGTGCTGGCGCCCAGGGAGCGGCCCAGCTTGCGCCCGTGCACCACGTGGCCGCTGATGCTGTAGGGCCGCCCGAGCAATGCAGCCACGTCGTCCATGCGGCCTTCGCCGAGGGCGTCGCGCACGGCCGAGCTGGACACGCGCAGGCCATGCACCTCGTAGCTCATCATGCGCGCCACGTCAAAGCCGAGCCGGGCGCCGGCCGCGTCCAGCATCGCATAGTCGCCCTGGCGCTGGGCGCCAAAACGGAAATCGTCGCCCACCAGCACGTACTTCACGCCCAGCGCACGCACCAGCACCTCGTCGATGAAGCCCTGCGCCGGCAGGCTGGCCAGGGCTTCGTCGAACGGGAGGATCACGCACTGGTCCACCCCACAGGCGCGCAGTTCGTGCAGTTTGTCGCGCAGCGTGGCGATGCGGGCCGGCGCCAGCTCGGGTTTGTGGAACTTGGCGGCAAAGTAGTCGCGCGGGTGAGGCTCGAAGGTCAGGGCGCAGCTGGGCACGCCGCGGTGCCGGGCTTCATTGGTCAGCAGGGCCAGCATGGCCTGGTGGCCACGGTGTACGCCGTCGAAGTTGCCAATGGTCAGGGCGCAACCGGCCCGGGGCTCAGAGGCGTGGCGCAGCAGGTTGTTCAGGCCTTGAATGATCTTCATGCGACGAGTTGAAACGAAAGCGCGCTATATTGACACAAGTTCATGCATCCGCCCGGCCGCTTTTGCCATGGTGTCCGGGCAGGACGAATTCCTGTGGTTCGGTGCCCCACCGGGGCGTAACGCGCGGAGGTCGGTCTTGAAGGTGTTGAAGCTGTCGGCGCAGGGTTTGCCGCAATCGTGGATCAGCCTGGAAGAGGCGGTGCTCCACTACGCGGCCGACGAGGTGCGCTGGGAAATCGGGCAGCGGGTCGCGGTGTTCCGGGGTGGGCACAACGCGGTCACGGGGCGCCAGTCGGTGATCGAGGTCAACTCCATCATCGGGACCAAGGGCGTGCCCAACATCAACCCCTTCGACCTGAAGCCGTCGCTGAGCAACGCGAAACTGTTCGCCCGCGACCGCAACCTCTGTGCCTACTGCGGTCGCGGCTTCCACGAGGAAGACCTGACGCGGGAGCACATTGTGCCGCTGGCGCAACGGGGGCGCGACACCTGGATGAACGTCGTGACCGCCTGCCGCTCGTGCAACCACCGCAAGGCCAACCGCACGCCAGAGCAGGCCCACATGCCACTGCTGTACGCCCCCTATGTGCCCAGCCTGTGGGAAGACTTCATCCTGCGCAACCGCCGCATCCTGGCCGACCAGATGGAGTTCCTGATGGCGCACCTGCCCAAGAGTTCGCGCCTGCACGGTTGAGGTGCGTGGAGGCGGGCGCCAGGCCGCGCAGACTGCTGGAACTGCTACCATCTTTCGCGGAGGGGGCGTTCCGCTGGCAGTCCTGCCATCCGCTCCCGCGCCGAGGAGTCCGCATGAACGAGCCACACACCGCCCACCGCTGGCGTTTCTTCCGCTCTGGCGGGTTTGACCAGGTCCGCATCGACCAGCCCGATGACCTGCTCCACCTGGCCGAGCTGGACCAGAAGCTCTGGGCCGTGCTGGCCTGTCCCACGTCGGGTCTCGAGTTCGACAGCCGCACCTTGCAGCTGATCGATGCCGATGGCGATGGCCGAATCCGCGTGCCGGAGTTGCTGGCCGCGGTGCGCTGGGTGTGCGAGCGGCTGGCCGATCCGGCGCTGTTGTTTCAGCCGGGTGACGCACTGGCGCTGGACGCGATACGGGCGGACGGTGAGGAGGGGGCGCGCTGGCGGGCTGCCGCGCGGCAGGTGCTGGTGCGCCTGGGCCGGCCGCAAGACACGGAACTGACCGTGGCCGACTTCGCCGATCCGGCCCGGCTGTTCATGCCCACCGAGCCCAATGGCGACGGGGTGGTGCCGGCCGAGCTGGCGCCCGACGAGGCCGTGGCCGCCCTCATCGGGCACGTGGTGACCACCCAAGGTGCCACGACCGACCGCAGCGGACAGCCCGGTGCGACACGCGACAACCTCGACGCCTTCCTCGCCGCGGCCCGCCAGGTGCGTGAATGGCAGGCGCAGGCCGAAACCGATGACAGCGGCCTGATGGCCTGGGGCGAGCGCACGCCCGCTGCCCTGGCCGCCTTCGACGCCGTCCAGGCCAAGGTGCAGGACTATTACACCCGCTGCCGGCTTGCCGCCTTTGACGACCGCGCCACCGAAGCGCTCAACCCGCCCGACAGCCGCTACGCGGAGCTTTCCGCCCAGCCCTTGGGCGAGAACGACGATGCCGTCGCCGGGCTGCCCCTGGCGCGGGTGGCGCCCGACGCTGCGTTACCGCTGCTCACCGGGCTCAACCCGGCCTGGCAGGCGCGCATCGCGGCTTTGCGCACCGAGGTGGTGGCCCCCATGCTCGGCGACCGTGAGCAACTCACGCTGGACGAATGGCAGGGGCTGGCGGACCGTTTCAGCGCTTACCGGGCCTGGCTGGCGGCCCGCCCGGACACGCCCGTGGCCGACTTGCCTGCCGACACCCTGAGGGCGCTCCTGGCCAGCGATGCCCCGGACCGCCTGGCAGCGCTGATCGAGCAGGACCGCGCCGCCGATGCCAGTGCCGACGCCATCGACGCGCTGGAGCGCCTGGTGCGCCTGCGGCGCGACCTCGTTCCGCTGCTGCGCAACTTTGTCAACCTGAGCGACTTTTACGGCCAGCAGCGACCGGCCATCTTCCAGGCCGGCACGCTCTACATCGACCAGCGCAGCTGCGAGCTTTGCCTGCGCGTGGCCGACATGGGGCGCCATGCCGCGCTGGCGGCGCTGTCGGGGGCCTACCTCATCTACTGCCAGTGCGTGCGGCAGGGCGAGCCGCCCATGACCATCGTGGCGGCCCTGACCGGGGGCGACACCGACGACATGATGGTGCCGGGCCGCAACGGCGTGTTCTACGACCGCGAGGGCCGCGACTGGCATGCCAGTGTCGTCAAGGTCGTGGAAGCCCCGGTCAGCGTGCGGCAGGCGTTCTGGTCGCCATACAAGCGCGTGGCCCGACTGATCGGGCAGCAGGTGCAGAAGTTTGCGGCGGCGCGTGACAAAGAGGTGGAGGCCAAATCGGCCGCCGGGGTGGCCAACGCCGGTGCCAAGGCCGAGGCACCACCGCCCGATGCCAAGGCGCAGGCGTTCGACATCGCCCGGTTCGCGGGCATTTTTGCGGCCATCGGCTTGGCACTGGGGGCGCTGGGGACCGCGCTGGCCGCGGTGATCACCGGTTTCCTGGCCCTGCCGGCGTGGCAAATGCCGCTGGTGGTGCTGGGCCTGATGTTGCTGATTTCGGGCCCGTCGATGTTGCTGGCCTGGCTCAAGCTGCGCCAGCGCAACCTGGGCCCGCTGCTGGACGCCAACGGCTGGGCTGTCAACATCCGTGCGCGCATCAACCTCCCGTTCGGCGCCTCGCTCACCGGGGTGGCCGCCTTGCCTGCGGGATCGCAGCGGTCGTTGCAGGATCCGTACGCCGACAAGTCGAGCCCCTGGCCTTGGTGGGGTTTGCTGGCGGTACTGCTGGCGGGTCTTTACTGGGCCTGGCGACAAGGTTGGTTGGCCTGAGGCCAACCAACCCCCCCCGTTTCAGGCAAACACGCCCGCCGTGTCCTGCATGCGGGCCGACACCTCGCCCAGGTGGTGCAAGGTGTCGCCCCAGGTCATCTCCAGCTGGGTCAACGTCTTGAAGTAGTGGCTGACGATGTACTCGTCGGTCACGCCGATGCCGCCGTGCAGCTGCACCGCCTGCTGGCCCACGAAGCGCAGGCTCTGGCCCAGTTGCACCTTGGCGCGTGCCAGGGCCTGGCGACGTTCCTCGGTAGGGGTGTTGAGCTTGAGGCTGGCGTAGTAGCTCATGCTGCGGGCCAGCTCCAGCTGCATCTTCATGTCGGCGATGCGGTGGCGCAGGGCCTGGAAGCTGGAGATCGGCACGCCGAACTGCTTGCGGGTGTTCAGGTAGTCGGCGGTCACGGCCACGGTCTGGTCCATCACGCCGATGGCGTAGGCGCAGCTGGCGGCGATGCCGATGTCGGCGGCGTGTTCCAGCGCGGTCTGCCCGTCGCGGGTCACGAGTTGTGCCGGGGAGTCGTTGAAACTCACCTCGGCGGCACGGCCGCCGTCCTGCGTCAGGTAGCCGCTGGCCTGGCTCCCTGCCGCACCGTTGGCCACCAGGAACAGCGCCAGGCCCTGGTCGGTCTGGGCGGGGACCAGCCAGGCATCGGCCTCGTCGCCGGCCGGTACCACGCTCTTGCGACCGCTCAGCACCCAACCCGCGCCCTGGGGGGTGGCGCGGGTGTGGGCCGCGCCCAGGGTGTAGCGCAGGCCGCGTTCCTGGTGGGCCAGCACCACCAGCGCCTCGCCCGAAGCGATGCGGGGCAGCCATTCGGCCTGCAGGTCTGCGCCAGCGTAGCCGCCCAGCACGCCCGAGGCCACCAGCGTCTGCGCCAGCGGCTCCAGCACGATGCCGCGGCCCAGCTCTTCCATCACCACCATGCCTTCCACCGGGCCCATGCCCAGGCCGCCGTGGTCGTCGGCCACGTAGAGGCCGCACAGGCCCAGTTCGGCCAGTTCGTTGTAAGCGGCGCGGTCAAAGCCGCCCGCGGCCACGACGGTCTTGCGGCGCTCGAAGCCGTAGCCCTTGTCCACCCAGCGGCGCACGGCATCGCGCAGTTGCACCTGGTCGTCGGAAAAATCGAAATCCATGTGTGTTCTCCTCAACCCAGCACGGTCTGCGCCACGATGTTGCGCTGGACCTCGTTGCTGCCACCGTAGATGGTGGTCTTGCGCGTGTTGAAATAATTGGCCGCCAGCGGCGCGTTGGCCACCACACCGCCGGGGAAGTCGCCCTGCCAGCCGGCGTCCATGGCCTCGAAGATGAAGGGCAGGCTGAAGGGGCCGGCGGCCTGCATCATCAGCTCGGTGTAGCGTTGCTGGATCTCGCTGCCCTTGATCTTCAGCAGGCCGGCAATGTCCAGGCTCTGCTTGCCCGACTTTTCGGCCGACAGCACGCGCAGCACCAGCATTTCCAGAGCCACGATGTCCACCTCCAGCAGCGCGATCTGGTCGCGGAAACGCAGGTCGTCGTACACGCCCTCGGTCTTTGCGATGCGCTTGAGGCGCTCCAGCTCCCGCTTGGCGCGGTTCACGTCGGCGATGTTGGTGCGCTCGTGGCTCAGCAGGTGCTTGGCGTAGGTCCAGCCCTGGTTTTCCTGGCCGATCAGGTTCTCAGCCGGCACCTTCACGTTGTCGAACCAGACCTCGTTGACCTCGCACTCGCCGTCCAGCAGCTTGATGGGGCGCACCGTGACGCCGGGGCTCTTCATGTCGATCAGCAGGAAGCTGATGCCGGTCTGCGGCTTGCCTTCGGTGCTGGTGCGCACCAGGCAGAAAATCCAGTCGCCGTACTGGCCCAGCGTGGTCCAGGTTTTCTGGCCGTTGACGATGTAGTGGTCGCCCACGCGCTCGGCGCGGGTCTTTAGGCTGGCCAGGTCGGAGCCCGAACCGGGCTCGCTGTAGCCCTGGCTCCACCACACCTCGCCGCTGGCGATGCCGGGCAGGAAACGCTGCTGCTGCTCGGCGTTGCCAAAGGCCATGATGACCGGGGCCACCATCACCGGCCCAAAGGGCACGATGCGCGGCGCGCCGGCCAGCGCACATTCTTCTTCGAACAGGTGCTTTTGCACCGCGTTCCAGCCCGGTCCACCGAACTGCTTCGGCCAGCCGTAGCCCAGCCAGCCTTTGCTGCCCAGTATCTTGGCCCAGCGCTGCATGTCGTCGCGCGTCAGGCGCTGGGCGTTGTGCACTTTCTGGGCAATGTCCTCGGGCAGGTTCGCCCGTACCCAGGTGCGGATCTCGTCGCGGAACGCCAGTTCTTCTGGCGTGAAGGCCAAATCCATGGGGTCTGTCTCCTATGATGGATGCGTCAGCCTATGTTTTAGCACGCTCGTTCGATTCTGCTTGTCCGGGCGGTGACAGCCAGGGCCGGCGTGGGGTATCCGGTTCAGGCGCCGGCGCGTTCCAGCCGTGCTTCCAGTGCCTGCACGCGGGCTTCCAGCGCGTCGACGCGCGCCATCAGGGCTTCCAGTGCCGCATGGTGGCCTGTGCCGGCCTCAGAGGTGGCAGGTGCGGCCAGCATGGTGGCATCCACCGGCCCGCACAGCAGGTGCGCCCAACGTGACTCGCGGGCCCCTGGCTGCCGGGGCAGCTTGACCACCAGCGGGCCGCCTTTGTCGGCCGAGCGCTCCTGCAACTCCTCCAGAAAGGCCTCCACCGAAGCAATGTCCAGAAACTTGTACCAGCGCTCGGTGTTCAGGCGCAGTTCTCCGGCCGTCTGTGGGCCGCGCAGCATCAGCATGCCCAGCAGCACCGCCGCCTGCTCGGGCACCCCCAGCCCGCGCTGGGCGTTGTGTTCGTAGCGGGTGGCGCGCCCGCCCTGGGTTTCGAACACCAGCGAGCGGCCGCGCAGGCCGTCGAGTGCCTCGGCAATCTCGTGCTCGCTCAGGTTCATCACCGGCTCGCGGGCCGACTTCTGGTTGCAACCCGTCTGCAGGCTGTTGAGCGTGAGCGGGTAGCTGTCGGGAACGGTGCGGGCTTTTTCCATCAGCGTGCCCAGCACACGGGCTTCGGCTGCGGTCAGCGGGGTGTCTGCAAAGGGGGGCTGGGTCATTACACTTCCGGGCTTATGTCTCAAACAGAACAGAAGAGCATTGTCGTGCTGATTTCGGGCCAGGGCTCGAACATGCAGGCCATTGTGCGCGCCGCGCGGGAGCGTCAGTGGGACAAGCGTTGGGGTGCCCGCGTGGTGGGGGTTGTGAGCAACCGCCCCGAATCGGCCGGCCTGCTGTGGGCACGCGAGCAGGGCCTCGCCACTGCGGCCGTGGACCACAAGGCCTACGACGGTCGGGAGGTGTTCGATGCGGCGCTGATGCAGGCCGTGGACGGGCTGGCCCCCAACAAGTGGCCCGATCTGGTGGTGCTGGCGGGTTTCATGCGCATCCTCACGCCGGGTTTCGTGGCGCACTACGCCGGGCGGCTGGTCAACATCCACCCTTCATTGCTGCCGGCGTTTCCCGGGCTGCACACCCACCGGCGCGCCATCGAGGCGGGTTGCCGCTTCGCCGGCGCCACGGTGCACCGCGTCACGGCCGAGCTCGACCACGGCGAGTACCTGGAGCAGGCCGTGGTGCCGGTGTTGCCCGACGACACGGCCGACTCCCTGGCCGCGCGGGTGCTCACCCAGGAGCACCTGATTTACCCACGGGCCATCGAGCGCTTGCTGGCGGGCCTGTGACCCCTGGCGGGGTCAGCGCAGGGCGTAGATCGCGCCGCCCAGCGCCACCAGCGCCACGGTGGCCCAGCCCAGCCGGTCGATGTGCTTGTGCAGCTCGGCCTCCATGCGGGCGCCGCCCCAGCGCATGAGGGCTGCCACCAGGAAGAAGCGCGCCCCGCGCCCCACCAGCGAGGCCAGTGCAAAGGGCAGCAGCGCCATCGACAGCACCCCCGCCGCAACGGTGAACACCTTGTAGGGAATGGGCGAAAAACCCGCGATGAACACCGCCAGCACGCCCCACTGGCCAAACCAGGCCAGCGCTTGCTGGTAACCCGACCAGTAGCGAGGTTGCTCCATCAGCCACGGCTCCACCATGCCGAAGGCGTAGGCGCCAATCGCATAGCCGAGCAAACCGCCCAGCACCGAGGTGAGCGTGGTGATCCAGGCGAAGCGCCACGCCCGTTGCGGCTGGGCCAGGCACATGGGCGCCAGCATCACGTCGGGCGGGATGGGGAAGAACGACGATTCGGCAAAGCTCATGCCGCCGAGGTACCACGGCGCGTGGCGGTGTCGCGCCCAGCGCATGGCGCGTTCGTACAGGGGCGCAAACAGCTTCATGGGTTCATACCGCCTTGTGGAACACCAGCCCCGCGTGCTCGCGCATGGCATGGAACTGGATCTTGGGCCAGTTGGCCTCTACCGCGCGCAGGGTGGCGTTGTGGTCCACCAGAATGGTCGGTGCGTCCACCGCGTCCCACGCCATGCGGTGAATGTTGGCGTCGATGAAGCGCTTGAGTTCCACCTCGCCGCCGTTCTCGGGCGGGCAGGTCACCCAGCGCGCCACCTGGTAGGGGCTGTGGGTGATGCGCGCCTTCACGCCGTATTCGGTCTCCAGCCGGTGCTGCACCACCTCGAACTGCAGCTGGCCCACGGCACCCAGCATCAGCACGCTGCCGGCCATGGGGCGGAACACCTGTATCGCGCCTTCTTCGCCCAGCTGCGTCAGGCCGGCCTTGAGCTGCTTGGTGCGCAGCGGGTCGGCCACTTCCACGCTGCGGATGATTTCCGGCGCGAAAAAGGGCAGGCCAGTGAACTGCAGCGCCTCGCCTTCGGTCAGCGTGTCGCCCAGTTGTAGCACGCCGTGGTTGGGGATACCGATGATGTCGCCGGCATAGGCCTCGTCCAGCAGCTCGCGGCGTTGGCTCAGGAAGCTCACCACCGTGTTGGGCCGCAGCTCCTTGCCGCTGCGCACCACCTTCAGCTTCATGCCGCGCTCGAAGTGGCCCGAGGCGCAGCGCACGAAGGCAATGCGGTCACGGTGCGCCGGGTCCATGTTGGCCTGGATCTTGAATACCACGCCACTGAACTTGGGTTCGGTGGGCTCCACCACCCGCTGGATGGCGGGTTTGGGGCCCGGCGGGGGCGCCAGATCGACCAGCGCGTCCAGCACCTCGCGCACGCCAAAGTTGTTGATGGCCGAGCCGAACAGCATCGGGGTCTGCTTGCCGGCGAGGAATTCCGATTCGTCAAACGCCGGGCTGGCGCCTTCCACCAGTTCCAGCTCGTCCTTGGCCTGCTGCCATTCCAGGCCAAAGCGCTTGGCGGTTTCGGGGTTGTCCTGCCCGGCCAGCACCTCCTCGTCGCCGCCCACGCGGTCGGCACCGGCGTCGAACACCCGCATCTGGTCGGAGCGGCGGTCGTACACGCCGTGGAACAGCTTGCCCATGCCCACCGGCCAGGTGAAGGGCACCACCGTCATGCCCAGCTCGCGCTCAATCTCGTCCATCACGTCCAGCGGGGCCTGCACCTCGCGGTCCATCTTGTTGACGAAGGTCAGGATGGGCGTGTTGCGGGCGCGGCACACCTGCAGCAGGCGGCGGGTCTGCGGCTCCACGCCGTTGGCCGCGTCGATCACCATGAGCGCCGCGTCCACGGCGGTCAGCACACGGTAGGTGTCTTCCGAGAAGTCCTGGTGGCCGGGCGTGTCCAGCAGGTTGATCACGCAGTCGCGGTACTCCATCTGCATCACCGACGAGGCCACCGAAATGCCGCGCTGCTTCTCGATCTCCATCCAGTCGGAGGTGGCGTGGCGCGCGGCCTTGCGCGCCTTGACCGAGCCGGCGATGTTGATGGCGCCCGAAAACAGCAGCAGCTTCTCGGTCAGGGTGGTTTTGCCCGCGTCGGGGTGGGAGATGATGGCAAAAGTGCGGCGGCGCCGCACTTCGGAAACGATGTCAGACATGGGCCGGGATTATCCCGCACCCGCCACCTGATCACCGACAATCGCACCATGCACCCCAACGCCCTGCAGGAACTCGGCGCCACCCTGATGGCGCGCGTCAAAACCTTTGAACACCCCGCCGACGCCACCGTGGCGCAGTTTTTCCGTGAACATCCCAAACTGGGCGCGCGCGACCGCCACCAGCTGTCGGAACAGGTGTTCACCGCCTTGCGGGCCGAGCCCTTGCCCGACTGGTTGGCCCGCCAGCTGCAGGACGAACTGGGCGACGGCGCCCGTGATCTGACACTGGCGCTTCAGCAACCCGCCCCGCTCGATGTGCGCGTGAACCTGCTCAAGGCCAAGCGGCCCGCTGTGCTGCAGCAGCTGCGTGAGGCGGGCCTGGCCGCGACCGAAACCCCGTACTCCCCGTGGGGCCTGCGGCTCGAAGGCAAGCCGTCGCTGCACGCCCTGCCGGCCTTTAAAGACGGCTGGCTGGAAGTGCAGGACGAAGGCTCGCAACTGCTTGCCCTGCTGCTGGAGCCGCGCCGCAACGACACCGTGGTGGACTTCTGCGCCGGCGCCGGCGGCAAGACGCTGGCCCTGGGCGCCATGATGCGCAACCAGGGCCGGCTGTACGCCTTCGACACCTCGGCCCACCGGCTGGACGCGCTCAAGCCCCGGCTGGCGCGCAGCGGCATCACCGAGGTGCAGACCCTGGCGCTGGCGCACGAGCGCGACGCCCGGCTGCAACGCATGGCGGGCAAGGTGGACCGGGTGCTGGTGGATGCGCCGTGCTCCGGCCTGGGCACGCTGCGCCGCAGCCCCGACCTCAAATGGCGGCAGACGCCCAAAACCGTGGCGGCCATGGGCGAGGTGCAGTGCAGCATCCTTGCCGAGGCGGCCAAGCTGGTGAAACCCGGCGGCCGGCTGGTCTATGCCACCTGCAGCCTGTTGCGCGAAGAAGACGAGACGGTGGCCGACGCCTTCGGCGCCGCCCACCGTGATTTCGTGCCGCTCGATGCGGCCGAGGTGCTCACCCATGCCGGGGTACACGGCGCGAATTCGCTCTGCCGGGCTGGATATTTGCGCCTGTGGCCCCATCTGCACCAGACCGACGGTTTTTTTGCGGCAGTCTGGCAGCGGCGCGCTTGACGCGCCTGCCGTCCGACCGGGGTGCTCGGAAAAGATTTGGCGATTTGGCGCCCCCCACCTAAAATCCGAAGGTTTTCCCCCGGCCCGCGCCCAGGCTCCGGGACGGGGTGGATGTGCCTTTTGTGAAAGTGTGTATGGCATTGCTTGAATCGGGCTTGAACGGCCTGCTGACCCTCCTGTCCGACGGACTGACCGGTGCCGCGTGGTGGCAGGTGCTCATCGTGGCCCTGGTGATGACCCACATCACCATCGTCAGTGTCACCCTCTTTTTGCACCGCCACCAGGCGCACCGCGCACTGGACCTGCACCCGGCGGTGTCTCACTTCTTCCGCTTCTGGCTGTGGATGACCACCGGCATGCTCACCAAGGAGTGGGCCGCCATCCACCGCAAACACCACGCCAAGTGCGAGCAAGACGGCGACCCTCACAGCCCGCAGGTGTTCGGCATCAAGAAGGTGTTCTGGGAAGGCGCTGAGCTGTACCGCGCCGAGGCCAAGAACCGCGAAACGATCGAACGCTTTGGCCATGGTACCCCGGACGACTGGATCGAGCGCAACCTCTACACCAAGCACTCCCGCCTGGGCGTGAGCCTGATGCTCATCCTCGACGTGGCGCTGTTTGGTGCCCTGGGCCTGGCGGTGTGGGCGCTGCAGATGGTCTGGATCCCGTTCTGGGCCGCCGGCGTCATCAACGGCATCGGCCACTACTGGGGTTACCGCAACTTCGAGGCCACCGACGCCAGCACCAACGTGTTCCCCTGGGGCATCATCGTGGGCGGCGAGGAGTTGCACAACAACCACCACACCTACCCCACGTCGGCCAAGTTCTCGGTCAAGCCCTACGAGTTCGACATCGGCTGGGTGTACATCAGCGTACTGGCCAAATTCGGTCTGGCCAAACCCAAGAAGACACCGCCCAAGCTGGCGTTCGGTGACGTGAAGCCGGTAGCCGACGAGAAAACGCTCGAGGCCATCATTGCCAACCGCTACGAAGTGATGGCCGGCTACGCGCGCCAGATGCGCGCGACCGTCCAGGCCGAGGTCGAGGCCTTGAAGGCCAAGCGGGCCGACGTGTCTTTGCTGGAGGCCGCGCGCCGCTGGCTGCACCGCGACGACGACAAGGTGCCCGCCAAGTACAAGGCCAAGGTCGAGCAGGCCCGGGCTCAGCACCCCACGCTGGCCAAGATGCACGCGATGCGCGAAGAGTTGCGTCAGCTCTGGTCCAACACCTCGCTCACGCGCGAGCAGCTCGCCAAGGACCTGCAGGCCTGGTGTCACCGTGCAGAAGAAAGCGGCATCGCCGCGTTGCGCGACTACTCGGTGCGCCTGCGCGCCCTGCGCGCCGCCTGAGTCGCGGCGGCTTGGGGTTCAGCGGCTGGACGAAAAGGCCGCGAACTTCTCCACCTTGCGTGTCGGGCCCGAAACGATCAGCAGGTCGCCGGGCAGGATCACGGTGTCGGGTTTGGCGTGGCGGAAATCCTCGTTGGCGCGTTTGACGCCGACGACCGTCACCCCGAAGCGCTCGCGCACCGATGACTCGGCCAGGGACCGGTTCTGGGCTGGCAACGGTGCGCGGATCTTGGCGATGGCAAAGCCGTCGTCGAACTCGATGTAATCCATCATCCGCCCGGTGATCAGGTGAGCGACGCGTTCGCCCATGTCGGCCTCCGGGTAGACCACGTGGTGGGCGCCGATGCGCTGGGCGATCTGGCCGTGTTCGGTGGTGAGCGCCTTCACCCAGATGTCCTTGATCCCGAGTTCCGACAGCGCCATCACCGTCATGAGGCTGGCGGCCAAATCGGTGCCGATGCCGACGATGGCGTGCGTGAAGTCGGCGGCGCCCAGCTGACGCAGGATCTGGACATTGGTGCCGTCGGCCTGTACCGCGTGCGTGAGCCGGTCGGCCCAGAGCTGCACCGGGTCCTCCTCGGCGTCGATCCCCATGACATCGTGGCCCAGCCGCATGAGCGATTGCGCCACGGCACCGCCGAAGCGGCCCAGGCCGATCACGATCACGCTGTCGCTCTGGGAAAACGCGAACTGCTCGGTGAACAATTTACCCAACAATTGGATGCTCCTCGGGGTAGCGGTAGGGCATGCGGCGCTCGCCGAGCGCCAGTGAAGCGGCCAGGGTGATGGTGCCCACCCGGCCCACGTACATCAGCAGTGTCAGCATCAGCTGACCCGATGGGGGCAGATCGGCGGTGATGCCAGTCGACAGCCCCACCGTGCCGAAAGCCGACACCACTTCGAAAATCACCTGGTCGGTGGGCAGGCTGGTGCCCCGCAGCAAGACGAGCGTGCCCAGCACCACCATGCTGCTGCCCAGCACCAGCACGGTGATGGCCTGGCGTTGTGCAGCGCTGGAGATCCGCCGACCGAAGGCCTCGGTGTCGGGACGCCCGCGGACCTCGGCCACCACCAGCAGCGCCAGCACCAGGAAGGTGCCGACCTTCACGCCGCCGGCGGTACCTGCACTGCCGCCGCCAATGAACATCAGAAAGTAGTGCAGCGCCCAGCTTTCATGGCTCAAGGCCCCGATGTCGAGGCTGTTGAAGCCGGCCGTGCGGGCCGATACCGAGACGAACGCCGCGTTCAGCGCCTTGTCCGCCCAGGCCAGTGGCCCCAGTGTGCCGGGGTTGCTCCATTCGAACCAGAGGGTGCAGACAAAGCCCATGGTGAGCAACAAGGCCGTGCCCGACAGGGTCAGTTTGGTGTGCAGCGACCAGTGGTGGGGGTCGTTCATGCGGGTGCGGATGTCGTGGATCACCGGGAACCCCAGCCCGCCGATGACGATGGCGAACATGACCGGTGTGAGGATCCAGCCATCGGTCTGGTAGCCCGTGAGTCCGTCGGCGTGCAGAGCGAAGCCGGCGTTGTTGAACGCTGACACGGCATGGAACACCCCCGACCACATCGCGTCGTCCAGCGGCAGGCCGTGTCCGGTGTGCAGGCGCAAGGTCAGCCAGGTCGCGATGGCGGTCTGGCAGACCAGTGTGACGGTGAACACCAGTTTGGCCACGCTGGTCACGTCGCCCAGTCCGATGACGTGGGTTTCTGCCTGGGTGATGAGCCGGGTGCGCAGCCGCAGCGACCGGTTGACCAGCAGCCCCAGCAAGGTGGCTGCCGTCATCATGCCAAAGCCGCCGAGCTGGAACAGACCGAGGATGATGCCCTGGCCGAGCGGGCTCCAGTAGGTGCCCGTGTCCACCACCACCAGGCCGGTCACACAGACCGCCGAGACCGCGGTGAAGAATGCCACCAGCGCCGGTGCCGAGGCCGATGCGCCCTCGGCACGCGCCTCGGGCAGCATGAGCAGCCCGGTGCCCACCATGATCGCCAGCAGGAAAGCGAGCGCCACGGTGCGCGTCGGGTGCAGCAGGGTTTTCATGGGGGTGTGGCGCCGGTTGGGCGGATTCTATGCGATCGCCCCAGCCATAAAAAAACCGCTGGAGGCCAGCGGTTCTTCGGGACAGGAAACGGCCAGGTCGTCGCTCACTTGAGCTTGATTTCCTTGTACTCGACGTGCTTGCGAGCCTTGGGATCAAACTTCATGATCGCCATTTTCTCGGGCATCGTCTTCTTGTTCTTGGTCGTGGTGTAGAAGTGACCGGTGCCGGCAGTGGATTCCAGCTTGATCTTTTCGCGTCCGCCTTTGGTTGCCATGGTGCAGCTCCTTTAACTCATTCAGCCTGACCACGTGCGCGCAGGTCGGCGAGCACAGCGTCGATACCGTTCTTGTCGATCAGGCGCAGAGCGGCGCCGGAGACGCGCAGACGAACCCAGCGGTTCTCGCTCTCGACCCAGAAACGGCGGGATTGCAGGTTCGGCAGGAACCGGCGCTTGGTTTTGTTGTTGGCGTGGGACACATTGTTCCCGACCATGGGCTTCTTGCCCGTGACTTCACATACGCGTGCCATGAGGACACTCCAGTAAAAATTAACGGCTGTTCGCCGCACCTCGCCCCTGTCCTGTGTTGTGCCGCCTGCCCCACGACCTTCTCAGGCGGTGTGGACGGCTCCGGCTCGGGGGCGGTGATATTGCCAAGCGCATGCAAGCACACGCCATGCAATCTAGCATTATAGCTTTGCGGGAATGGCAGGGTCAACCCGCCTGCTGCTCCAGGAAGCGCTGGGCATCGAGCGCGGCCATGCAGCCGGTGCCGGCGCTGGTGATCGCCTGGCGGTAGATGTGGTCCTGCACGTCGCCGGCGGCGAACACGCCCGGTACGGTGGTCTGTGTCGCGAAGCCGTTCTGGCCGCCCTGGGTGATCAGGTAGCCGTCCTTCATCTCCAGCTGGCCCTTGAAGATCTCGGTGTTGGGGCTGTGGCCTATGGCGATGAAGCAGCCCTGCAGTTTGATGTCCTCGGTGGCGCCCGTCTGGACATTTTTCACGCGGATGCCCGTGACGCCGGTCTGGTCGCCCAGCACCTCGTCGAGCACGTGGAACAGCTTGAGCTCGATCTTGCCCTCTTTGACCTTGTCCATCAGCTTGTCGATCAGGATGGCCTCGGCGCGGAAGGTGTCGCGGCGGTGCACCAGGGTCACCTTGCTGGCAATGTTGCTCAGGTACAACGCCTCTTCCACGGCGGTGTTGCCGCCGCCGATCACGCAGACCTCCTGGCCCCGATAGAAGAAGCCGTCGCAGGTGGCGCAGGCGCTCACGCCCTTGCCCATGAAGGCTTCTTCCGACGGCAGGCCCAGGTAGCGTGCCGAGGCGCCCGTGGCGATGATGAGGCTGTCGCAGGTGTAGGTGCCGCTGTCACCGGTGAGTGTGAACGGGCGCTTGGACAGGTCCACCGTGTGGATGTGGTCAAACACGATTTCGGTCTTGAAGCGCTCGGCATGTTCCAGAAAGCGCTGCATCAGGTCGGGGCCTTGCACGCCGTGCACGTCGGCGGGCCAGTTGTCCACGTCGGTGGTGGTCATGAGCTGGCCGCCCTGGGCCATGCCGGTGATCAGCAGCGGGTTCAGGTTGGCGCGGGCGGCGTAGACGGCAGCGGTGTAGCCGGCCGGGCCGGAACCAAGGATCAGGACTTTGGCGTGTTTCATTGTGTGGGTTGGGAAGGAGTGGCGGCTGGGGCGTATTGTAGAAAGGCCCCCGCGCCCCCGTTGGGTGGTCGGTTAAGCTAGGCGTTGTTGCCATGACGTATTCCCTCAATACCCTCAATCACGACGCGGCCCATGCCGCCCCGAGCGGGCTACGGCGGTTTGCCCAGGAAATCTCGCTGGTGGTGGGGGCCGCGCTGCTGCTGTTCTGGTTGATCGCGATGGTCAGCCACGACCTGTCCGACGCGGCTTGGTCCACCACGGGCGCGGGTGCAGCGCGCGCCAACTGGGGCGGGGTGGTCGGTGCCTGGGTGTCCGATCTGTCGTATTACCTGTTTGGCATGTCTGTCTGGTGGGTGGTGCTGGGCGCTGGCCGGGCCTGGCTGGCGGCGCTGGCCCGCTGGCTGCGCGGTGGCGCTGCGGCAGAGGCCGACGTGGTGCCTTGGTGGCAGACGTCGGCGCGGCAGCGGGTCTGGTTCTGGGCGGGGCTGGTGGTGCTGCTGTGTGCCAGTACCGTGCTGGAGTGGGGCCGCTTGCACCGGTGGGACGCGTTGCTGCCCGGCGGGGCCGGCGGCGTGCTGGGGGCCATGCTCGGTCCCTGGGCGGTGCGTTGGCTGGGGTTCACCGGCTCGGCGCTGGTGGCCTTGACCCTGCTGGTGCTGGCCCTGGCTGGGGTGTTCCGCTTCCGCTGGGGTGAACTGGCCGAGGCCTGCGGTCGCACGCTCGACCTGTGGTTCGAGAGCCGGCGCGAGCGCCGGGAGGCCGACGAAGACGTGCGCATCGGCCAGCAGGCGGCGCGCGAACGCGAGCGCGACGAGGCGGCCTATACCCACGATCACCCGGCCCATGAGCCTTTCTTGGCGCAGGCACCGGCCGACGAGTACCCGGCGGGCGATGCCGAGGCGCCGCGGCCCCGTGCGCCGCGGCCCCGTGCGCCGCGTGCCGCGGCGGCCAAGGCGGTGCAGATCGAGCCGACGCTGGCCGAGGTGCCGCCGAGCACCCGCGTCGTCAAGGAACGGCAGAAGCCGCTGTTCGCCGAAATGCCCGACTCCAAGCTGCCGCAGATCGACCTGCTGGACGCGGCCGGCAAGCAGCAGGCCACCGTGGCGCCCGAAACGCTCGAGATGACGAGCCGCCTGATCGAGAAAAAGCTGCGCGACTTTGGCGTGGAGGTGCAGGTGGTGGCGGCACAGCCCGGGCCGGTGATCACCCGCTACGAGATCGAACCGGCCACGGGTGTGAAGGGCTCGCAGATCGTCAACCTCGCCAAGGACCTGGCGCGCTCGCTGTCGCTGGTGAGCATCCGCGTCATCGAGACCATCCCCGGCAAGAACCTGATGGCGCTGGAACTGCCCAACGCCAAGCGCCAGACCATCAAGCTCAGCGAGATCCTGGGCTCACAGGTGTACCACGACGCCAAGAGCCTGCTGACCATGGGCCTGGGCAAGGACATCGCCGGCCACCCCATCGTGGCCGACCTGGCCAAGATGCCGCACTGCCTGGTGGCGGGCACCACCGGCTCGGGCAAGTCGGTAGGCATCAACGCCATGATCCTGAGCCTGCTCTACAAGGCCGACGCCAAGGACGTGCGCCTGCTGTTGATCGACCCCAAGATGCTGGAGCTGAGCGTGTACGAAGGCATTCCGCACCTGCTGGCCCCGGTGGTGACCGATATGAAGCAGGCGGCCAATGGCCTGAACTGGTGCGTGGGCGAGATGGAGAAACGCTACCGCCTGATGAGCAAGGTGGGCGTGCGCAACCTGGCCGGCTACAACGCCAAGATCGACGAGGCCGCAGCGCGCGGCGAGTCCATCGGCAACCCGTTCAGCCTCACGCCCGAGCAGCCCGAACCGCTGGAGCGGCTGCCCTACATCGTGGTGGTGATCGACGAACTGGCCGACCTGATGATGGTGGTGGGCAAGAAGATCGAGGAGCTGATCGCCCGCCTGGCGCAGAAGGCGCGCGCGGCCGGCATCCACCTCATCCTCGCCACCCAGCGTCCCTCGGTGGACGTGATCACCGGCCTGATCAAGGCCAACGTGCCGACCCGCATCGCCTTCCAGGTGTCGAGCAAGATCGACTCGCGCACCATCCTCGACCAGATGGGCGCCGAGGCCCTGCTCGGCATGGGCGACATGCTCTACCTGCCGCCGGGCAGCGGGCTGCCGGTGCGGGTGCATGGCGCCTTCGTCGCCGACGAGGAAGTGCACAAGGTGGTCGAGCACCTCAAGAAGATGGGGCCGCCGGATTACGTCGAAGGCATCCTCTCCGCGGCCGAGGACGACATGGAAGCCGCGCTGGGCGGGGGCGGCGGCGAGGGCGGCGACGAGGCCGATCCGCTCTACGACCAGGCGGTCGAAGTCGTCATCAAGACCCGCCGGCCGTCGATCTCCCTGGTGCAGCGCCACCTGCGCATCGGCTACAACCGCGCCGCACGCCTGATCGAACAGATGGAGCGCGCCGGACTGGTGAGCGCCATGGGCAGCAACGGCAACCGTGAAGTGATCGTTCCGCCCAAGGAGGGCGACTGAGATGTTTCTTCCTAGACGCGCGGCACTCGCTCGCCTGGCGGGCTGTGCCGTGCTGGCCGTGGCCACGATGCTCCCTGCGGGCGGCGCGCTGGCGGCCGACGGCATCGCCCAGCTGCGGCGCTTTGTCGCCGAGATCCGCCATGCGCAGGGCGAGTTCGAACAGACCGTGCATTCGACTTCCGGGCGCAAGCCGCAACAGGCCAGCGGGCAGTTCGCCTTCTCGCGCCCGGGGCGCTTCCGCTGGAGCTACGAGACCCCTTACCAGCAGCTGCTGGTGGGCGACGGCGAGCGCCTGTGGTCCTGGGACCGCGACCTCGCCCAGGTCACCGTGCGGCCGCTGGGCGATGCGCTCGGCAGCACGCCGGCCGCGGTGCTGGTCGGCAGCAGCGATTTCGAGTCCGCCTTCGAACTCTCCGACGGCGGCGCCTCCGACGGCCTCGCCTGGGTGGTGGCGCGCCCGCGCCAGGCCGACAGCGGCTTCGAGTCGATGCGCCTGGGCCTGGCCGACGGAACGCTGCGGCGCATGGAGATGCGCGACAGCTTCGGCCAGAACACGGTGATCGTATTCACCCGCCTGGCCGCGGTCGGCGCCATAGATCCGCAGTTGTTCCGCTTCACGCCGCCGCCCGGGGCCGACGTGATCGGCCAGTGACGCCGGCACGACGATGAGCGACCTGTTCGACGCGCTGGAGCCGCCGCGCGTACCCCTGGCCGAACGGCTGCGTCCGAAGACGCTCGACGAGGTGGCCGGTCAGCAGCACCTGCTGGGGCCGGGCAAGCCGCTGCGCCTCGCCTTCGAATCCGGCAAGCCGCACTCGATGATCCTGTGGGGGCCGCCGGGCGTGGGCAAGACCACGCTGGCGCGGCTGATGGCGCAGGGTTTCAACGCGGAGTTCGTTGCGCTCTCGGCGGTGTTCTCCGGCGTCAAGGAGATCCGCGAGGCGATTGCCCAGGCGCAGGCCGCCAAGGCGCGCGGGCGCCACACCATCCTCTTCGTCGACGAGGTGCACCGCTTCAACAAGGCCCAGCAGGACGCCTTCCTGCCCTTCGTGGAGCAGGGGCTGGTGACCTTCATCGGCGCCACCACCGAGAACCCGTCCTTCGAGGTCAATTCCGCGCTGCTGTCGCGGGCCGCGGTGTACGTGCTCGAATCACTGGACGCCGAGGCGATGCGCGGGCTGTTCGAGCGCGCACGTGCAGCCGCCTGCGAGGAACTGCCCTTCGACGATGACGCGCGCGACCGCCTGGTCGGCTTTGCCGATGGCGACGCGCGCCGGCTGATGAACCTGGTCGAACAGCTCCAGGTGGCGGCCGAGACCGCCGGGGTCGATACCGTTTCCGCGGACTTCGTCGACCAGGCGCTGTCGCGCAACCTGCGTCGCTTCGACAAGGGCGGCGAGGCCTTCTACGACCAGATCTCGGCGCTGCACAAGTCGGTGCGCGGCTCGCACCCGGACGCCGCGCTGTACTGGCTGTGCCGCATGCTGGACGGCGGCGCCGATCCGCATTACCTGGGGCGGCGGCTGGTGCGCATGGCGGTGGAGGACATCGGCCTGGCCGATCCGCGCGCGCTGGAGATCGCGCTCAATGCCTGCACCACCTACGAGCGCCTGGGCTCACCCGAAGGCGAGCTCGCGCTGGCGCAGGCCACGGTGTTCCTGGCCAGCGCGGCCAAGTCCAACGCGGTGTACAAGGCCTATAATGCCGCCCGTGCCTTCGTGGCCGCCGACGAATCGCGTCCGGTGCCCTTGCACCTGCGCAATGCGCCGACCCGGCTGATGAAGGAACTGGGCTACGGCAAGGCCTACCGCTACGCACATGACGAACCCGAAGCCTACGCCGCGGGTGAGAGCTACCTGCCCGAGGGCATGGCCGAGCCCGGCTGGTACCGGCCGACCCCGCGCGGGCTGGAGGCGCGGATTGCCGAAAAGCTCGCGAGGCTGCGCGAACTGGATGCCGCTGCGGGCGAGCCGTCCGGTGAGGACGGGCCGCCGTCGCGACGCAGTCGTTGAGGCAGGGGCGGGCGTGTCAGTGCTGCAGGGGATGGTCGGCCATGAAGCGTGCGCAGAGGTTGCGCGCCTGTTCGGCCTTTTCCAGATCGCCGCGCTCGGTGGCGCGCTCGATCAGGTCGAGCATGTAGTTGGTCAGCAGCAGCACCCCTTCGGGGGTCTGCACCAGTCCGCAGGCCATCTGCGCGGCCGCGGCGTCGGGGATGTCTTCATGTTCGGCGATCAGTGCCACTTCGTCTTCGGTAAGATCGCAGTAATCGAGGCAGTCCCGGATAGATAGCATCTGTTTCTCCTCCTGTTCTCTGGGGCCGTCTGCGCGGCTTGCTCAACATCTTAAGCCTATGTGATCGGGAGCCGTTTGCAAGAAATGTTTCGCCATGCAATGTGATGCAAGCGATTGTTTTGTTTAATTAAATTTGTGCTGTGCGACATAAGTTCCCGTGCTGTGGAAAGGCTTTGCAAGCATGGGGATGGCGTACGATATTCAGAGCCGGCTTCAGCTCCCGGCGCCATGTCGATGAATTGAAAGACTATCCGGAAATCTTCCCATGCTCGATGTACAACTTCTCCGTTCCCAGTTCGACCTGGTCGCCCAGCGACTCGCCACCCGCGGCCTCACCCTGGATGCCGCCGCCTTCCAGTCCATGGAAGACGAGCGCAAGCGCCTGCAGACCCGTACGCAGGAACTGCAGGCGCGGCGCAATGCGCTGTCCAAGGAGATCGGCAAGCTGAAGGGCCGCGGCGAGGACGCCTCTGCGGTGATGGCCGAGGTCGGTCAGTTGGGCGACGAACTGAAGGCCTGCGAACAGGCGCTGCCCGGCCTGCTGGAACGCATCGGGGAGTTTGCCGCCGGCCTGCCCAACCTGCCGCACGCGAGCGTGCCTGAAGGGCGCGACGAGAGCGCCAACGTCGAGGTGCGCCGCTGGGGCACGCCGCGCAGCTTCGAGTTCGCACCGCGTGACCACGTGGACCTCGGCGCGCCGCTGGGGCTGGACTTCGAGACCGGCGCGCGCCTCTCGGGCTCGCGCTTCACCTTCATGCGCGGGCAGATCGCCCGCCTGCACCGTGCGCTCGCGCAGTTCATGCTCGACGTGCAGACCACCGAGCACGGCTACACCGAGTGCTATACGCCCTACATCGTCAATCGTGAGGTGCTGGTGGGCACCGGCCAACTGCCCAAGTTCAAGGAAGACATGTTCTGGGTGCTGCGCGGCGGCGACGAGGAGGGGGCCGAGCAATACCTCATCTCCACCTCCGAGATCCCGCTGACCAACACGGTGCGCGAACAGGTGCTGTCGATGGATGCCCTGCCGCTGCGCTTTACCGCGCACAGCCCCTGCTTCCGCTCGGAAGCGGGCAGCGCCGGGCGCGACACCCGCGGCATGATCCGCCAGCACCAGTTCGACAAGGTCGAGATGGTGCAGATCGTGCATCCCGAGAAGAGCTACGAGGCGCTCGAGGAGATGGTCGGCCACGCCGAGGCCATCCTGCAGAAGCTCGGCCTGCCCTACCGCGTGGTGGCGCTGTGCACCGGCGACATGGGTTTCTCGGCGGCCAAGACCTACGACCTGGAAGTGTGGCTTCCGGCGCAGGACACCTACCGCGAGATCTCCAGCTGCTCCAACTGCGAGGACTTCCAGGCCCGCCGCATGCAGGCGCGCTTCAAGAACGCGCAGGGCAAGAATGAGCTGGTGCACACCCTCAACGGTTCAGGGCTGGCAGTCGGCCGCACGCTGGTCGCTGTGCTGGAGAACTACCAGCAGGCCGACGGTTCGATCGCCATCCCGCCCGCGCTGGTGCCCTACATGGGCGGCGTGGAAGTGCTGCGCCCCGCGGGCTGACCGCGCCACGCGCTCAGTCGTTGCGGCTCAGTCTCAGGCCGCGCGGCTGCAGCGGCGGCACGTAAGGCGGTTCGATGCGGGTGAGGATGTCGTAGTAGTTGCGGATGTTCTCGGTCATGATCACCGCTTCGCCGCCGCGTGCCGCACCCGCCTTGAGGCGCGCAGCGTATTCCGGGCGGGAGAGCAGCGGCAGCACCGTCTTCAGGCCCCACCACGAGGTGTGGTCGCGCTTCATGGTGCGTGCGATCGCCCGGGCGCCGCGCAGGTGGCCCATGCCCAGGTTGTAGGCGGCGGTCGCCATCCAGGTGCGGTCGGGTTCCTCGACCTCGTCGGGCAACTGGTCGCGCAGCATCGCCAGATAGCGCGCGCCGCCCAGGATGCTGTCGCGCGGCTCCAAGCGGTCGCGCACCCCGAGACGGTCAGCGGTCTCGACGGTCAGCATCATCATGCCGCGCACCCCGGTGCGCGAGGTGGCCAGCGGGTCCCACTGCGATTCCTGATAGGCCAGTGCCGCCAGCAGGCGCCAGTCGATACCCGTGCGTGTCTGGGCTTCCTGAAAGTGCGGCCGGTAGAGCGGCAGGCGCTCGCGGACGCGGCTGAGGAAACCGTTGATGTCCGAGTTGCGCAGGCGGCGTACATGGCCGAAGTAGCGGTCGGCCACGCGCGCCAGCTGGCCGCTCTCGCTCGTCCCGGCGAGAAATGACTCCACCTCGCCGGCCAGCGGGTCAGCCGGTTCCAGCGGCAGCGCCCAGGCGATGTGCGACTTCAGCGGGAGGTCCCAGGCTACCGTGAGTTCGGGAAAGACACGCTGGGCGATGGCGAAGTGCAGCCGGTCGGTCGCCACCAGATCCAGTTTGCCCTCCGCAGCCTGCTCCAGCAGGGCCTGGTCGCCGTCGGCCACCGGTACATGCAGGTTGAGCCCGGGGACGCGCTTGCGCAGGCGTTCGAGCTTGTCGACCGGTAGCGAGCCCCGCCGCGCCGACACCATGCGCCCCGTCAGTTCGGCCTCGCTGCGGATCGTCCCGCGCTCCGCGCGTCCGACCAGCACGTAGTCCACCTCGCGCAGTGACGCCGACCAGCGCAGCGGCAGAAGATCGTTACGTGCCAGCCCCGCGGCCGCCAGGTGCGCTTCACCGTCGATGACCGCGCGCAGCATCTGCGTCACGTCCGGATAGACGATGAAGCTCACCGGCACCTGCAACTGCTCGCCCAGTTCCAGCAGGAGATCGTGCTCGAAGCCGGAGCTGCCTTCCTCGTCCTGGCGGAAGGAGATGGCGTCGTGACGGGTCGCCACGCGCAGTTCGCCCAGCGTGCGGAAGTCCGGGATGCGCGGCGCATCCGCGGGGGTGCAGCCCGCGAGCAGGGCTATAAGCAGGATCAGGATCGGCAGTCGCACAGGCTCTATCCGAATGTCGGGCGACGCGATTGTCTGTGAGCGTGCGGATCCGGGCAACCGCGTAAGTCAAATTTAGACGGCGGTAGCGTGTCGCGACGGGCACTTGTGCGCAGGCAGTGCTATATTAGCGAGCTCTAAATTAAGGAGAGCTCCTCATGTCCGGCAAGTCCTTCGTGCAGATCACCAACGACGTTTCCAAAGCCCTTGAGGCCTTGCGTGCCGAGGCGCCCGAAACCATGCAGGGTTTCGGCGCCATGGCCAAGGGAGCGCTCAAGGAAGGTGCGGTCTCGGCCCTGCACAAGGAGCTGATCGCGCTCGCCATCGGCGTGGCCTCCCGTTGCGACGCCTGCATCGGCTTCCACGTCAAGGCGCTGATCCGCCTCGGGGTGACCCGCGAGCAACTGATGGAAACCCTGGCCGTGTGCGCCTACATGGGCGGCGGCCCCACCCTGATGTACGCGGCCGAAGCAGTGCGCGCCTACGAAGAACTGCTGCCGCGTACCGCCAAGGCCAGCGCGACCGCCTGAGGCAGATGAAGGTGTTGCGGGGCTGGTGCAATTCGCCGAGCTTGTGCGTATAATGCGCCCTCCCGCAAATGCAGCATGTGCGGGAAAGCGGAGAGGTACCGAAGCGGTCATAACGGCGCCGACTCGAAATCGGATGGTCAGGGAAACCTGGCACGGGGGTTCGAATCCCCCCCTCTCCGCCAGCAGTAAAAAAAGCTTTGAAAAAGGCTTGACGAAGCGAAATTGGCTG
>JAUWAE010000232.1 GCA_030602185.1 Comamonadaceae bacterium
GCTCACCCTGTTCGACGAAAACGTCCTGCTGCTCCAGGCGCCCGAGCCGCTGTGGCGGGCCCTGGTGGCTCGCGACTGGCGCCGGTTGTTCATCACCCTGCGTTCCCTGTGGGCCAACGCGGCGGCGGTCACCTTTGGCCACGCCTTGACCGAAAAGCTGGTCACACCCTACAAGTCCATCACCGCGCACGTGCTGTGCTTGCCGGTGCCCCCGCACTTGCCGGCCGACCCGGGTTCGGGCCCCCATCCCTGGGACGCGTGGCTGGCGCCCCACCTCGCCCCCGACTGGTTGGCCGCCAAGCCGTACACGCCGCTGCCGGTGCTGGGCATCCCGGGCTGGTGGCCCGGCAACGAAGCCCCTTCCTTCTACGCCGACGACTCGGTGTTCCGAGCGCCCCGTCGCGCCCCTTGAGTCTGTGGGGCGGGCCCCCATCTGATCGCGTAAGCTTCGCTTCTGTTTCGGGAACCGCGCCTGCGCGGCCCGGTCATAGGCTTACCACTGAATGGAGTCACCACACACATGAAACGCATCATCCTGCTGGTCCTGACCAACGTGGCCGTCATGGCCGTGTTGCTGATCACCACCCGCATCCTGGGCGTCGACCGCTTCCTCACCGCCAACGGCCTGAACCTGACGGCGCTGGCCGTCTTCTCGCTGGTCATCGGCTTTGGGGGCGCGTTCATCTCGCTGCTGATCTCCAAGCCCATGGCCAAGTTCAGCACCGGTGCGCGCGTCATCAACCAGCCGCAGACGGCCGATGAAGCCTGGATCGTCCAGACCGTGCAGCGCTTCGCCGACAAGGCTGGTATCGCGATGCCGGAAGTGGCCATCTACGACGGTGCACCCAACGCTTTCGCCACCGGCGCGTTCAAGAACTCGGCCCTGGTGGCGGTGTCTACCGGTTTGCTGCAGAACATGACGCGCGAGGAAGTGGAGGCTGTGATTGGCCACGAGGTGGCGCACGTGGCCAACGGCGACATGGTGACGATGACGCTGATCCAGGGCGTGATGAACACCTTCGTCGTGTTCCTGAGCCGCGTCATCGGCTACATGGTCGACAGCTTCTTGCGCCGCGGCAGCGACAGCCAGTCCGGCCCGGGCATCGGCTACATGGTCACCACCATCGTGATGGACATCGTGCTGGGCTTCCTGGCCGCCATCATCGTGGCCTGGTTCAGTCGCCAGCGCGAGTTCCGTGCCGACGCCGGGGCGGCTGCGCTGATGGGCCGCAAGCAGCCGATGATCAACGCGCTCGCCCGCCTGGGTGGTCTGCACCCGGGCGAACTGCCCAAGGGCATGCAGGCCATGGGCATCACCGGTGGGCTGGGCAAGCTGTTCTCCACCCACCCGCCGATCGAAGAGCGGATTGCCGCCCTGCAGCAGGGCTGATATCTGCAGGCGCCGGGGTCAACCGTAGCTGAGCGCGGCCTTGGCGCCCCGGTCGGGTGGCGGAGGCGCCGCGCCCAAGGCATGGCAGGCCAGCGCCTCGGCCACGCGCAGGCCATCCACCCCGGCCGACAGGATGCCGCCCGCATAGCCTGCGCCTTCGCCCGCCGGGTACAGACCGCGCACGTTCAGGCTCTGGTAGTCGTCGCCGCGGGTGATGCGCAGCGGTGACGAGGTGCGGGTCTCCACCCCGGTCATCACCGCGTCGGCCATGTCATAGCCCTTGATCTTGCGCCCGAAGGCGGGCAGCGCTTCGCGCATGGCCTGCACCGCGTAGTCGGGCAGCACCTGCGACAGGTCGCCGAGCTTGACGCCCGGTTTGTACGACGGCAACACCTCGCGGAATTCGGTGGACGGACGCTCGGCCAGGAAGTCGCCCACCAGCTGCCCGGGGGCCTGGTAGTCCTGCCCGCCGGCCTCGAAGGCGCGGGTTTCCAGCTGGCGCTGGAACACCACCCCGGCCAGCGGGTGCGTGCGCCCTTGCGCGTGCAGCGCCTGGGCTTCGGCCGCGTAACGGGGGCCGGTCTCGGGCCCGAAGGCGGCGGCCCAGGCCTCGGCGTCCAGCGGGTAGTCCGGCGGGTCGATGCCGACCACCATGCCCGCGTTCGCGTTGCGTTCGTTGCGGGAGTACTGGCTCATGCCGTTGGTGACCACGCGGCCCGGCTCGCTGGTCGCGGCCACCACGGTGCCACCGGGGCACATGCAGAAGCTGTAGACCGCGCGGCCGTTGCTGGCGTGGTGCACCAGCTTGTAGTCGGCTGCGCCCAGCAGCGGGTGGCCGGCGTGTCGCCCCCAGCGGGCGCGGTCGATCACGCTTTGCGGGTGCTCGATGCGCACCCCGATGGAAAACGGTTTGGGCTCCAGGTAGACACCGGCGTCGTGCAGCTGCGCGAACGTGTCGCGCGAGCTGTGGCCCAGCGCCAGCACCACCCGCTGCGCGGGCAGGGTGTATTCGGTGCCGCTGGCCAGGTCCTGCACCTGCAGGGCGGTCAGCCGCAGGCCCGTGTGGCCGTCCGGGGCTGGGGCGCCGGGGGCGGGTTCGCACTGCACCGCCGTCACCCGCTGCTGGAAGCGGATCTCGCCGCCCAGCGCGGTGATCTTCTCGCGCAGCGCCTCCACCACCTTCACCAGCTTGAAGGTGCCGATGTGCGGGTGGGCCATGTACAGGATCTCGGGCGGGGCGCCCGCGTCCACGAATTCCTGCATCACCTTGCGGCCCAGGAAGCGCGGGTCCTTGATCTGGCTGTAGAGCTTGCCGTCGGAAAACAGGCCGGCGCCACCTTCGCCGAACTGGACGTTCGATTCCGGGGTGAGCACCTTCTTGCGCCACAGGCCCCAGGTGTCCTTGGTGCGCTGGCGCACCGGTTTGCCGCGCTCCAGCACGATGGGCTTCAGGCCCATCTGCGCCAGCGCCAGCGCGGCAAAAATGCCGCAGGGCCCAAAGCCCACCACCACCGGGCGCTCGCTCCCGTCAGACGGCCAGTCGGCCGGCGCCTGGGCCGGCTTGTGCCAGGCCATGTCGGGCGTGGGCAGGATGTGCGGATGGTTGGGGAAGCGGGCCAGCACCTCGGCCTCCTGGGCCGGCGAGCGCAGGGCCACATCGACGATGTAGACGGCCAGCAGGTCGGCCTTGCGTGCGTCAAAGCTGCGTTTGTGCACGCGCAATTCGGTCAGGTCGGCTTCGTTCACGCCCAGGGCCTGGGCGGCCAGGGCTTTGAGGGACGCCACCGGGTGCGGGGTGGGCCGGCGGTCGGCGTCGGTTTCGGCGGGGGCGTCGGCGGCGCGGCGAGCTTCCACCGGCAGCGCGGCCAGCGGCAGTTTGAGTTCGGCGATTCGGATCATGGGCGGGGCTTGTGGCGATCAAGCAGGGCGCCCAATGATAGCGAGAACGGACCGGGCCGGGTGGGGGAGTCCGTTCCGGGGGATAATGGCGATGTGAAGCCTGCCAGACCGCCGCTGGCGCAAGTCCCGAAAGGGTGCGCTGGAGGAACGTCCGGACTGCACAGGACAGCGTAGCAGCTAACGGCTGCCCACCGTGAGGTGAGGATCAGAGCAACAGAGACGAGTCCCTGGGGACCAACCGCTTCGGCGGCAGGAGCCTGGGGGGTGAAACGGGCAA
>JAUWAE010000103.1 GCA_030602185.1 Comamonadaceae bacterium
GCCTGCCGGACGACACGCTGCGCATCCAGCTCGAAGGCACGGGCGGCCAGTCCTTTGGTGCGTTCCTGACCAACGGCATCACGCTGTACCTGATCGGCGACGCCAACGACTACACCGGCAAGGGCCTGAGCGGCGGCCGCGTGGTGGTGCGCCCGAGCATCGAGTTCCGTGGCGACGCCGCCAAGAACATCATCGTGGGCAACACCGTGCTGTACGGTGCGACCCGCGGCGAGGCCTTCTTCCGTGGCGTGGCCGGGGAGCGTTTCGCGGTGCGCCTGTCGGGTGCCACCGCGGTGGTGGAGGGTACCGGCGACCACGGTTGCGAATACATGACCGGCGGTACCGTGGCCGTGCTGGGCCTGACCGGCCGCAACTTCGCTGCCGGCATGAGCGGCGGCGTGGCCTACGTGTACGACGAGGATGGCCAGTTCGCCAAGCGTTGCAACACCGCCATGGTGGCGCTGGAGAAAGTGGTGACCTCGGCCGAGCAGGAAGCCACCACCGACCGTGCCACCTGGCACCGTGGCCAGACCGACGAAGCCCAGCTGCGCAAGCTGCTGGAAGACCACAACCGCTGGACCGGCTCCACCAAGGCGCGCGAGATCCTGGACAACTGGGCGCAGACGCGCGGCAAGTTCGTGAAGGTGTTCCCCACGGAATACAAGCGCGCGCTGGCCGAACTGGCTGCCAAAGCGGCTGCCCCCAAGGCGGCTGCCACCGTCTGAACCCGCTGAACCGAATCGAGGACACCAATCATGGGAAAAATCACCGGCTTCATGGAGTATGAGCGCCTGGAAGAGGGCTACAAGCCCGTGCCCGAGCGCCTGAAGCACTACAAGGAATTCGTGGTCGGCCTGACCGACGAGCAGGCCAAGGTGCAGGGCGCCCGCTGCATGGACTGCGGCACGCCGTTTTGCAACAACGGCTGCCCGGTCAACAACATCATCCCGGACTTCAACGACTTGGTCTACCGCCAGGACTGGGAGAACGCGATCGCGGTGCTCCACAGCACCAACAACTTCCCCGAGTTCACCGGGCGCATCTGCCCCGCGCCCTGCGAGGCCGCCTGTACGCTGAACGTGAACGGCGACGCGGTGGGCATCAAGTCCATCGAGCACGCGATCATCGACAAGGCCTGGGCCGAGGGTTGGGTCAAGCCCCGTTCGGCCAAGATCAAGACCGGCAAGAAGGTGGCGGTGGTGGGTTCCGGCCCCGCTGGCCTGGCCGCGGCCCAGCAGCTGGCCCGCGCCGGCCACGACGTGACCGTGTTCGAGAAGAACGACCGCCTCGGCGGCCTGCTGCGCTACGGCATCCCCGACTTCAAGATGGAGAAGTGGCTGATCGACCGCCGTGTCGAGCAGATGGAAGCCGAGGGCGTGACCTTCCGCACCGGCGTGATGGTGGGGGCCCTGCCGGCCGAAGGCCCGGCGTCCAAGGTGACCAACGACGCCAAGGAAACCGTGTCGCCCGAGCAGCTCAAGGCCGAGTTCGACGCCGTGCTGCTGACGGGTGGTTCCGAGCAGAGCCGTGACCTGCCGGTGCCGGGGCGTGACCTGGACGGCATCCACTTCGCGATGGAGTTCCTGCCGCAGCAGAACAAGGTCAACGCCGGCGACAAGCTGAAAAAGCAGCTGCGTGCCGACGGCAAGCACGTCATCGTGATCGGCGGTGGCGACACCGGCTCCGACTGCGTGGGCACCAGCAACCGCCACGGCGCCGCCAGCGTCACCCAGTTCGAGGTGATGCCGATGCCGCCCGAGCAGGAAAACAAGGAGCTGACTTGGCCTTACTGGCCGATCAAGCTGCGCACCTCCTCCAGCCACGAGGAAGGCTGCGTGCGCGAGTTCGCCATCTCCACCAAGTCGTTCAACGGCAGCAAGGGCAAGGTCACCGGTCTGACCACCGTGAACGTGGAGTTCAAGGACGGCAAGCTGGTCGAAATCCCGGGCACCGAGAAGGAATACCAGGCCGATCTGGTGCTGCTGGCCATGGGCTTCACCAACCCGGTGGCCACGGTGCTGGACGCCTTTGGAGTGGACAAGGACGCCCGCGGCAACGCCAAGGCCACCACCGACTTCATCGGCGGCTACGCCACCAACGTGCCCAAGGTGTTTGCTGCCGGCGACATGCGCCGTGGCCAGTCGCTGGTGGTGTGGGCCATCCGCGAAGGCCGCCAGGCCGCCCGTGCGGTGGACGAGTTCCTCATGGGCTTCTCGGACCTGCCGCGCTGAGGGCGCGAAGTCTCCCGCTTCGGCGGGAGGCTCGGGTTATCCCGTATCATACGAAGACCGGCCCGTCCGGCTTTTGTCATTTTTTGTCCTGCATGAGCTCAGCCAACCTCGTCGAACTGAAGAACCTCACCTTCGGGTATGGGGATGGCCGCGTCGTGCTCGACCAGATCGACGTGCACGTGCCGCGCGGCAAGGTGACGGTGCTGATCGGCGCCTCCGGTGGCGGCAAGACGACGATGCTGCGTCTCATTGGCGGCCAGAACAAGGCCCTGAGCGGCCAGGTGCTGTTCGACGGCCAGGACGTGGGTGCGCTGGACCGCAACGGCCTGTACGCCATGCGGCGGCGCATGGGCATGCTGTTCCAGTTCGGTGCGCTGTTCACCGACCAGAGCGTCTTTGACAACGTGGCGTTCCCGTTGCGCGAGCACACCCGATTGCCCGAGTCGCTGATCCGCGACATCGTGCTGATGAAACTGCACGCGGTGGGTTTGCGCGGGGCGCGCGACCTCATGCCCAGCGAACTGTCGGGCGGCATGGCGCGGCGGGTGGCGCTGGCGCGGGCCATTGCACTCGACCCGGAACTCATCATGTACGACGAGCCGTTTTCCGGGCTGGACCCGATTTCGCTCGGCACTGCGGCGCGCCTGATCCGCCAGCTCAACGACACCCTCGGGCTGACCAGCATCATGGTCTCGCACGAGCTCGAATCCACCTTCCAGGTGGCGGACCACATCATCGTGCTGGCCAACGGCCAAGTGGCCATGCAGGGCACGCCCGACGAGGTGCGCCGCAGCGACAACCCGCTGATCCGCCAGTACGTCACCGCCTCGCCAGAAGGCCCGGTGCGGTTTCACTACCCCGCGGCGTCGGTGCAAGACGATTTCGGCCCGAACGGCGCCAGCGTGCGCCCAGGGAGGACCTCATGAACCGCTGGCATCCTTCGCACGTGGGCCTGGCCGTCCGCGCCAAGCTGGCCGACCTGGGGCTGGGCGCGCGGCTGTTCCTGCGCCTGTTCCTGGGTTCCTGGGGCAGCTGGAAACGCTTCGGCCTGATCCGCGACCAGATCCACTTCCTGGGCAACTACTCGCTCGCCATCATTGCGGTGTCGGGCCTGTTCGTGGGCTTTGTGTTTGGCCTGCAGGGCTACTACACGCTGCAGCGCTATGGGTCGTCCGAGGCGCTGGGTCTGCTGGTGACCCTCAGCCTGGTGCGGGAGCTGGGGCCGGTGGTCACGGCCTTGCTGTTTGCCGGTCGTGCCGGTACTTCGCTCACCGCCGAGATCGGTCTCATGAAGGCCGGCGAGCAGATCAGCGTGATGGAGATGATGGCGGTGGACCCGATCGACCGCGTGCTGGCGCCGCGCTTCTGGGCCGGGGTCATCACCATGCCCCTGCTGGCGGCGGTGTTCAGTGCCATGGGCATCATCGGCGGCTGGGTCGTCGGGGTGCTGATGATCGGCGTTGACGGCGGCGCTTTCTGGAGCCAGATCCAGGGCGGCGTGGATGTGTGGGCCGACGTGGGCAACGGCATCATCAAGAGCATCGTGTTCGGCATTGCCGTCACCTTCATCGCCTTGCTGCAAGGGTTCGAAGCCCATCCCACCCCCGAGGGGGTTTCGCGCGCCACCACCCGCACCGTGGTCGTGGCGTCGCTCACTGTGCTGGGCATGGATTTCATCCTGACCGCCATGATGTTCACCATTTGAAGGAGAGCCTGTGCCACGCTCCAAGATCGATGTCTGGGTGGGTCTGTTCGTCGTCATCGGCGCCGCCGCCATCCTGTTCCTGGCGCTGCAAGCGGCCAACCTGCTCAACCTGAGCTTTGAGCCGACTTACCGCGTCACCGCCCGTTTTGACAACGCCGGTGGCCTCAAGCCCAAGGCGGCCGTGCGCAGCGCCGGTGTGGTGGTGGGCCGCGTCGAGTCCATCGGGTTCGACGACCAGACCTTCCAGGCCAACGTGGTGCTGGCACTGGAGTCGCGCTATGCCTTCCCCAAGGACAGCTCGCTCAAAATCTTGACCAGCGGCCTGCTCGGGGAGCAGTATGTGGGCATCGAGCCGGGTGGGGCCGAAGACAACCTCCAGCAGGGCGACGTGGTCACCCAGACGCAGTCCGCCATCGTGCTGGAAAACCTGATCGGTCAATTCCTGTTCAACAAGGCAGCGGAAGCCGGTGACGCCGCCCAGTGAGCGCTGATCACCACCGAGGGAGAATACCAATGAATATGCGTCGATACCCCGCCGTGCTGGTGGGTCTGTGCCTGTCGGTCGGTCTGCTGGCGGGTTGCGCCACGGGGCCCAACGCCCACCCGCAAGACCCGCTGGAGCCGTTCAACCGTGGCGTGCACAGTTTCAACGAAGGCGTGGACCGGGCCGTGCTCAAGCCGGTGGCCACCGCGTACCAGGACGTCACCCCGTCGCCGGTACGCACCGGGGTGAACAACTTCTTCAACAACCTGCGCGACGTCTGGTCCGTCGTCAACGCGCTGTTGCAGGCGCGCCCGCGCGAGGCGGCCGAAAACTTCATGCGGGTCAACGTCAACACGGTGTTCGGGCTCGGGGGCTTGATCGACATCGCAACCGACATGGGCATCGAACGTACCACGCTCGATTTCGGCCAGACCATGGGCCGCTGGGGCGTGCCGTCGGGCCCGTACGTGGTGCTGCCTTTCTTCGGGCCGTCCACCGTGCGCGACACCGCGGGCCTGATCGTGGACAACCAGGGCGATCCGGTGACGCAGGGCGTGGACCATGTGCCCACCCGCAACAGCCTGGCCGGCCTGCGCGTGGTCGACAAACGCGCCGAACTGCTGCGTGCGGGCGAGCTGATCGACGAGGTGGCGCTGGACAAGTACTCCTTCACCCGCGATGCCTACCTGCAACGCCGCCGTGCCCTGGTCAACGGTGGCAACGGCAGCGAGGAGCGTTTCGACCTCGAATGAAACGCTGGTGACCAGGTGTAACGCCCGGGAACCTGGCGGTACGGTGCAGCCCCAACGGGGCGGGGAGTGGTTGGCGTGCACCGCACGCACTCAAAGGACCAAGAGACATGAAGACATTGCCTACCGATTTGTTGTGGTCGCGTCGCCAGTGGCTGGCGGGCACGGCCGGTGCGTGCGCTGCGTGGATGGCGCCCTGGGCGGCCCAGGCCAGCGCTGTGGAGGCTCCCGACGCGCTGATCCAGCGCGTCGCGGGTGAGGTATTCGCCCTGGTCAAGGGCGATCCGGCCATCCAGGCGGGCGATCTGGCCAAGGTGTCGCAACTGGTGGACACCAAGCTCATGCCGTACGTCAACTTCAACCGCATGACGGCGTCGGCCGTCGGCCGGTTCTGGCGCCAGGCCACCCCGGAGCAACGTCAGCGCCTGCAGGAAGAGTTCAAGACCCTGCTTGTGCGCACCTACTCGGGGGCGCTGGGCCAGATCAAGGACCAGACCCTGGTGGTCCGGCCGTTGCGCGCGCAGCCCAGCGACACCGAGGTGGTGGTGCGCTCCGAGGTGCGTGGCCGTGGCGACCCGATCCAGCTCGACTACCGCCTGGAAAAAACCGCCAGCGGCTGGAAGGTGTACGACCTGAACGTGCTGGGGGTGTGGCTGGTGGAAACCTACCGCGGTCAGTTCGCCCAGGAGATCCAGGCCCGTGGCATCGACGGCCTGATCGCTGCGCTGGCCGAGCGCAACCGCAGCAACGCGGCCCGTTCCTGAGGTCGCCATGTCCGAGAACGCTGCCGTGCTGCCTGCCGCGCCCGCGCGCCTGACCCAGGCCGAGTTTGCCGACTACCTGCGCACTTGCGAAGCCGCCGCCGGTGCCTTGAGCGCCGGGCAGGAGGCCCGGCTCGATGCCTCGGCCCTGCAGACTTTCGATTCGTCGGCCCTGGCCGTGTTGCTGGCGGTGCGGCGGCGGGTGTTGTCGGTGGGGGCGCAGTTGCGCATCGTCGGCCTGCCGCAGCGCCTGCGGGACCTGGCCACCCTCTACGGTGTGAGCGAATTGTTGCCCGCGTAAAATGCTGGGCCCATGCCTGCCGTCTCCTTCCAAAACGTTTCCAAGACCTACATCACGTCCCGCGGTGAGTTTCCCGCCTTGAAGGGCGTGACGTTCGACATCGAGCCGGGGGAATTTTTTGGTTTGCTCGGCCCCAATGGGGCCGGCAAGACCACGTTGATCAGCATCCTCGCAGGCCTGTCGCGCGCCAGCAGCGGCCACGTGACCGTGCACGGCGCCGACGTGCAGGCCGATTACGCCCAGGCACGCCGCCGCCTGGGGGTGGTGCCGCAAGAGCTGGTGTTCGACCCGTTCTTCACCGTGCGCGAGGCGCTGCGCTTCCAGTCGGGCTACTTCGGCATCCGCGGCAACGGCGACTGGATCGACGAACTGCTCGACGGCCTGGGCCTGGCCGACAAGGCCAACGCCAACATGCGCCAGCTCTCGGGCGGCATGAAACGGCGGGTGCTGGTGGCGCAGGCGCTGGTGCACCGGCCACCGGTCATTGTGCTCGACGAACCCACCGCAGGTGTGGACGTGGAACTCCGCCAGACGCTCTGGCAGTTCGTGTCCAAACTCAACAAGGAAGGCAGCACCGTGCTGCTCACCACCCATTACCTGGAAGAGGCCGAAGCCCTGTGTGGCCGAATCGCCATGCTCAAGCGCGGCGAGCTGGTGGCGCTCGAGAAAACGTCCGATCTGCTCCAGCGCGCCTCGGCCAATGTGCTGCGCTTCAAGACCGACCACCCGCTGCCGGCAGCGCTCGCGGCGCAGGCCCGGGTGACCGGCCGGTTCGTGCAGCTGCCGGCCCACGACGCACTGGAGGTAGAACGCATCCTGGCCCAGGTGCGCGAGGCCGGCGTGCCAGTGGAAGACATCGAAATCTCCAAGGCCGACCTGGAGGACGTGTTCCTTGACCTCACTGGCAGCAAGCCGGCGGAGGTGGCGGCATGAACCACACCATGACCGGCTGGCAGACCCTGTTCTACAAAGAGATCCTGCGGTTCTGGAAGGTGGGCTTCCAGACGGTGGCAGCGCCGGTGATGACCGCCATCCTGTACCTGCTGATCTTCGGCCATGTGCTGGAAGAGCACGTGAAGGTGTACGACACCGTCAGCTACACCGCCTTCCTGCTGCCCGGGCTCATCATGATGAGCGTGCTGCAGAACGCGTTCGCCAACAGCTCGTCGAGCCTGATCCAGAGCAAGGTCATGGGCAACCTGGTGTTCATCCTGCTCACGCCGCTGTCGCACCGGGCCTGGTTCGTGGCCTACGTCGGTTCGTCCATCGTGCGTGGGCTGGTGGTGGGCGCGGGCGTGCTGCTGGCCACCGTCTGGTTCACCGACCTGACCTTCGTGGCCCCGGTGTGGATCGCCGTGTTCGCGTTCCTGGGTGCGGGCCTGCTGGGTTCGCTGGGCGTCATCGCCGGCCTGTGGGCCGAGAAGTTCGACCAGATGGCGGCGTTCCAGAACTTCATCATCATGCCCATGACCTTCCTCAGCGGCGTGTTCTACTCCATCCACTCGCTGCCCGGCTTCTGGCAGCAGGTCAGCCACCTCAACCCCTTTTTCTACATGATCGACGGCTTCCGCTACGGCTTTTTCGGGCAGGGCGACGTGTCCCCCTGGCTCAGCCTGGCGATCGTGGGCACGGCCTTTCTGGCCGTGGGGGGGCTGGCCTTGCACCTGCTCAAATCGGGCTACAAAATCAGACACTGAACGCGCACACACATGACGGCCGACGAACTCCAATCCCTCATCGCCCACGGGCTGCCCTGCGACCACATCGAGGTGTCGGGCGACGGCCGCCACTGGGCCGCCGTGATCGTGTCGCCGGCCTTCGAGGGCAAGCGGCTGATCCAGCGCCACCAGTTGGTGTACGCCACGCTGGGCCAGCGCATCCAGACCGACGAGGTACACGCCCTGTCGATGAAAACCCACACCCCGGCCGAATGGGCCGCCCAACGCTGAGCCCCGCCCATGGACCAATTGCGCATCCGCGGCGGCGTCCGCTTACACGGTGAAGTCACGGTCTCGGGCGCGAAGAACGCGGCCCTGCCCGAGCTCTGCGCCGCCTTGCTGACCGACCAGCCGGTGATGCTGCGCAACGTGCCGCGCCTGCGCGACGTGGCCACCATGCGCAAGCTGCTGGAGAACATGGGCGTGCTCACCCAGGTGCACGGCGAGTGCGGCGGCCTCACCCTGCACGCGGCCGACCCGATCGACCCGGTCGCGCCGTACGACCTGGTCAAGACCATGCGCGCCTCGGTGCTGGTGTTGGGGCCGCTGCTGGCTCGTTTTGGCCGCGCCAAGGTGTCGCTGCCCGGGGGTTGCGCGATCGGCTCGCGCCCGGTGGACCAGCACATCAAGGGCCTGCAGGCCATGGGTGCCGAGATCGTGGTGGAGCACGGCTACATGGTGGCGCAGTTGCCGGCCGGCCAAACCCGCCTGAAGGGCGCGCGCATCACCACCGACATGATCACCGTCACCGGCACCGAGAACTTCCTGATGGCCGCCGCCCTGGCCGAAGGCGAGACGGTGCTGGAAAACGCCGCCCAGGAGCCGGAGGTG
>JAUWAE010000050.1 GCA_030602185.1 Comamonadaceae bacterium
AGTTGATGGAGACCCGTGTAGGCAACCTGCGCCCGGCTCTAAATTCGGCAGCGCGACAGCCCATGGTCGACTTTAGAAGCCGTGCTTCTTTGAGCCATCTGACTGCATGCGCGAGTGCTGTCCAAACTGCTCGCGAGCAGCCGCAGCTAACTGGCCAAGCGCTCGCGGAACCAGCCCACGCCTCAGCTAAAGTTTCGGAAAATCAGAAATACCACCTGGCACCGCATCGAGAGCTCTTCTGTTTCTGATTTACCGAAATTCTAGTGGATGAGACCCTCAGAACCGCGTATGATTTCGGAATAACAGAAACTTCCTACTTGAAGCGCACCCCAGAAGCCCCGCAACTGAAATTCCGAAATGACTGACTCTGCCACCCGCCGACCGACCCTGCTCCAGTCAGCCCCTGACCTGGGCCCGGTCGTGCGCGAGCGCCGCAAGTCGCAGTCGCTGCGCATTGACGATGCGGCAGGCCTGGTCGGCGTGTCGGTGGACCTCATGTCCCGGCTCGAGAACGGCCAGGGCTCGGTGCGCCTGGACAAAGCCTTGGCCGTGCTCGATGGCCTGGGTCTGACGCTCATGGTGCTTCCCAAGGAGCACCCGTGGGCCCGAGAGGCGGCCTCATCAAGCGGCTCGTGCAGCTCTGGCAGCCCGACGGTCCCTCCAGCCGTCCCGAAGCCATGAGGCGGTCAGCATGACCCACGCACTGCACGTCTGGGCCGACGAAGCTCAGGTCGCCACCATCGAGCACGAAGGGCGCGACGACCGCTGGGGCCTGAACTATGCCGAACCCTGGGTCGCCGACGCCAAGTCTTACCCACTGTCTCCAGCACTACCCCTGGTCCGCCCGGCGCCTGACTACGCGTCCGCATCCATCAAGCGCTTTATCGAGCACCTGCTGCCCGAGGGGCGCGCGCTGGACGTGGCCGTGGCCTACAACGGTCTGGCCAAGACCAACGTCTTCGGCCTCATCTGGGCGCTTGGTGCCGAAACCGCGGGCGCCCTGCGTTTCACTGGGGATGCAAACCCGGCACCACCCACCGCCGAACCCACCCTACGAGAAATCCCCCTCCAGGAACTCGACCAACGCATCGCCGAACGCGAGCACGTACCGCTGACGGTGTGGGACGGCAAGGTGCGCATGTCGGTGGCCGGCCTGCAAGACAAGCTGCTGGTCTACCTTGACCGTTCACTACTGGAGGGCGGACGACTCTTTTTGGTAGACGGACAGCGACTGGCCTCCACCCACATCCTCAAGCCCGACACCGGCAACCCGCAGACGCCGCACCTGGCGGTCAACGAGCACTTCTGCATGTCGCTGGCCCGCCGCATGAAGCTGCCGGCCGCTGAGGTGAGCCTGTTGCGCACGCCCCGCCCGGTACTGGTCGTGCGCCGCTTCGACCGCGAAGTCGAGAACGTCGGCGGCCAGCCGCGGGTTCACCGCCGGCACATCATCGACGCCTGCCAGGCGTGCGACCTGCCCGTGGCCTACAAGTACGAGCGCAACCTGGGCAGTGCCGAGGCGGTGCGCCACATCCGCGATGGCGTGAGCTTCGAGCGCCTGTTTGGCTGCGCCGACCTCACGGCCAACAAGGCGGCCACACGGCTGGCCATGCTGCGCTGGGCACTCTTCCAATTTTTGATTGGCAACAGCGACGCCCACGGCAAGAACTTCTCGTTCTTCGTGCGCCCGGGCGGGCTGCTGGAGCCCACGCCCTGGTACGACCTGGTCAGCGTGCTGCAGTACGACGGCTTCGACACCGAGCTGGCCATGGCCTACGGCGACGTCTTCAGCCACGCCGAGGTCTCGGCCTTTGCCCTGGCCGACTTTGCTGCCCGCTGCGGCGTCGACCGCAAGCTGATGCGCCGCGAAGGTCAGCGCCTGGCCAAGTTGGCCACAGCAGAAGCAGCAGTCCAGGCCCAGGCGGACGACTACGAGGGCGAGGCTGAGCGGGCTTTCGTGCAGGGCATCGCCGCCTTCGTGGCCCGCCAGGCCGACCGGCTGACCCAGCTGGTGGCCGACGCGGCGCGCTGGAAGGACGAGTACCTCTGACCGCCTGGCTGGACGCAGCCGGCGCGGGGTCCAAGGGCCGCCCCTGCCGGGGCCTCTGGCCGCACGTATAAGCCGGTTCCTATACGACCCAGCTGGCTACGGTTTTCTGGAGCAGACCGTAGCTGCGCTGCTCCAAATCTGCTCCAGATGACCCTCGCGCAACGTCGTGCAACGCCATGCAAAACCGCGCTAAGATGTTGATTCTTCGTTCAGAAGAGGCCCGAAAAGGCGTCCGGATGGAATTCGGGACGTAGAGGCCGGAGGTTCGAATCCTCTCACCCCGACCAGGAATCACCTTGTCAATCAAGAAACAACAGAGCTCCGCTGGTCGGAGCTTTGTCGTTTCTGGCACCGCAAGTGGCAAATCGGTGGCAGCTTCGCCACACCATCCGCCGCGCTGGCCGGCAACCCAGGCGTATGCACCGGGGTTGCCCGTATGACAGCGCGCCATTTCGAGCTACATTGGGAGCATGCACCAACACTGCCGCTCTCCGCACCCAGTACCGCGCCCAGCGGGCTGGGTGCAGGCTCTCTGGTTCGGCGGGGTGTTGGGGTGGCGCCATTGGGGTCTGGCCTTGGCCCTCGCCGTCACTTTGGCCCACTGGCCCAGCGCATCGTTCGCGGCAGAGCAAACCTTGCGGGTGGTGACCACCGACCACATGCCCCCCCCTGATTTCGCGCGATCAGGACGGTCGGCTGCAGGGGCTGCAGGTGGATCGCTGGCGACTGTGGGAACAGCAAACCGGCGTGCGCGTGGACCTGCAAGGCCTGGACTGGGCGGAGGCGCTGGCGAGCTTCGAGCGGGGCGAGGCCGACGTGATCGACGGCATCACCATCACGCCGGCGCGCCAGGAGGTGCTGGCATTTTCCCCGCCCTGGATCAGCCTGGACGTGGCGCTGTTCTACCAGGACCGCCTGGCCGGCATCGTGGACGCGGACTCGGCACGGGGTTTTGTGGTCGGCGTGCGGCGAGGCGACGCCTGTGAAGGCTTGTTGCGGCAACACGGCCTGACCAACCTGGCCCTGTTCGAAGGTTACGAGGCCCTGATGGCGGGGGTCGCGTCGGGGGACATCCACGTGTTCTGCGGCCACGTGCCGCTGTCGGTCTATTACCTGGGTCAGCTCGGCCTTGAGCGCGAGTTCCGCCACACCCAGCCCTTGTACGCCGCCACCGGACACTGGGCCGTGCGACGGGGCGACACGGCCACGTTCGACCTCGTCAACCGCGGTTTTGCTGCCATTCCGACCGCGAAAATGGAAAGCGTTTACCACCGCTGGATGGGTCTGCCCGTGGCGAGTGGCTCGGTGCGTTCGTTGTTGGTAGAGCACCGCTGGGAAGTGCTGACCGGCCTCGGCGTGGCCGGCGGGCTGGTGCTGGTGCTCACCGCCTGGTTGCTCGCCATGCGTCGGGCCGTGGCCCGACGTACCGTCGATCTGGAGCAGGCACGCGCCAGCTTGCAGGAGCGCGTCCGCGAACGCGATTGCCTCAATGCCATCTTCCGCGCCACCGACGACCTGTACACCCCCTGGCCACAGGTCTGTCAGGCCGTGGTCGATCTCCTGCCTGATGCTTGGCCACCGGCCGAGCGACCACTGGCCCGGCTCGATTGGGACGGCGTGCGCTACCCCTTGAACGACGGCACGAGCCTGGCCGAGGCGCTCGGGGCGGCCATCACGGTCGATGGGCAGACGCATGGGCGCCTGGTGGTCGGTGCAGCCGAACACGCCAGCGGCACGCCATCACCCGAAAAGGCCCAGCTGGTGCAAGCCGTCGCCACGCGGCTCGCCGACGTGATGAAGCGCCGCCAAGCCGAGGCCGCCATCCGCCGCAACGAAGAGCGGTTTCGCCGGCTCTTCGAAGACAGCCGACTGCCCACCCTGGTGCTGCGCCATGGCCGGGTTGAAGGTGCCAACCAGGCCGCGGCCCGATTGTTCGGCATGCCGACAGTGGCCCAACTGCTGGGGCGCTCGCCGGGTGAGCTGTCACCGTTGCTCCAGCCCGATGGCCGGGACTCGGCCGCCGCAGCCCAGGCCTGGATAGACCAGGCACTGCAGGCGGGCAACCACGAGTTCGAGTGGGTGCACCTGCGGGCCGACCAGCACCCTTTCACCGCCCGGGTGGCCCTGACCGCCCTGGAAGACGATGGCGCCCCCATGCTGCACGTGGTGATAAGCGACATCACCGCGCAGAAAGAGGCCGAAGCGGTGCTGTCCAACTACCAGCACCAGCTGGAGCAACTGGTGCGCTCACGCACGGCCGAACTGCAAGCCACCACCGCCGAACTGCAGCAGCGCAACGAAGAACAGGAAGCCATACTGGACACGGCGACCGCGGGCATCATGCTGGTGCGCGACCGCACCATCTGGCGCTGCAACCGCAGCCTGGAAGAGTTGACCGGCTACGCTCCCGGCGAGCTGGTCGGCCAGTCCACCCGACTACTCTACGCCGACGAGGCCGCCTGGGCCGAGGTGGGCCAACAGATCGAAGCGACCATCGCCCGGGGCGAGACCTACACCCACGAACACCCGATACGCCGCAAGGACGGCAGCAGCGTGTGGTCCCGACTGTCGTCGCGGGCGATGGACCCGTCACACCTCGAGCTGGGCCACGTCGGGATGCTGGAGGACATCAGCCGCGAACGGGCAGCGATGGAAGAGATGGTCCATGCCCGCGGCCTGGCCGAAGAGGCGGCGCGAGTCAAGGCCGACTTCCTGGCAAACATGAGCCATGAAATCCGCACCCCCATGAACGCCATCATGGGCCTGACACACCTGCTGCTGGCCACCCCACTGAGCGACCGGCAGCGCGACTCGTTGCTCAAGGTCCAGAGTGCCAGCCGGCACCTGCTGGGCATCATCAACGACATCCTGGACTTCAGCAAGATCGAAGCCGGCAAGCTGGTGATCGAGCAGGTGGACTTCCAACTGGAGAGCGTGCTGCGCGAGGTCACCGGCTTCATCATGGATCGGGCCAAAGCCAAGGGCCTTGAGCTGATCCTGGACATCGCGCCCGACGTGCCCGTCCACCTGCGGGGTGATCCGCTGCGCCTGAGCCAGATCCTGACCAACTACGCCAGCAATGCGGTCAAGTTCACCGAGCAAGGCGAGATCGTGCTGCGCGTGCGCTTGACGGCGCGGGAGGCCGGCGACATCGTGCTGCGCTTCGAAGTGCAGGACACCGGCATAGGCCTGCAGCCGGACGAGCAGGCCCGGCTCTTCCGCAGCTTTGAGCAGGCGGACACCTCGACGACGCGGCGATTTGGCGGTACCGGACTCGGGCTGGCGATCAGCAAGAAACTGGCCGAGCTCATGGGTGGAGGCGTGGGCGTCTGCAGCACCCCGGGGCAAGGCTCCACCTTCTGGTTCACCGTGCGGGTGCAGGCGGGCGAGGCCCAGGTGGCCCCCCTGCTGCCCAACCCCGACCTGCGCAGCCTGCGGGTGCTGGTGGTGGACGACAACGACAGCGCGCGCGAGGTCATTGCACAGCAACTGGCAAGCATGAGCTTTCGGGTCACGGCGGTGGGCAGCGGGTCCGCCGCGGTGGCGGCAGTGTCCGAGGCCGAGGCGGACGGCCACCCGTATGACCTGGTGGTGCTCGATTGGCAAATGCCCGACATGGACGGCCTGGCCACGGCCAGCCACCTGCGGGGGCTGCCCTTGCAGACGCCCCCCCGCCTGCTGATGGTCACGGCCTATGGGCGCGATGAACTGACGGAGCTGGGCCACTCGGTGGGCGTGGAAGCCGTGCTGACGAAACCGGTCACGGCATCGACGCTCTTCGACGCGATCCTGCGCCTGTTTCACGGATCGGCCGCCCCCAGCCACCACGCACCCACAGCCCCCACGGTGGATTTGTCGGCCGTGGTGGGTGGGCGCATCCTGCTGGTGGAAGACAACCCGCTCAACCAGGAGGTGGCGGGGGAGTTGCTGCGCAGCGCCGGCTTCCAGGTGGACCTGGCGAACAACGGGGCGCTGGCACTGGAGCAGGTGCAGCAGCACCCCTACGACCTGGTACTGATGGATGTGCAGATGCCGGTGATGGACGGGCTGGACGCCACGCGCGCCATCCGCGCCTTGCCCGGGCTGGCGCCTATGCCCATCCTGGCCATGACCGCCAACGCCATGCAGGGCGACCGCGAACGCTGCCTCGCAGCCGGCATGAACGACCACATCGCCAAGCCGATCGAGCCCGAACGGCTTTGGCAAGCCCTGCTGCAGTGGATGCCACGCCAAGGGCAGAGGCCGCCTGTGGGCGCACACGCCCCCGCCCCCGCCAGCGCGCCCCCGGTTGCCGCACCGGCACCCGAGGACACGGCGAATGCGCTGACCCAGTTGCGACAGGTGCCGGGCCTGGACGCCGACGCCGGCCTGCGACGAGCGATGGGCCGCGAGGCGCTCTACCTGTCGCTGCTGAAGCACTTCTTGGAAGGACAAGCCGGCTTCGAAGCCCAGCTCGGCGAAGCGCTGGCCCGTGGTGACCGCGCCATGGCCGAACGGCTGGCCCACACCCTGAAGGGCGCAGCCGCACAGATCGGCGCCTTGGCGGTACAGGCCGCCGCCCAAGGGCTGGAAGCCACCTTGCACCAGCCCGATGCCACGCCAGCGCTGGTGCAGCACCACACCGCCATCACCCTGCAGGCGCTGGCCCCAGTGATCGGTGCACTGGAACACGCCCTGGCACCCGCCGCACCGGCCGCGCCGACCCCACCCGCGCCGTCCGCGGTGGCCCCCGACCTCCGTGCCGTACGCACTGTATTGCAGCCCCTGCTGCGGGCGCTGGAGAGCGGCGATGCCCAGGCCCAGTCGCTCCTGCAAAACCACGCGGCGGCCTTGCAGGCCCTGCTGGGTGACCGCTACCAGACCGTGGCCGCCCTTGTACACGACTTCGATTTCGATGCCGCTCGGCTGGCCCTGGACGACGCGCTGCAATGCCTGCCGGCCGGTTGATGTCACTGAACGTGCAGGTGACGCCGGCCGGGCTGGGCGACAATGGCAACCCCGGCGGCGCGGCCCATCGCCCGCCGCCCAACCGTAGAGCCCCCCGCTCATGCCCCACCGCCAAGGAATGACGACCCATGCGACAGCCCCCGTGGACCGTTTTGCTGGTCGATGACGACCCCGTCGTCATCGAGGCCAGCCGGCTGGTGCTCGAAGACATCGTGTTCGAGGGACGACCGATCCGCCTGCTCGTGGCGAAGTCGGCGGCAGAGGCGCGCCAGGTGTTCGAAGCCGAAACCGACATTGCGGTGGCCTTCCTGGACGTGGTGATGGAGACCGACTACGCCGGGCTGGAGCTGATCGAGTACGTGCGCAAGGTGCTGCAGAACAAGGACACCCGGCTCATCCTGCGTACCGGCAACCCAGGGGCAGCGCCACCGCTGGACATCGTGCGCCACATGGAAGTGGACGATGTACAGGAAAAGAACGAGCTCACGCCCGAACGGCTGGAAATTGCCCTGCTCACCGGGTTGCGGGCGTATCGCAACATCAAGGCCAGCGGCGCCAAAAGCCGGTTCGTGGCCAACATCTCGCACGAAATCCGCACCCCGCTCAACGCCATCATCGGGCTGTCCAGCCTGGCGCTGCGCACCGAACTCAACCCGCGCCAGCGCGACTACCTCAACAAGATCGAGGCGTCGGGCAAGCACCTGCTCGGCGTCATCAACGACATCCTGGACTTCAGCAAGATCGAAGCCGGCAAGCTGCGGCTCGAACGCATGGAGTTCGACCTCGAGATCATGCTGGGCAACGTCATGTCCATGGTCACCCAGCGGGCCCAGGACAAGGGGCTGGAGCTGATCCTGGACGTGGCGCCCGAAGTCGACCGGCGCCTGGTGGGCGACCCACAGCGGCTGACCCAGGTGCTGATCAACTACGTCAACAACGCCATCAAGTTCACCGAAGAGGGGCAGATCCACATCCACGTCGAACGGCTCGGCGTGCACGACGGCGGCCGGCAGGTGTTGAAGTTCAACGTGATGGACACCGGCATCGGCCTGACCGAACAAGAGTCCCGCCGCCTGTTCATGGAGTTTGAACAGGCCGACGCGAGCATGACGCGCCGCTTTGGCGGTACCGGTCTGGGCCTGGCGATCGTGCGCAACCTGGTGGCGCTGATGGGCGGCGAAGTCGGCGTGCAAAGCGAAAAGGGCCGGGGCTCCCACTTCTGGTTCACCGCCGTGCTCGAACGGGCCAAAACCGCGCACCACCACCCGCTGGTGCCGGAAGCCCGCCACTGGGGCGTGCGCGTGCTGGTGGCCGACGACAACCGCGCCACCCGCCAGCTGCTGGTGCGCAAGCTCGAAAGCATGAAGTTTGACGTGGACAGCGTGGCGAACGGCCGCCAGGCGCTGGAGGCCACCCGCAGCGCCGCCGAGGTCAACCGCCCCTACGAGCTGGTCTTCATGGACTGGCGCATGCCCGAAATGGACGGTATTGCCAGCGCACGGGCCATCCACGCCCTGTCGCTGCCCCAGCGGCCCGCCATCATCTGCATCACCGGCGCGGGCCACGAGGAGCTAGACGCCCAGGCCCGCCAGGACGATTTCGATGGTACCCTGATCAAGCCGGTGACCACCGCGCAGCTGTTCGACGTCGTCTCGGAGCAGCTGGCCAAGCCCGAGCAGTTGCGCGCCACCAGTCATGCCAGCCCCACCACGACGGCCCCGGCTGCAGACCAGCCCCCCACCGCTGGCCGGCGTGAACAGCTGGCCGGCGCCCGCGTGCTGCTGGTGGACGACGACCGCCTGTACCGCGAAATTGGCGCCGAACTGTTGCGGCTGGTGGGCATTGAGGTAGAACTGGCGGCCAACGGGGCCGAGGCGCTGGAAAAGCTGGCGGTACGCCCCTACGACCTGGTGCTGATGGACATCCACATGCCGGTGATGGACGGCCACGTCGCGGTGCGCCAGTTGCGCAGCAACCCGGTGTTCGGCACACTGCCTGTGCTGGCCATGACGGCCGGCACGTTCGTGGAAGGCGACACAACCTGGCTGGCCAGCGGCTTCAGCGACCTGCTGAACAAACCCATCGTGCCCGACCGCCTGTACGAAAAGCTGACCCAGTGGCTGCCACACAACCCGCCACTGCACGGCACGCCGGCACCGGCATCAGCGCCCGCCCCCACGCTGGATGACGGCTTTGCGGTGGTGTATTCGCAGCTGCACCGGCTGCTCGACATGGGTGACGTGGAAGCCGGTGAGTGGCTCACCCTGCACCAGGAGCAGTTCCGCCGCGTTCTGGGGCCGGTATATGGCCGGTTGCAGGCCTGCGTGAGCGATTTCGAGTTTGAAAAGGCGGCCCTGCTCTTGCAGAACCACCTGCCCAACCCACGCTGACGCCCCGGCTCAGTGGCGGCGTTGGGGCACGCGGCACACCCGTGGCTTGACACCCACCTGACGGTAGAGAAAGAAGCCGAACAAGGCCAGGCCGGCAACGCCCAGGGCATACAGTTCCAGTGGCATGGCAATTGGTTCCAATACAAACTGACTGGACCGGACGATACGGGTACCGGCATGCGGCAGCAAGAGGGTTTTCCAGGAGGCGCCGTACACTGCGGTTTTCAGTCAAGCCGCACCCCCATGTCACACCCGCCCCTGGCACCTCGCCTGGCCGCCGAGCTGGACCGGCTGTTCGGCCCCGCGGCCCCTGCACCCACCGACTCTCCTGAAGGTACCACCCGGTGCCTCGGCCTGGAGCTGCTGTGGCCCGCCCAGTGGCCCAGCCTGGCTGCGGTGTGGCAGGCGGTGCAAAACGAACTTGGGCTGCCCGAACCGGCCATCACGGTCAATGGGCGCGACGCCCTGGGCCTGTGGTTTGCGCTGCAAGCCCCTGTCACAGCGGCGCAAGGGCAACGGTTTCTCGATGCCCTGCGACAGCGTTACCTGCCCGACTGGCCATCGGCGCGCTGGCGCGGCCTGGTGACGCCCCAGGACAGACCACTGCCACAAGTGCAGCCTGGCACCGGTTTGTGGTCGGCCTTCGTCGCGCCGGACCTGGCCCCCGTCTTCACCGACGAGCCCGGACTGGACCTGCCCCCCAACCCCGACGGGCAGGCCGAACGGCTGGCGCGGCTGCGCGGCGCGACGGCCAGCGAATTCGAGCAGGCATGTGAACGGCTTGGCCTGGGCACCCAGGCGATCGCCTCAGCCCAAGGCCCTACACAAACCCAAGGCATGCCCTCGCGGGAGGCCGCCCGGGTATTTCTGGGTCAGGTGATGCACGACGCCACGGCACCGCTGGCGCTGCGGCTGGAAGCCGCCAAGGCGCTGCTGAACGCGCGCGATTGACGCCCAACCACGCACATTGCCCGTTTGGCGTGGTTTCGATGCAGGCGAAGGCTCAGGCGTACGCTTCCAGGGCCTTGCGCATTTTCTTCATGGCCGCCACTTCGATCTGGCGGATGCGCTCGGCGCTGACACCGTACTCGGCCGCCAGTTCGTGCAGGGTCTTGCCACCCGATCCGTCGTCGTTGACCTTGAGCCAACGTTCGGCCACGATGCGGCGCGAGCGGTCGTCGAGCTGCGCCAGTGCCTGGGCCAAGCCTTCGGACGCCAGGCGGTCGCGCTCGGTGGCTTCCAGCATGGCGGTCGGCTCGTGCCGGGCATCGGCCAGGTAGGCGATCGGGCCGTAAGCTTCTTCACCGTCGTCGCCCGGGCCGGGGTCGAGCACCACGTCGCCACCCGACAGCCGGGTTTCCATTTCCAGCACGTCTTCGCGCTTGACGTTGAGTTCGCGCGCCACCACATCGATTTCGTGCTCGCTCAGGCGGTCGCGGTGGGTGTCGGCGTCCACCGCATCGGCCTTGAAGCCTTGCTTCATGCTGCGCAGGTTGAAGAACAGTTTGCGCTGGGCCTTGGTGGTGGCCACCTTCACCATACGCCAGTTCTTCAGGATGTATTCGTGGATTTCGGCCTTGATCCAGTGCATGGCGTAACTCACCAGCCGCACGCCCTGGCCGGGGTCGAAGCGCTTGACCGCCTTCATCAGGCCGACGTTGCCTTCCTGGATCAGGTCGGCATGGGGCAAGCCGTAACCCAGGTACTGGCGCGAGACGGACACCACCAGCCGCAGGTGCGACATCACCAGCTTGCCGGCGGCTTCCAGGTCGTTGTGTTTTTGCAGGCGCTCGGCGTAGTCGCGCTCCTCGTCGGCCGTGAGCAACGGCAGGCGGTTGACGGCCGAGATGTAGGCGTCCAGATTGCCCAGCGGGGGCAAGGCCACAGCGGAACCCGACCAACCATGGGCGGCTGGGGCGAGTGTGTAGGCGGATGCGGTATGGGTCATGGTGTCCTCTCTCCTGCGATGGCCTTGTGGGCCATGTCTTATGTTAGCACTCATCAGACACGAGTGCCAAAACAGAGTTCCCGGCTGGGAGCCACGATCCGGCGGGTGAGCGGCGAAACTTTGCCTGACCGCGGGGGCTCTACCCCGTACTTCAGTGCTTGAAGGGCTATGGCATGCAAATTTACCGATGGTTCAACAACTGTTGGCGCGCCGTGGGCGCCCTGGCCCTTGCGGCCTGGGCGCAGAGTGGTTGGGCCGCACCGCCCCGGGTCGAGGTGCTGGCCCAAGGCCTGGCCCACCCCTGGGGCCTGGCGTTCATCGACCAAGGCCGCCTGCTGGTGACCGAGCGCCCCGGCCGGTTGCGGCTGGTCAGCCCGGAGGGGAAAGTGGGCCCACCGATTGCGGGGGTACCCGCGGTGGCTGCGATCGGACAGGGCGGGCTGCTGGACGTGCAGGTCGACAGCGCCTTCGCCCAGAACCGCCGCGTCTACCTGTGTTACGCAGAGCCCGCACCCGACGGCAACGGCAACTCCACCGCACTGGCCAGCGCCCGGCTGTCGGCAGACGGGCAGCGACTGGAGAACCTGCAGGTGCTGTTCCGCCAGGCGCCGAAGGTGGCCAGCCGGCTGCACTTCGGCTGCCGCATCGTGGAATCGCCCGACGGGCTGCTGTTCCTCACCCTGGGCGACCGGGGACACCGCATGGCCGATGCCCAAACCCTGGACAACCACCACGGCAAGGTGGTGCGGCTGCACAAAGACGGCCGCGTGCCAGCCGACAACCCCCTGGTGGGCCGTGCCGGCGCCCTGCCCGAGATCTGGAGCTGGGGGCACCGCAACCCACAAGGCGCCACGTGGGGCCCCGACGGGCGGCTGTGGACGGTGGAGCACGGTCCGCAGGGCGGCGACGAAATCAACCGCCCGGAGCCCGGCAAGAACTACGGCTGGCCGGTGGTGACCCACGGCGAACAGTACGGCGGCGGCAAGATCGGCAGTGGGCTCACGCAACAAGCTGGGCTGGAGCCACCCTTGCACCACTGGACGCCGTCGATCGCCCCCTCGGGCCTGGCGTTTCTGCGCAGCGACCGCTACGGCCGCGACTGGCAGGGCAGCCTGTTCGTGGGCTCGCTCAAGTTCCGCCACCTGGCGCGGCTGGAGGTGCGCGATGGCCGGGTACTGAAGGAAGAGCGCCTGCTGGCCGACCTGGGCGAGCGCATCCGCGACGTGCGCGAGGGCCCCGACGGCCTGCTCTACCTGTTGACCGACGACAGCCAGGGGCGCCTGCTGCGCCTGCAGCCGCGCTGAAGGGGCCCGAGCGGTCAACCGCCGCGGTCGGGCGTGCCACAATCTTTGCTTGTCTGGATCCGGCCCGCACGGTGGCCGGCGAGCGGAGTTCACATCGATGGAATGGAGCACCTGGCTGGCGTTTTTTGCGGCGTCATGGGCCATCAGCATTTCGCCCGGCGCGGGGGCCGTGGCGGCCATGAGTGCCGGGTTGAACCACGGCTTTCGGCGTGGCTACATCACCACCATGGGCCTGGTCCTGGGCATCTGGACGCAGTTGCTGGTGGTGGGCGCGGGTCTGGGTGCGCTGGTGGCCACGTCGGCCACGGCGTTCCAGGTCATCAAGTGGCTGGGGGTGGCCTACCTGGTGTGGCTGGGCATCCAGCAATGGCGTGCACCGGCGCGGCCGCTGGCCGCCTTGCACGATGGCAGTGCCCGCGTGTCGGCCCGCGCGATGGTGCTGCGTGGCTGGCTGATCAACGCGGTCAACCCTAAAGGCACCGTATTTCTGCTGGCGGTGGTGCCGCAGTTCCTGGACCTGTCGCAACCGCTGGCGGGCCAGTACCTGGTCATCGGCCTCACCCTGGGCTTCACCGACCTCGTCGTGATGGGCGGCTACACCGCGCTGGCGGCGCGGGTGCTGTCGGCCCTCAAGTCCACTGCCCACATGCGCGCCATGAACCGGGTGTTCGGGGCTCTGTTCGTCGTGGCGGGCGGCTTGCTGTCGGTGTTCAAGCGCGGCGCCTGATCGTTTCTCCCGACACACACCAGCCACCGACGGCCCACAGCCCCGGTGGCTTTTTTGTTGGAAATCCATAAATGTGGAATAATGATCCGCACTGCAGAATTTAAAGGCCGCACCCATGGATTTGAATTTCACCCCGGAAGAAGAAGCGTTTCGCGAAGAAGTCCGCCACTTCCTGCGCGAGCACCTGCCACAACGGCTGTCCCAGAAAGTGCACCAGGGCTTGCGGCTCACCAAAGCCGACATGGAGGAGTGGCACGCCATCCTGAACGCCCGGGGCTGGCTGGCCAACCACTGGCCCAAAGAATGGGGCGGCACAGGGTGGACCGCGGTGCAGAAGTTCATCTTCGAGCACGAGTGCGCGCTGGCCGGGACGCCCCGCGTGGTGCCGTTCGGCTTGAGCATGCTGGGGCCGGTGCTCATCAAATACGGGACCGAAGCCCAGAAGCGCCACTGGCTGCCACGCATCCTGGACGGGCGCGACTGGTGGTGCCAGGGCTACTCCGAGCCCGGGGCCGGTTCGGACCTGGCCGCGGTCAAGACCACGGCCGTGCGCCAGGGCGATCACTACGTCGTCAACGGCCAGAAAACATGGACCACGCTGGGCCACCATGCCAACATGATCTTCTGCCTGGTGCGCACCGACCGCGAGGCCAAGAAACAGGAGGGCATCAGTTTCCTGCTGATCGACATGAACAGCCCGGGCGTAGAGGTGCGTCCCATCATCACGCTGGATGGCGAGCACGAAGTCAACGAGGTGTTCTTCACCGATGTGAAGGTCCCCCTGGACCACCTGGTGGGAGATGAGAACAAGGGCTGGACCTGCGCCAAGTACCTGCTGACCTACGAACGCACCAACATCGCGGGCGTGGGTTTTTCGGTCGCGGCCCTGGAGAAACTCAAGGCCATTGCCAGTCGGGTCATGAAGAACGGCCAACCCCTGGCGGCCGACCCGCTGTTCGCCACACGGCTGGCCAAGGTGGAGATCGATCTGGAGAACATGAAGACCACCAACCTGCGCGTGATCGCCGCAGTGGCGGGGGGTGGCGCCCCGGGCGCGGAAAGCTCCATGCTCAAGATCCGCG
>JAUWAE010000049.1 GCA_030602185.1 Comamonadaceae bacterium
CGGCGGATGTAGTCCAGCAGCGAGGTCTTGCCGTGGTCCACGTGGCCCATCACGGTGACCACCGGGGCGCGCGGCTTCAGTTCGGCGTCGGCCGAGGACACTTCCTCTTCGGTGAAGGCCTCGGGGTCGTCCAGGGCGGCAGCCACGGCCTTGTGGCCCAGCTCTTCCACCACGATCATGGCGGTGTCCTGGTCCAGCGACTGGTTGATGGTGACCATCTGGCCCAGCTTCATCAGCTGCTTGATGACCTCGGACGACTTGACCGCCATCTTGTGCGCCAGTTCGGCCACGGTGATGGTCTCGGGCACGTGGATTTCCAGCACCTTGGCTTCGGCCGGCTGGCTGAAGCTGGCTTGGTCGCGGTCGTCGCGCCCGCCGCGACGGCCACCCTTGGGGCCGGCACGCCAGTTGCTGCCACTGCGCCCGCCACCCGTGTCGCCACGGGTCTTGAGTTCTTTTTTCTTGCCAGCGTCGTCTTTCCAGGTGGACGACAGCGCTTCGGACTTGACCTCTTTCTTGCCAGCACCGGCACCAGCGGCTGGAGCGCCCGGCTTGGCCGCTGTGGCGGCTGGCTTGTGCAGCGTGCCCTTGATGCCGGCCTTGGCTTCGGCCGGCTTGGGTTCTTCGGGCTTCTTCGCCACCAGCACCTTCTTGGGGGCGGCCATCATGGCACGGATCGCCTCGGCTTCGGCCAGGGCCTTGCGACGGCGCTCCTCCAAGTCACGGGCACGGTCGGCCTCGGCCTGCTTTTCAGCAGCCAGACGCTCCTTGGCCTCGCGTTCAGCCAGTGCACGCGCGGTATCTTCCGCCGTTGGGGCAGAGGGTGCAGCAGCCGGCTCGACCTGGGCCTGTTCGGAGGCGGCACGCAGTGCCTGGGCCTCGCGCTCGGCCGCTTCGCGGGCCAATGCCTCCTGGCGCAGACGCTCGGCTTCGGCCGCGGCACGGGCTTCCTGCTCTTCGCGCTCCTTGCGCTTTTGCGCCAGCTCTTCTTCCTGGCGGCGCAGCAGCTCGGCCTGCTGGCGCGCTTCTTCTTCGCGGCGCTGCAGTTCCTCGTTGTCGATTTCCGGCGCCGCGTCAACTTCGGTCGCCGTCACGGGCTCGTCGTCGCGCTTGATGAAGGTTCGCTTCTTGCGCACCTCGACCTGAATGGTGCGGGCACGCCCGGTGGCGTCGGCCTGCTTGATCTCGGTCGTCGACTTCTTGGTGAGCGTGATCTTCTTGCGCTCGCCCGAAGCGGTGCCATGGCTGGCCTGGAGGTAGTTGAGCAGTTGGTGCTTGTCCGATTCGGAAATCGGGTCGGTACCCGCTTGCTTGTTCACCCCGGCGCTGGCCAGTTGCTCCAGCAGCAGCGAGGTGGGTTTATTGAGCTCGGCGGCGAAATCTGCGACGGTATTGCTAGACATAGATGATTGACTCCGTGGGGCCTCCGTGATCAGGACTGGGCGTTGTTGTTGTCACCGGAGAACCAGTGTTCGCGCGCCTTCATGATCAGGGCCGTCGCTTCTTCGGCCGTCTGGCCTGTGATATCGGTCAACTCGTCGACGGCCAGATCGGCCAGGTCGTCGAGGGTGTGCACGCCGGCGTCGGCCAGCTTGGCGATGATGTCGGTGTTGAGGCCGTCGAGGTCGCGCAGGTCTTGCGAAACGTCCTCCACGCTTTCCTCCTTGGCGATGGCCATCGTCAGCAGCGCATCCTTGGCACGGGCGCGCAACTCGTTGACGGTGTCTTCGTCGAAGGATTCGATGTCCAGCATCTCCTGCAGCGGCACGTAGGCCACCTCTTCGAGGCTGGTGAAGCCCTCTTCGATCAGGATGTCGGCAATCTCCTGGTCAACGTCGAGCTTGGCCATGAACAGGCTGCGGATCGCGTTGGCTTCCTCGGCCTGTTTCTGGGCCGACTCGTCGGCGGTCATGATGTTGATCTTCCAGCCGGTCAGGTCGGACGCGAGGCGCACGTTCTGGCCGCCACGGCCGATCGCGATGGCCAGGTTTTCCTCGTCCACCACCACGTCCATGGCATGGCGCTCTTCGTCCACCACGATGGAGACCACGTTGGCCGGGGCCAGCGCGCCGATCACAAACTGCGCCGGGTCATCGCTCCACAGCACGATGTCCACCCGCTCGCCGGCCAGCTCGTTGGTCACGGCGTTGACGCGCGAGCCGCGCACACCCACACAGGTGCCGATGGGGTCGATGCGCTTGTCATGGCTGAGCACGGCGATCTTGGCGCGGGAGCCGGGGTCGCGGGCGCAGGATTTGATTTCCAGCAGGCCTTGCTCGATTTCGGGCACTTCCTGGCGGAACAGTTCAATCATGAACTCGGGCGCCGCGCGGGACAGCAGGATGGGGGCGCCGCGCAGCGTCAGGTCCACTTCCATGATCATGGCGCGCACGCGGTCGCCCGAACGGAAGTTTTCCTTGGGGATCATCTCGCCGCGCTTCAGGCGACCTTCCACGCGACCGCTCTCCACGATCACGTCGCCCTTGTCCAGGCGCTTGACGGTGCCGACAAAAATCTTGTCGCCTCGGCTCATGAAGTCGTTGAGCAGCATCTCGCGCTCCGCGTCGCGGATGCGCTGCAGGATCACCTGCTTGGCGGCCATGGCGCCAATGCGGCCAATGGGCACCGACTCGATCTGCTTTTCGATGTACTCACCCACCTCGATGCCGGGGTGGTCTTCCACCGCGTCGGAGTGCATCTCCTCGGCATCGGGATTCTGCAGCCCGGCCTCGTCGGGGACCACCAGCCAGCGGCGGAAGGTCTCGTAGGCGCCGGAGTCCGGGTCGATGGACACGCGGATGTCCACCTCGCCCTTGAACAGCTTCTTGGTGGCCGACGCCAGGGCGGATTCCACAGCACCCAGCACCACGTCGCGCTCGACGTTCTTTTCACGCGAGATCGCATCGATCAACATCAACATTTCGCGATTCATTTCACTCGCCTGCCTTTCCAATTCTGCTGCTAAGGGTCAATTGTTTGTATCAGAGAGGTCGGTGGCCGCTGGCGCCCCCCGCCCCTTGAAGTTCACGATGGGGGCCAAGCGCGCCTCCCGGATTTCGTCGAGCGTGAAGCCCAGCACCTGCACCGGCAGCGGCTTGGCCTTCTTGCTGATGCGCTGGCCAGGCTTGCGCTCGGGCGCATCGCTCCAGGTGATCTGCCAGGAAGCGCCGTCGTCGCTGCGCTCCAACGTGCCGCGGAACTTCTTGCGGTTGGCCGCCATGCCTGCGGGGGCCGCGTCGCCGATCGGCGCCTTGAGCGTGACGTCGATCACCTCGCCGGTGAAGCGGATGAAGTCGGTTTCGTGGCGCAGGGGACGGTCGATGCCCGGCGAGCCCACTTCCAGCCGCTTGTAGTCGACGTTTTCAACTTCGAGCAAATACTGCAGCTGCCGGGTGACGGTTTCACAGTCTTCGACGGTGACGAAACGCACCTGCGGCGATGCCGGGTCCCAGGGCCAGTCGATGGTGACGCGCAGCAAGCCGCCGGCCGACCGCTCCAGGTCCACCAGGTCGAAACCAAGGCCGGTCACCGTCTGCTCCAGGGTTTGCTGCCAACTCATGCGCTCGATACACTCCACTCGAAATGCGATCGACCAAAAAAAAAGGGCCGGTAGATACCCGCCCATTTGGTCGTGAGATTTACATTCTACCACCGACAGTGGCGTGTTGCAGCACTGTTTTGTTCCTGCCGGCTGAATCTTTTGCATCGCCCGGGGAAAAAGCGCCCTCCGAGCCGCTACAATGCCGGCTGTGTCGGAGCGTAGCGCAGCCTGGTAGCGCATCTGCTTTGGGAGCAGAGGGTCGCGAGTTCGAATCCCGCCGCTCCGACCACCCCCTTTCCCCCCAACTGCCCGTAGCTCAACTGGATAGAGCAGCCGCCTTCTAAGCGGCAGGTCGGGGGTTCGAGTCCCTCCGGGCAGGCCAACACCCCCACTCCAATCCCGCACCCTGCTGCCGCCGAGGTGACGTGCGCCTTGGCACAACGGCCGTATGCTGGCACCACGATTGCCACACGTACGAGGTGCAGGTCATGGATTTTTCACCCAGCCCCCAGGCCCGCGCATGGCTGCAGCGTTTGCAGGCCTTCATGGAACGCTACCTGCTGCCGTACAACGCGGCCTGGCACCAGGCGGTGCGCCAGGGCGAGTTCCCCCCTGCCTTCGTGGCGGATCTCAAAATCCTGGCCCAGGAAGAAGGCCTGTGGAACCTGTTCCTGCCCACGCTGCGGCCTGATGAGCCGGGCACAGCCCTGTCTCACCTGGACTACGCGCCGCTGGCCGAGACCATGGGCCGCTTGCCATGGGCGGCCGAGGTGTTCAACTGCAACGCACCCGACAGCGGCAACATCGAACTGCTGCACCGCTTTGCCAGCCCGCTGCAGCGCGAGCGCTGGCTGCGGCCACAGCTGCATGGCGAGATCCGCTCTGCCTTTGCCATGTCGGAGCCCGACGTGGCCTCCTCCGACCCCACCAACCTGCAGACGACCGTGCGCCGCGAAGGCGAGGCCCTGGTGCTGCACGGCCGCAAATGGTTCATCACCGGTGCCGCGCACCCGGACTGCCGCCTCCTCATCGTGATGTGCCGCAACGCCGATGGGGCGGCCAACGACCGCCACAACGGCCACAGCATGGTGCTGGTGCCCATGGACACGCCCGGCCTGCAGGTGGTGCGCAACATCCCGGTCGTGCACCACCTGGCGCCCGAGGGGCACTGCGAACTGGTGCTGCGCGAAGTGCGCGTGCCCGCCGACCACCTGCTGGGTGAATGGGGAAGCGGTTTTGCCATGGCACAGGCCCGCCTCGGCCCGGGCCGTGTCCACCACTGCATGCGAACCATCGGCCAGTGCGAACTGGCGCTGGAGTTGGCGGCCGAACGCGCCCTGGAACGTACCGCCTTTGGCAAGTACCTGGCCGACCAGTCGAACGTGCAGGACTGGCTGGCCGAATGCCGGCTCGAGATCGACCAGGCCCGACTGATGGTGCTCAGGACCGCCTGGTTGCTGGACCAGCCCGACGCCCCCGCGACCGAGGTGCGCGCCCAGGTGGCCGCCATCAAGGTGCTGGCCGCCCGGCTGCAAACGCAGGTGGTGGACCGGGCGATGCAGATTTTTGGTGCCATGGGCCTGTCGCCCGACACACCGCTGGCCTACTTCTGGACCTGGGGGCGGGCGCTGCACCTGATGGACGGCCCCGACGAGGTCCACCTGCGCACCGTGGCGCGGCACGAGCTGCACAAGGCGCGCGGGCGGATGGGCCAGACAGCGCCCTACTTCACCACGCCAGAGCAACTCGCGGCGCCGCCGCACCTGTGACCCCGAACGCCACGCGACCTTTCTAGCACGGCTGCACCGGCTACACCATCCACCGATCGGGGGATGCCGAGATAGGCGTGGGCACGGCACCATGTGGTCTCTTGGACACTGGGACAGACATGATGGACGAACACACCACCGGCCCCGCACCGGCCCCCGGGCGCTTGCTGCTGGTGGACGACGAACCCAACATCCTGGCCGCGCTGCGCCGGCTGTTGCGGCGCGACGGCTACGACATCGTGGCAGACACCGACGCCCATGCCGCCCTGCGCCGGCTGGAAACCGAGGACTTCGACGTCATCGTCTCCGACCAACGCATGCCCGACATCACCGGGGTGGAGTTCCTGCGCCGTGCGAAATCCTTGCGCCCCCATTCCATGCGCATCGTGCTTTCGGGCTATACCGACCTGGACTCGGTGACGTCGGCCATCAACGAGGGCGCGATCTACAAGTTCCTCACCAAGCCGTGGGACGATGACCAGCTGCGCAGCCACATAGCTGCGGCCATGCGCCACAAGCACCTGGAGTCCGACAACCGGCGCATGGCGGCCGAACTGCAGCTGGTCAACGCGCGGCAGCAGGCGCTGAACGCGCAACTCGCGGCATTGGTGCATGAGCAAAGCAACACCCTGCACCGCGACGAGGCGGTGCTCGACACGCTGCACCTCATCATGCACCGGCTCCCGCTGCCCATCGTGGGTTGCGACGACGACGGGACGGTCGTGTTCAGCAACCAGGCGGCGGAACGCCTGTTCGCCAACGGCGACCAACCGGCACCGCTGTTGGGCATGGCACTGGCTGTGGCCTGGCCAGCAGCGCCGACACGACCTCCTCCCTGGAGCCTATCGGCGGTGCGCCTGGGTGCGCGCCAGTTGCGGGTGGAATGCCGGGCGCTGGACCCCGCACAGCCGCAACGCGGACAGCTCTACCTGTTCTTTGACGAAGGGCCTGCGCCATGAACCGCCCCTTGCCTTCGCACCCTCTGGACTTGAAGGAGGTGATGGCTTCGGTGCGCGCCTTGCCGGCGTTGCCGGAGGTGGTGTTTCGCCTGATCCAGAGCCTGGACGATCCGAACCTGGACCTGGCGCAACTGGAGGCACTGGTGACCATGGACCAGGCACTGGTGGCCAAGGTGTTGCGCATCGCCAACTCGTCGTTCTACGGGCTGCTGCGCCAAGTGGGCACCGTGCGCGATGCGGCCATGGTGATGGGTTTTGGCGCGCTGCGCAACCTGGCCATCGCCACGGCCACCATCAACCATTTCAGCTCCCTGCGCTTGCCACCAGACTTTACCTACCGCGACTTCTGGGCCCACGGCATGGCCTGTGCCCTGGCGGCCGAGTGGCTGGCCCTTGAATGCCGCGAACCCGAAGGGGTGGCGTTCACCGCCGGGCTGCTGCACGACATGGGCCGCCTGGTGCTGGCCAGCGACTACCCCGCCCATTACGCCGCATGCCGGCAGTACAAGGTCGCCCACGGCTGCGGGCTGATCGAGGCCGAGCAGGCCGTGCTTGGCCTGACCCACCCCACCATAGGCGCGGCCATGGCACGGCACTGGCACTTTCCGCTGTTGGTGGCCGACGCGATTGAACACCACCACCAGCCCGACCGCGCCCAGACGCCCCTGGCCCACTTGGTGCACCTGGCCGATGGGCTGGTACGCGAGCAGGTACGCCTTGGTGAGGACGGCGAGGTGACCCTGGGGCCGTACCTGTCGCACGCCAGCTGGGCGCTGCATGGACCCGCACCACAGGCGCTGGAGCGGCTGCGGCACACGCTGCAGGAGCGCCTGCACGCCATCGACGAACTCATCGGACACGGTCAGGAGGCGCACCGGTGAACACCTTTGCCTGGGACAGCTCCTACGAAGTGGGGCATGCCCGCATCGACCACGAACACCAGGGGCTGGTCGAGCTGTTCAACCGGGTGCTCGCCCTGCAAGACGCACCGGACGCCGCCGAGCACCTGCCCGGCATCCTGGCGCGGCTGCTGCAGTACGCGGGAGAGCACTTTGCCGCCGAAGAAGCGTTGATGGCCGAGCACGGCGTGGACGAGCGCCACGCCGCCAGCCACCGCGAAGCCCACCGGACGTTCGCCGACGAGGTGCAGCGCATCCAGCACCTGCCCGTGGCTGCGCAGCAAGTGCGGCGCATCGGAGAGTTCCTGCAGGGCTGGCTGGTGGGCCACATCCTCAACCACGACAAGGCGCTGATGCGCGAGCTCGAGCGCGACGCCACCACAGCCGATCGGCTGCTGCAAGACATTGTGCGCGACCAACGCACCGCACTCGCGTTGCTGACGCAGATCGTCGAGGGCTCTCCGGTGGCCGCCTTCGTGCTGGACCGGGCCCAACGCGTCAGCCACTGGAACCGCGCCTGCGTGCAGCTCAGCCAGGTACCGGCACACGAGGTGGTGGGGACCGACCAGGCGTGGCGCGGCTTTTACCCGGCGGCACGACCGGCCCTGGCCAATTTGCTGATGTCAAACGACATCGACCGCCAGCTGCAGCGCTTCTACCCAGACGCCCACCGTTACAGCCCGCTCATTCCCGGTGCGGTGGAAGCCGAGGTGCACTTCCCCCACATGGGCCCGAGCGGACGCTGGCTGCTGTGCATTGCCGCGCCGCTGCACGACGAACAAGGCCAGCTGATCGGCGCGGTGGAAACCCTGCAGGACGTGACCGAGCGCCGGTTGGCGCGGCAGGCCCTGCTCGACAGCCAGGCCCGGCTGGAGCAGGAGGTGGCAGCCCGCACCCAGGAGCTGCTGCGCCGCAACGAGGAGCTGACCCTGGCCAACGACAAGCTGGTGCGCATGCGCCAGCAACTGGTGCAGTCAGAAAAACTCGCCTCGATCGGCCAGCTGGCGGCCGGTGTGGCCCATGAAATCAACAACCCCATCGGCTACGTGCATTCCAACCTGGGCAGCCTCGACAAATACCTGGCCGACCTGTTCCGTCTGCTGGACGCCTACGAGGCCGCCGAGCTGGCCATGGCCAACACGGCCGAGGCAGAGCGCCTGCGGCACCTGCGCGACGCGGTGGAACTGCGCTACCTGCGCGACGATGTGCCCGAGCTGATGCGTGAATGCCAGGAAGGGATTTCGCGCGTGCGCAAGATCGTGCAGGACCTGAAAGATTTTTCCCGGGTGGACAACCGCGACCAGTTCGAACCGGCCGACCTGCACCATGGGCTGGACTCCACCCTGACCATCGTGAACAACGAGATCAAGTACAAGGCAGACGTCGTCAAACGCTACGGCCAGCTGCCGCCCATCGACTGCCTGGCCTCGCAACTGAACCAGGTGTTCATGAACCTGCTGGTGAACGCGGCCCAGGCCATGGGCGACCAGCGCGGCACGATCACCGTCACCACCGGGGTGGAGGGCGATTCGGTGTGGGTGGAGATCGCGGACACCGGCTGCGGCATCCCGGCCGACAAGATCGACCGCATCTTCGACCCCTTCTACACCACCAAGCCGGTTGGCAAGGGCACGGGGCTGGGCTTGTCGCTGTCATACGGGATCGTGCAGAACCACGGCGGCAGCCTCACGGTGTGCAGCGAGCCCGGGGTCGGCACCACGTTCCGCATCCGGCTGCCCATCCACCAGCCCGCGGCCACCCCCACTGCACCGGTATGAGCACGCCACCGACCTCCAACGTGCCCGCCCGCCTGCTGTGCGTGGACGACGAGCCCAACATCCTGTCGGCCCTGCGGCGGGTGTTCCGTGGCCAGCCGTATGTGGTGGAAACCGCCGCCTCGGGCGCCGAGGTGCTTGAACGCCTGGCCCAGGCGCCCTGCGACGTCGTGATTTCCGACATGCGGATGCCGGGCATTGACGGCGCCGAGCTGGTGGTTAAGGTGCGGCAACGCTGGCCCGAGACCGTGCGCATCCTGCTGACGGGGTTTGCCGACATCACCTCGACCATTGCGGCCATCAACCAGGGCGAGATCTTCCGCTACCTGGCCAAACCCTGGAACGAGGCCGAGCTGCTGCACACCGTGGAACAGGCGCTGGCACGCAAGCGCCTGGCCGACGAGCGCGACCACCTGCTGCAGGTGACGCGCGAGCAGAACGCGCAACTGACCCGGCTCAATGGCGAGCTGGAGGCCCGGGTGGCCCAGCGCACCGAGGCGCTGGCGCGCAGCAACGCCCAGCTGCACCGGGCCTGGCTGACCTCGATCAAGGTGTTCACGGGCCTGATGGAGGCGCGCAGCGGCGGACTGGCGGGACACGCCCGCCGTGTGGGCGAGCTGGCCCGGGACATTGCCCGGCAGATGGCCCTGAGCGATGCCGACGTGCAAGACGTGTTTCTGGCCGGCTTGCTGCACGATGTGGGCAAACTCGGCCTGCCCGATGCGGTGCTGAACCAGCCCCTGCGCCACATGAGCACCACCGAACTGGCTCACTACCGCCAGCACGCCGCCTTGGGCGAACAGGCACTGATGCCACTGGAAAACCTGCAGGCGGCAGCCCGGCTTGTGCGCTCCCACCACGAACGCTGGGACGGCCGGGGCCACCCCGACGGATTGCACGGCGAGCAGATCCCGCTGGGTGCGCGCATCCTGGCACTGGCCAACGACCTGGACAACCTGCTGCATGGGCGTCACACCAAACAGGCCCTGTCCTTGGCGGCGGCCCGTCAGCAAGTGATCGATTTGAGTGACGCCCGCTACGACCCGGTGGTCGTACAGGCCTGGTTGTCTCTCGGGCAAGCGGCCGCGGCGACCATCGACCAGACGGTCGGGGTGGCCGACCTGCAACCCGGTGACACCCTCACCGAGGACTGGTTCAACGCCGAAGGGATGTTGATGCTGGCGGCCGACCGGGAACTGGACGCGAAACTGATCGAACAGATCCAGCAGTACCAGACCCGGGTGTCGCAGCCCATACGGCTGCACGTCCGTCACCGGCCGGAACCCCAGTGACGCCGATCGGCCTCAACGCTCGAACTGCGGGAACAGCACCTCGTTTTCCAGCTGGATGTGCTGCTGCAAGTCGTCGGTCAGGCCGCGCAGCCCCGCGTAGAGGGTCTGCCAGGAATTGCAAGCGCCCTGGGGTGGTGTGTAGTTGCAGGTGAGCTCGGCCAGGCGTTCGAGCCGGTCGCCATGCTCCAGGTGCTCGTGGCGCATCACGCCAATCGGCCCCATCACCATCGGGTGGCCGCCGTTGCGCAGCAGGGGAAACAGGATGTTCTCTTCCTTGAGCATGTGGCTGACCAGGTCGCCTTCCATCTGTTCCAGGAAATGCGCCAGACCGGCCGGGACGTCGGGATGACCCTGGTGCACCGACTCGACCCGACGGGCCAGGCCGATGAGTTCCGGCAGCTGCTGGCGATGGACCTCGTGGTAACGGCTGAGGATGTGATCGATCAGGCCGCCTGGGTCACCCGCAGGCACTGGCGTTGGGGGGCGAACATCGTGGGGAGCAAGTGCGTCCATTGAGGGTGGCCTTTCTTGGCAGAGTTGGTGCGTCCATTGTGGGCTGCCAAGACGTTTCCAGGGGGAGTAGCGCCATCGTCCTGAAGTGCTACGTCCTGTGGCCAGTGCGCAGCGTTCAGCTGATCGCGACCGCCTGCCCCGAGCGGTCGAACGCGACGAACTGGCCCACATTGCCGCCTTCGATGGCGGCGATCATGCGCTGCAGGGCGGCGTCGATGGCCGCCTGGGGCAAGGGCGCGTGCGCCTGCTCGTTGGCCGCCGCGGCGAACACCAGGTCCCAGCCGGGCAGGAACTGCGCCGCCTCGTCTTTCAGGGCTGCAAAGCTCATCAGCTCACCAGCGGCCTTGTCCACGCACGTCAGGGGCGTGAGGGTGCCCCCGCAGCCCTCGGCAAAGGCCTGGCGCTCCGCCTCGCTGGCGTCGTCCGGCAATTCGGCGCTCACGAACACCATTAACAGGCGTTGCGGCAAGGGCTGCGCACGGGCAGCGGCGATCAGGTCATCGAAGTGGGGCAGTTCCATGCTCAGTCCTGTTGGGTTCAACCGCACACGCCCACGTGGCCGCAGGCGGTGCAATAGTCGCAGCCGTCCTTGCGGATCAGTGCGTGGGCGCCACATTCGGGGCACTTCTTGCCGGGCATCATGCCCAGGGTCGGCGGCACCACCTTAGGCTCGGGCGCCACCTCCAGCTGGGGCATGCCCGCCGCAGACGGCTGCCGCGCCGCCAAGATGTTCTGGATCGCGAAGGCCATGGCCGCCACTTCCGAGTCGTGCCACAGCGGCACCCGAGTGCCATCCTCGCGGACCTTGTGGCCATAGCGCACCGGTCCGCGGTCCCACGCGACCTTGCGCATGTCGTTGAGTGCCCGCTCCAGGAAGCCGCCACGGGCAGCGAGCGACAGCAGTCGCATGCTGGCGGTGATCCATTGCTGCGACTCGCCACTCTGCCCCACCGGCATGAAAAACTCGATGGCCCGCTCCACGGTGCCCTGCCCGTTGGCCGCCGGGACCGGCAAAAACGACACCACCAGGTACAGCGTCTTCTGGCCCTCGTGGGTCCAGTACTCGATCTTTTCGGCCACGGCGTTGAGGGCCCCTTTGGGGCGGCTCTCGATGACGACGCGCATCGGGTCCACTGTCGGCGCCGGGGCGGGCACGGGGGCTTCCGCCGCCGGTTTCACTTCCAGCACCGCCCCCAGGATGTCGTTGGGCCGGTAGGTGGCCAGGCCCTTGAGGCCGGCCCGCCAGGCCTGCAGGTAGAGGCCCTTGAAGTCGTCGTACGGGCAGTCGGCCGGCACGTTGACGGTCTTGGAGATGGCCGTGTCGACGAACGGTTGCACCGCCTCCATCATGGCGATGTGGTCGCCCGCCGCCATCTCGAGGGCGCTCACGAAGGCGTCGGGCAGGGGCGCGTCGGGCCCCTTGAGCAGGCGGAACACGCGCCAGGCGTGGTCCTGGACTTCGTATTCGGTGCGGCTGCCGTCGGCTTCGCGCTTCTTGCGGGTGTAGGTCCACGAAAACGCCGGCTCGATGCCGTTGGAGGCGTTGTCGGCGAACGCCAGGCTGACCGTGCCGGTGGGCGCGATCGACAGCAGGTGGCTGTTGCGGATGCCGTGCTGGCGGATGCGGGCCTGGAGTTCCGCCGGCAGGCGGCTGGCAAAAGTACCAGGGGCCAGGTAGGCCTCGGCGTCGAACCGGGGAAAGGCGCCCTTCTCCACCGCCAGCTCCACCGAGGCCAGGTAGGCGGCGTCGCGCATGGTTTCGGCGATCTGGCGGGCCATGTCGCGCCCATCGGCGGTGTCGTAGCGCAGGCCCAGCATGACCAGGGCATCGCCCAGCCCGGTGAAGCCGACGCCAATGCGGCGCTTGGCCTGGGCCTCGGCCTGCTGCTGGGGCAAGGGCCAGTGGGTGATGTCGAGCACGTTGTCGAGCGCGCGCACCTGTACCGCCACGCAGCGCTGGAAGGCCTCGAAGTCGAACCGTGCTACGCCCGCGCCGCCGAATGGGTTCAGGACAAAGCGGGTCAGGATGACGGGCCCGAGGTCGCAGCAGCCATAAGGGGGCAAGGGCTGTTCACCACAGGGGTTGGTGGCGCTGATGTCTTCGATGGCGCGCAAATTGTTGTCGCGCCGTATGTGGTCCAGGAACAGGATGCCCGGCTCGGCAAAGTCGTAGGCCGAGCGCATGATCGTGTCCCACAAGGTCTGGGCCGGCAGCGTCTGGTAAACCCACAGGCCGTCGTCGCGCTGGTGGGCCCCGCGGCGGCACAGCTCCTCGGTGGGCCGGGCGGCATGCACCAGTTCCCAGCTGCCCTGGTGCTCGACCGCCTGCATGAACGCATCGGTCACGGCCACCGAGACGTTGAAGTTGTTCCAACGCCCTGGCGTGCGCTTGGCGGTGATGAATTCGAGCACGTCGGGGTGGTCGATGCGCAGCACGCCCATCTGGGCGCCACGGCGCGCGCCGGCGCTTTCCACCGTGGCACACGACTGGTCGAACACGTTGATGTAGCTGCACGGGCCGGACGCGGTGGACGCGGTGCCCTTGACCTCGGCCCCCTTGGGGCGGATACGGGAAAAGTCATAGCCCACGCCACCGCCACGGCGCATGGTTTCGGCCGCTTCGCGCAGGGCTTCGTAGATGCCGGGGTAGCCGTCCTGGTCCTGCCCCTGGATGCAGTCCCCCACGGGCTGCACAAAGCAGTTGATCAGCGTGGCCTGGATGCCGGAGCCCGCCGCGCTCATGATGCGGCCGGCGCCGATGGCGCCCTGCGCCAGGTTCTGGCGAAAACGGGCCTGCCATTCGGCGCGCAGTTCGGGCCGCTCGGCACTGGCCAGTGCGGCGGCCACCCGGTCGAACAAGGCGCCTTCGTCGCGCTCATCGCCTTTGAGGTACTTCTCCCGCAGCACATCGTCGCTGATGGGTTGCCGCGGCAGGTGCGCCGGGGTGCTCAGGGCTTGCGCGTCGGTACGCTGGTTCATACGTTCTCCAGTTCACGGTCCCACTGCGCTTTGGGGTCATCGGCCACACCTTCCCGCACGCCGTGGAGCAGCCAGTTCATGAGGTCGGCCACCGGGCGGATCTGCCGTCCAAACGGCAGCGGCCCAGCCCCGCGGAAGTACAGGCCCCGGTCGGTGTCGCCTTCCAGGGCGTGCCCCAGCTGCTGGTCGATGCAGAACTGGCCCATCTCGGGCTTGCCGTCGCGCAGGCCACAGTGGCTCAGGCAGTCAAAGGCCATGTTACAGCGCTTTTTCACGTGCGCCACCGCCTTGAGCTGCGGCTCGACCCGCAGGTACTTGTCGAGCCAGTGGTTGCGCACGCCACGGGCCGGCAGGCCCGCCACGCTGACGAATTCCACCAGGTCCGACGGGTGGGCCTCGGCCAGCACACGCTTGAACTCGGGGGCGGCATCGCATTCCTGGGTCACCGCAAAGGCGGTGCCCAGCTGCACGGCGCTCGCGCCCAGCGCCTGCAGCCGCACGATGTCGTCTCGGCCGTAGACGCCGCCAGCCGCGATCAACGGGATCTCCTGCTCGATGCCGGCACTGCGGAAGAACGCCCGCACCTCCGGGAGGACGACGTCAAAATCGAACCGGCGGTCGTGCAGGTCGACCAGCTTGGCGGCGCCCAGGTGCCCACCGGCCAGCCGGGGGTGCTCGATCACGATGGCGTCGGGCAGCCGTCCCTTTTTCTCCCACTTGCGCACCAGCAGCTGCACGCCACGGGCGTCCGACAGGATGGGTACCAGCAGGGTCTGCGGGTGATCGCGTGCCAGCTCGGGCAGGTCGAGCGGCAGGCCGGCGCCGACCACCAGGGCGTCGATGCCGCACTCCAGGGCCTCGCGCACATAGGCTTCGTAGGCGCTGAGGGCTTTCATCACGTTCACCGCGAGCAGCCCCCGCCCCTGCGAC
>JAUWAE010000034.1 GCA_030602185.1 Comamonadaceae bacterium
ATGCCCGCGCCCGCTGCAAACGCCAAGTCGATGGCGTTTGGCGACATGAGCCGCTACATGGTGCGCGACGCGATGGAAGTGACCCTGTTCCGCTTCGAGGACAGCGCCTTCCTAAAGAAGGGCCAGATCGGCTTCCTGGCCTGGTGCCGTGCCGGTGGCAACCTGCTGGACACCAACGCGGTGAAGGCCTACCGCCACAGCGCCACCTGATTGATTGACTGACAGCCCCGGCCCGCCACCGTGCGGGCCGGCCTGCAACCTCTGAAAAAGCAACCCCATGAAAACCCAACTGATTGCCCTTGTGGCCCTGTCCGCAGGCCTGGTGCACGGTGTTGAAGATGATCTGGCCGAAGGCGCCACGTTCGAGGTGGCCCCCGATGTGGCCGAAGGCCTGCTGACCGAAGGCAAGGCCAAGCTGGCCAACCCCACCCCGGCTGCAGCCGCACCCCAGCCGCCCACCGCCAGTGCCCCGCGCATGGTGAAGGTGCGCCTTCTTGTGGCCGGCGAGCATGGCCAGCCCGATGACGTGGTGGAGTTGCCCGCCGCCGCCGCCAAGGCCCTGGAGAAAGACAACGCAGCCGACAGCGACAAGGCCGCCGTGGCGTTTGCCGCTGGCCTGCCGCAGAACCAGCCCAAAAAGCGGAAGTAACCTGCTGTGAACCCGACCCGCACCGGCACCCCCGCCCCCACCCCGGTGACGCTGGCCGAGGCCAAGGCGCACCTGCGCGTGGACCTGACGGACGAGGACGGCTACATCACGGCTCTGATCGAGGTGGCGCGCGTGACGGCCGAGGACCGGCTGCAGCGCACCCTGGTCAGCACCCCGTGGCGCTTGCTGGCCGATGCCTTCCCGGCGTGCGACCGGCCGCTGGAGCTGCCCATGGCGCCGGTGCTGTCGGTCACGCAGGTGCAGTACCTGGACGCGGACGGCGCCCTGCAGACGCTGCCCGAAACCGACTACCTGCTGGCGGCCACGCCCCTGGGCCACGAACTGGCCCTGCCGCCCGGTGGCGCCTGGCCCAGCACCCAGGCCCACCGCCCCGGTGCGGTGACCGTGACCTACACCGCCGGCTACGGCGCCACGGCCGCCAGCGTGCCGGCGCCGATCCGGCACTGGGTGCTGCTGGCCATTGGCGACCTGTACCACCAGCGCGAGCGCAGCGCCGACAAGCCCGTGGTGCCCCAGCACTTTGCCGATGGGCTGCTGGACCCTTACAAGGTGTGGGGGGTGTGATGCGTGCCGGCCCGCTGAACCAGCGCATCGCCTTGCAGTACCGCGCCGCTGGCGTGGACGCAGCCGGCCAGCCCACGGGCGCCTGGACCGAGCTGGCCGCCGTGTGGGCCAACATTGCCCTGGGCAGTGGCCTGGAGTCGGTCAAGGCCGACCGGGAAACATCAGTGGTGCGGGCCAGCATCCGCATCCGCTGGCGGACCGATGTGACCGCGGCCATGCGGGTGGTGCACGGTGCCACGGTTTACGAGGTGATGGCCGTCAAGCCGGATATGGCCCGCCGAGAGTATGTTGACCTGGTTTGTGAGGTGGTGAAGTGAGCGCGGGTAGCAATTCGCTGAGCATCGTGTTCGACGATGCGGCGCTCAACAATTTGCTGGCAGAGCTGGGCGATGGCGCCAAAGAAGCTGTGCGCCCAGCGGCACAAGCCGGGGCCGAGGTGCTGTACCAGGAGGTCAAGCGAAACCTGGAAAAGCGGTCGGAGAGCAAAACTGGCAATCTACTGTCAGCCATCTATCAGGTGTACAGTAAGGACAACTCCAGCGAGTCCAGCGCCACATACCACGTGAGCTGGAATGCGCGCAAAGCCCCGCATGGCCACTTGGTCGAGTACGGTTACAAGCAACGGTATCGCGTGGTCTACAACGCTAAGAAGAAGCGGTTCTTTACCTTGAAGGATCAGCCGCTGCCCGTGCCAAAAGACGTGCCTGCTCAACCATTCATCCGGCCCGCGCAAGCCAAGTTTGGCGATGCCTTGGCGGCTGCCGAAGCCGAAGTTCTCAAGAGATTGGCGGGTCAACAATGAGCCTGGAAGTCGATCTCCACAACGCCATCAAGCCGCTGTGTGCGCGCGTCTTCCCGGACGTGGCGCCCGCAAACACAACCACGCCTTACGTGACTTGGCAACAGATCGGCGGCAAGGCCCCCACCTATCTGGACGGCTCACTGCCCAACAAGCGCAACGCATTTGTGCAGGTGAATGTCTGGGCCAAAACCCGCCTGGAAGCCACCCAGCTCATGCTGCAAATCGAGGAGGCGCTTTGCGCATCCACGACTCTTGTTGCGCGCCCCCAGGGTGCATTGCAGGCGGCGTTTGACGATGACACCGAATCGCGCGGAGCGATACAGGATTTTGAGATCTGGGCGACCAGATAAACCTATACGGAGCAATCCGTTGCAGTGCCCGCGAGGGCGTAACCCGGCCCACCTCGCGTGGGCTTTTTCATTCGAAAGGCCCAACCTATGGCTTACTCGTTCCCCGAAGGCGCGAAGTTCTACTTCAGCCAAACGTTCGCTGCGGCCAAAACTGTCAGCGCCATTTCCAACGCCAACCCTGCTGTTGCAACCAGCGCCGCTCACGGCTATGTGGACAACGACGAAATCCTCCTTACCTCTGGCTGGGAGGATGCCACCGAGACCGTCTACAAGGTCGATCAGCTGACGGCAGACACGTTTGCTCTGCTGGGCCTTGACGCCACCGATACAAACTGGTTTGCTCCCGGTGGTGCCGCCAACTCATCGGCCCAGAAGATCAGCACTTGGGTGGAAATCCCGCAGGTGCTGTCGATCAGCACGTCGGGCGGCGATCCGCGGTTTACGACGATCAGCCCGCTGGCCAAGCGCAACAGCATCAACGTGCCCACTGGCTTCAACGCAGCCTCTATCACGCTGACCCTGGGGCATGACGCCAGCAACGCCAACTACCAGGCCATGCTGAACATCAGCCGCCGATTGGCCAAGGTGGCCTTCAAGATGGTGCTGTCTGGCGGCGCCACATCCTACGGCTACGGCTACATGGCTGTGTCCGAAGTGCCGGCACTGAACGTGAACCAGGCCAACCAAGTCACTGCCGCCCTGACGATGTTGGGCCGCACCCTGTCTTACGCCTGATCGGCGTCCACAAGCACCGACCAGACCCGTTCTTCTCCTTCGCGGGGGAAGGCGGGGCTGGCACGGGCATTACATCACCCCGCGAAAGGAATTCAACCATGGCACGCATCAAGCTGGGCACGCGCCCGAAGAACTTCAAAAAACTCATCAAGGTGGCTTTGCCCGAAGGCGGCGAAGGCACTGTGGAGATTTCGTACATCTACCGGACCCGCACCGAATTTGGGCAGTTTGTTGACGATCTCATGAAGTCTGCCGGGGTGGAGCCGACCGGCCAGACCGATGAAGAGGTGCAGTTTTCGTTGGCCGAGGCCCTTGCCAAGACCCGCGACACCAACGCCGACTACATCCTCAAGATTGCCGACGGCTGGAACTTGGAAGACGAATTCGACCGCCAAAGCCTGGCGCAGCTGTGCGACGAACTTCCAGGCGCCGCGCTGGAAATCATCAACCAGTACCGCCTGGCGATCACCGAAGGCCGCCTGGGAAACTGACTCAGGCGGCACGAGCGCTCTACCAAAAAACAGGCAAGACGCAAGCCGCCAACGCATTCATCGACCTGCTGGCGAACAGCGAGAAAGTGCAAAACGAGGTTGATGTGTGGCCTGAGAACTGGCCCACGTTCACCTTGTTTTGCGCTCTGCAAACCCAGTGGCGTGTGGCCATGGGCGGCCCCACGGGGCTGGACTATTCGTCCCTTTATCCGCTGCTGGACAGGGTTGCCACCTCGGCCACTGAATGGGAAGAAATGTTTTCCGACATCCAATTGCTGGAGCTCGAAGCCCTGGCTGCAATGAACGAGAAGGATTGACATGTCCACGGACAACCGCAAAGTGCAGCTGGGCGTCGAGGTTCGGGACGACACCAAGGCGGGCCTTGAAAGCGTCCAGCGGAACGTGCGGGACACAGCGCGCGTTGCTGAGCAGGAAGGCGCCAAAGCGTCCAAGGGACTTGATGGCATTGGCAAGTCCGCCGACGGCGCCGCCAAGCGCACAGAGGCTGCCACCAAAAGTCTGATTGCTCAGATCCAGCGTGTTACGGCGGAAACCCAGGCTGGCCAGCGCGGAACCGAAGAGTACTTTAAGGCTTTAGCCCAGCAGCGCGGTCTCGACCAGTCGTTGCTTGACCCATACCTGAAGCAGCTCAGCGCTGCCAAGGCAGCGCAGGACGTGGCCGCCCGGTCCATGGATGGCCTGGGCATGTCGGCCAAGCAAACCACTGCCGCCTTGCGGCAAGTGCCTGCACAGTTCACCGACATCGTGGTGTCGCTGCAAAGCGGCCAGGCTCCAATGACTGTGCTGCTGCAGCAGGGCGGTCAGCTCAAGGACGTGTTTGGTGGTGTGGGCGCCGCCGCGCGGGCTTTGGGCGGCTATGTGGCAAGCCTGATCACACCGCTGACTGCCGCGGGCGCCGCCGCCCTGGCCGTGGCTGCAGGCTTCCTGAAGGGCTCCCAGGAGGCCCAGCGGTTTACGCAAACCCTTGTTACATCCGGCAACGCCCTCGGCCTTACGGCCCAGGAGCTGCAGAGCATGGCGGCCTCCGTCGACCAGGCTTCTGCCTCAATCACCCAGTCCAAGGCAGCGGAGGTGCTGAACCAGCTGGCCGCCTCTGGCAAGGTGGGGGCGGATAACTTTGTCCGGTTTGCAAAAGCTGCGGCAGAGTTTGAGGCCGTCGGTGGGCAGGCCGCTGAAGAGACTGTCAAGGCGTTTGCAGAACTCGGCAAGGCCCCCTTGGAGGCATCCCTGAAACTGGGCGAAGCCACCAACTACCTGACGCGGGAGATCTACGATCAGATCAAGGCTCTGGAGGCGCAAGGGCGCACGACGGACGCTGCTCGGGTGGCGCAGGAGGCTTACGCCAACGCCATCGAGACGCAAACGCCAAAACTGGTCGAGCGACTGGGGTGGGTTGAGAGCGCATGGGCAGGAATAAAGCGCGTAGCCAGCGAGGCGCTTGACCAGATTTTGCAGGTGGGCCGTAGCAATCCTTTGCGCGAGATTGAGCAGCAGCTCCAGTTCGCTTATGCCAGTGGCGCCGGGCGGGCTGAAATCGAAGGCCTTGAGGCCAAGTACCAGGCCGTCAAAAAAGTGGTGGATGCCGAAAAGGAACGCGCTCGGGCAGCCGCCGATGTGCAGGCCAGGGAGCGCGCATCCATCGCTCTGGCCGAACAAGCCGCGCAAGCTGACGGCCAGCTTGCGAACCAGCGCAAACGCGTTGCAGAGGCAACCGAGCTGTTCCGAAAAGCCACAGCCGGCCTGTCTCGTGACTCTGCTCAATATGTGCAGGCAGAGCGAGAGTACCTGAAGGTGGTTTCGGAGATCACCAAGGTAGAGAAGGAGCGCAACGCCAGCGCTGGCCCCGCCAAGCGCAACCGAGACCTGGAGCGCGAAGCCGACTTGCTGGCCACACTGTCTGGCGTCAGCACCGACTATGTGAGATCCCTGGCACGAATTCAGGCGATGCGGGAGCGCGGTGCAATTTCTGAGGCCCGCAGCATTGAACTGCTCAACGAGCTGATCGCCAAACAGCCTATGGTGCGCGACCTGCTGAAGCAGCAGGCCGATGCAGAGAAGGCCAAAGCTCAGGCGCTGGAAGAGTCATACAAGGCCGAAGCCCGGCGCATTGATGCTCTTGATCGGAGTGCAGCCTCGGTGGAGGCGCAACTCCAGCGGCTGCTGGACGAGGAACAGGCGCTGGCCATCGCTGCCGAAAAGCACATCACCCTGGCCCAGGCCATCGAGGAGGTGGAGATTGCCCGCCTGCGCGAAAAGCAGGCCGCGCTGATGCGCGAGGGGGACCGCGACGCCGAGGTGCTGGCCATCCAGAAAGAGATTGACGCCCGCAGAGAGCTGGCCAAAGCCATTGGCCGCAAGGAGGCCCGCGAAGTGGCCGCCGATGCCGCCAAAGACGCCGCCCGCGAGTGGCAGCGCACCGCCGAAAAAATCCAGGACACCCTGACCGACGCGCTCATGCGCGGCTTCGAGTCGGGTAAGGACTTTGCCCGCAACCTGCGCGACACCGTGATTAACATGTTCAGGACCTTGGTGCTGCGCCCTGTGATTCAGGCGGTGGTGGCCCCGGTGGCCGGCACCGTTGCTGGTGTGCTGGGCCTGCCCACCACCGCCAACGCCGGGCAGCTGAGCAACTCCATGGGCCTGGCCAGCGGCATCAAGTCGGTCTACGACACTGTGGTGGGCGGTTTCACGGCGCTGGGCGACAGCGTGGCGTTTGCCGCGCAAGACATTGGGGCCTGGCTGGTCAACAACACCAGCGGCGTGCTCAACCAGGCGGGCAGCACGCTGATGCAGTCGTCCAACGCCCTTGGCACCGCCGCCAGCTATGTGGCCGCCGCGGCTGCCGGCATTACCGTGGGCAGCTGGATCTCCAACGGTTACAGCGCCATCGGCAAGAGCGGCAACACCGCCAACATCGCCGGCACCGCCATTGGCGCATTCCTGGGTGGCCCCATCGGCGCAGTCATCGGCGGCGCACTGGGCGGTGTGTTCAACCGCGCCTTTGGCCGCAAGGCGCCGGTCACCACCGGCAGCGGCATCACCGGCACCTTCAGCACCGACGGCGCCGATGTGCAGCAGTACCAGGAGTGGTTCTCCAAGGGCGGCTGGTTCCGCTCTGACAAGAGCGGCGTCAACTACAGCGCCATCAGCACCGAGCTGGACCAGTTCCTGGACCAGTCGCTGCGCCAGATCACCATGGCCACCAAGATGTATGCCGGCGTGCTGGGGCTCAATGCAGACGCCATCAACGGCATCACCCAGGGCGTGCGCATCAGCCTCATGAACATGAACGCCGAGCAGCAGCAAGAGGCGATCATGAAAGCACTCGGCGGGTTTGGCGATCGCCTTGCCGAGCAGCTGCTGGGCGAATTTGTCACCACCACGGTGGTGAACGAGTCGCGCTGGGGCAGGTTGTTTGGTGGGGCCGTGGCCGGCGCGCTGGACAAGGCCTTTGGCAGCTCCAGCATGACCGCAGTGCTGGCCCGCGTGTTCGGCTCCAAAATCACCACCGTCACCACCTGGGTTGCCGGCCCGTTCGTGCGCGCTGGCGAAACCGCAGGCGAGGCCTTGGCCCGCCTGGCCAACAGCCTGGTCACGGTCAACCAGGTGTTTGACACGCTGAACCAGACGCTGTTGCACGCCTCCCTGGTGGGCGGCGATGCGGCCAGCAAACTGCTGGACGCATTCGGCGGCGCGGATGCATTCACCCAGTCCACCAGCGCCTACTACCAGGCGTTTTATTCCGACGCCGAGCGCGTGGACACGGCGACCCGCCAGCTCTCGTTCGCGCTGGAAAGCATGGGCCTGGTGCTGCCCCGTACCAGGGCCGAATTCCGCGCCTTGGTCGAGGCGCAGGACCTGTACAGCGACTCGGGCCGCCAGACATACGCCGCGCTGCTCAAGCTGGCCCCGGTGTTCAACGAAATCCAGACGGCCGCCGAGTCGTTTGCCAACGCCTTCGAGGCCGCCTTGCGCGGCGTGTTCGATGGGCGGACCGAAAGCGTGCGCCGAACCCGCCAGAGCGTGGCCAGCGCCCGCGAAGACATTGCGGGCCGCGCCATCATGGACCCCGACCAGATCCGCAATGCCATCCAGGCCGCCATGGTTACCGCCCCAAGCACCTCCGGCCTCACCGCCGCCGATGCGTTGGTGGCCAACCGCCAGGGCTCGGTCAACACCCTGACCGGCCTGAGCGACGCCGCCAACGCCACCGCACAACAACAACTGGCCGCGCTGCAGGCCCAGCAAGGCGGCCTGGCCGGCGCACAGCAAAGCCTGGCCAACCTGGACGCTAGCCGCCAAGCCCGCCGCGACGAATTCAACCGTATCTGGCTCGGCCGCATCGGCAGCTACAGGTGGCGCTTGAGCCTTGGTGATGTATATCGCCAGGAGGAGGCGCAGTACCAGCAGCAGGCTGAGGGCCTGCGGGCCTACATTGCAGCCCTTTCTGGCGCTGTGGCTACCCAGCAGTCCATTTATGACACCGCCGCTGCATCGGCCGCAAACTACAGCGCCCAACTCACCGCCGCCCAGGCCGCTCTGGAGTCGTCTCTGGCCGCGCAGCAAACCGCACGCGAGCAGTACGCCGCCAGCGTGCGCGAATACATTGCCGCCGCCGGTAGGTCGGTAGAGACGCTTTCCTCCCTGCGTCAGAGCGTGGTGGACTACTACGAGTCGCAACGCGCCCTGGCCGACGCCATGGTGGGAAGCGCCACCCGCCTGCGCGACGCCGCCGCCCTGGTGCGATTCGGTCAGCTCACGCCCGACCAGAACGCCGCCCGACTGTCTAATCAGTTCCAGCTGGATTACAGCATGGCGCTGGCCACCAGCGGCGTGACGCGCGCCCAGTACGCCGACCGGTTAACCGACACGCTCCCCCAACTCTCCGAGGCGCTGCGCTCCACCGCCCGCACTCAGCAAGAGTGGACGCTGTCCACCGCCCGCCTGGTGGCGCAGAGCAACACCGTGGCGCAGCTGCTGGAAGACTCAGCCCCAGTCGATTACGAGGCCGAATCCCTGGCGCTGCTTGACCAGATTGACGCGGTGCTGGAGTCCATCCAGGCCCAAACCGCCAGTGCGGAGCAAGTCATCAGCTCGGCCATTTACGAGACGGGCGCCAAGAACCTGGTCGGACTGCGGGCCATCGTTGCGGCTTTGCGCGGCGAAGAGGTGCCCAGGTTTGCCGCCGGCGGCCTGCACAACGGCGGCCTGCGGCTGGTGGGCGAACGGGGGCCCGAGCTGGAAGTGACCGGCGCCGCCAGGTACTGGAGCTACGAACAGACCCGCCAGATGATGCAGGGCACCCGCACCGACGATTCGGCCGCCGAAATCCGCGCCCTGCGCGAAGACAACCGAGCCCAGGCGCGCGCCATGGTGCAACTGCAGCAGCGCTTCACGCGCCTGCTGGAGCGCTGGGACGCCCAAGGTATGCCCGAAGTGAGGGTTGAAGCATGAGCAAGCCACTGCGCGTGATCCGCAACGTTGCGCTGACCGACGCCATGTTGGTGGGCAGCAGCGTGCCAGAAAACGACCACCCAGCCTGGAACAACGCCACCACCTACGCCGATGGCGCCCGGGTGATCCTGACCAGCACCCACCGCATTTACGAAAGCCTGCAAAACGGCAACACCAACAACCCGCCAGCCACCAGCCCGCTTTACTGGTCGGAAGTGTCGCCCACCAACCGTTGGAAGATGTTCGACCTCTCGAACACCACCCAAACCCAGGTGGGCGCCGCTGATTATTACGAGATCATGCCCGGCCAGGTCATGAACAGCGTGGCGCTTTTGAATATCAGCGGCATCCTCACTGTGCGGCTGCGCCTCACAGACCCCTCGTTCGGGCTGGTGTACGACAAGACCGCCAACCTGACCTTTTCACCGCCAGAGGCGAGCTGGTACTCATGGTTTTTTGACGAACGGCGCGAACAGACTATTTTTCTGGCGGAGGACTTGCCCAGCTACCCCAACGCCACCTTGCGCATCGACGTGACCAGCTCCGGCACGGCATTCATCGGTGTTTGCCTCTTTGGCTCGCTGCGCGGCATTGGGCTGGGCGTGCAGCAGGGCGCCCGCCTGGGCATCCAGGACTACAGCCGCAAGGAGCGCAACGACTGGGGCGACACCGTGCTGGTGCAACGCGCGTTCGCGGCGCGCGCCTCGTTCCAGACGCTCATAGACAACCGAGAGCTGGACAACACCTTTCGCCTGCTGTCGGAGCTGCGCTCCACACCCTGCCTCTGGGTCGGCTCCGACAACTACGGAGCCCTGACGATTTTCGGTTTCTACAACAACTTCGACATCACCATCGCTTACGCCACATACAGCGATTGCACCATTGACATTGAGGGCCTGACATGAGCATCACAGTCGTTTTTGACCCCCCGCTGCCGAGTGACAACCCGGCCACCTTCAACAGCAAAGCGTTCACGCTGCTCGGCAGCCTGAACGACTGGTCTAAAAAGGCTAATGACCTGGCCGCCGATGTGACCAGCAAACAGTCCGCCGCTGCAACAGCCGCCACGACTGCGAGCACCGCCGCCAACACCGCCACCACGCAAGCCGACATTGCCACCACGCAGGCAGGCAATGCCGCCACATCGGCCACATCAGCCTCGGGCAGCGCCGCCAGCGCGGCGTCGTCTGCCAATGCAGCAGCCACATCGGCCAGTGCCGCCGCCACCAGCGCCACCGAGGCCGCCGCCAGCGCTGCCAGCATCAACCCGGCCAACCTGGTCAGCGTCACCGGCAACCAAACGGTCGGCGGCGTGAAAACCTTTACCAGCCCTATCGTCGGCTCAACCGATTCGCAGGTCAGCCTCACCGGCGACCAGAACATTGCAGGCGTCAAGACGTTCAGCTCCTTTCCCGTCCTGCCCGCCACGCTGGGCGGCTTCTATAAGACCGACGCCACCACCGTGGCGTTCACCAAAACCGCCGCCGGCGCCGTGAGCATCAAGGCCGGCACGCGGGTGGATGTGGGCGGGCGTTGGATTGAGTTCCCCTCTGCCACCGCCGTCACCATGCCCACCCTCACAGCGGGCGAAGACTACGCCATCTGGTGCACCCCGGCCGGCGCCTTGCAGGCCACGGCAGACCCATTCAGCAGCCCCGCCGCACCGCCTGTGGCCGGCGCTCGCAAAATCGGCGGCTTCCACTACGGGTTGGTGGCCCCAGGCACCACGCCTGCAGGCGGCTCGTTCGCCACCACTGGCTTCACCAACCAGGGCGGCTCCATGATCTGGACGCAGGCCATGGTGGACCGCATCGCCGGCATCAACGAATTCAGCCTGTGGGACTTGGCCTGGCGCTGCAAGGGCCAACAACGCGGCATGGCTCTGGACCCGCAGGCCGAGGTGTGGCACGCCATCTACTTCTGCTCGGTCAACCACATCGTCAACGGCATCAGCCGCAACAACACCGATGTGGCCAGCGGCACCGTGCTCCCGCGCATCCCACTGGCCTACGGCGGCAACGGCAGCACCAACTACGGGCGGTTCAGCCAGTACGAGTGCGAAGAGGTGGCGGCCAGCTTTGGCCTGCGCCTGCCCACACCCGACGAATTCCGCAGTGCCATGTTCGGCGTGACCGAGGCGCAGTCTCTGGGCGGCAGCGCCGTCACCATCCCGCTCACCACCCGCCAGCCTGGCTATACCAGCCGCATCGGCATTGAGCAGGCCACCGGGCACGAGTGGATTTTTGCTCGTGGCAACAGCGCTGCAGGCGGCAGCGCGTGGATCGCGGGGCCCAACCGAGGTGACGCCTACGGCAATCCGTGGGTGGTTTTGCTGGGTGGCTCCCGCGACGCCGCGGCGAACTCCGGCTCTCGGGCGTCCAACTCGTCCGGCGTCGCGTGGAGCTCGGACTGGGCCGTTGCGTTGCGGGCCGCCGGTGACCACCTGAAACATGTATGAGGCTGCGAAAGCAGCCTCGCAAGAGATGATGGAACAGCCAGCCCAAACCGCCGCCAAGCCTGAACCGCGTGCCGCCATGGCCGTGGTGATGCGCTTCGACGGGTTTGTGAACTACCTCTACCCCATGCTGACGAACACCAACCGCCAGCACCGGGTGTTGCGAGACACGGCCATTGCGGCCATTTTTGAGCAGTACCGGCTGTTTCACGCCGCCGGGAAAAGCAATCAGGTCTCTCGCGTGTACGAGGCAGACGCCGGGCTGGCTTACCTCAAAGAGCTTTTGCGCTTCATGGCTGCGCCTGAACGCAAGCTGGTGTCGCGTCGCCAATACGAGGTTGCCAGCGTGCACCTCGCAGAGACGGGCGCCATGCTTGGGGCTTGGGCAAAGTCTGCGCAAAAGAGGCAAGGAGGGGGCTAAAGTGGCAACCGCAACAACGCGGCGAACTCCGGCTCTCGGGCGTCCAACTCGAACAACGTCGCGTGGAACTCGAACTGGAACATTGCGTTGCGGGCCGCCGGTGACGATAAAAGTCAAGGCTCCTGCACCTGGTGCCGCTACGGCAACACCAGGCGACCTTTTTGGATATGGTCAGCCCCTCTTGGCCTGCTTCGGCAAACACACTCAGCGGTTCGGAGAACGGGGAGTAGGGCAGTGCCCGAAACCCGGGCCGACTCATGCAAGGCCAGGGATGGGCCAGAAGTACAAACACCTGTTCGACCAGATTACCGACCCCGACAACCTCTGGGAGGCCTACCGCAAGGCATCTCTCGGCAAGCGCTTGACGATCGGCTACCTGCTGTTCAAGCAAGACGAGGCCGCGAACCTGGCCTGGCTGCGGCAGCGCCTGGTGGCCGGCACTTACCGGCCCAGCGAGCCGCGCACCTTCATGGTGTACGAGCCCAAGCCGCGCGAAATCAGCGCCCTGCCTTTCGTGGACCGGGTGGCGCAGCACGCCTTCTGCAATGTGGTGGAGCCGATCTTTGAGCGCCTGTTTCTGCCGCAGAGCTACGCTTGTCGCACCGGGCGCGGCACCCATGCCGCTGCTGCGGCGGTGCAGGCCATGTTGCGCCGCGCCATTGCAGATGGCTCGCAGCCCTGGATGCTGAAAACCGATTTCTCCCGCTACTTTGCCTCGGTGCGGCGCGACGTGCTGCACCAGGAATTTGCCCGCAAGATCAGTTGCCCCCGCACGCTGGACCTGCTGCACCGGTTCGTGCCTGCAGATGGTTGCGGCCTACCCATCGGCAACCTGACCAGCCAGCTCAGCGCCAACATCTACGGCCACATCTTCGACCGCTGGCTGGTGCACACCGTGGGCCTGACGCGCTTTGCCCGCTACATGGACGACGTGGTGGTGGTAGGCCGCAGCCAGGAGGCCATGGCGCTGCTGCAAATGCAGGCCGCCGCGTTTGCCCGCCAGCACATGGGGCTGCGGTTTTCGCACTGGAGCGTGCTGCCCTGGCAGGCGGGCGTCAACTTTTGCGGCTACCGCATCTGGCCCACGCACAAGCTGCTGCGCAAGTCCAGCGTCACACGGGCCAAGCGCAAGCTGCGCCGATTCGACGCAGCCGGCGACACGGAAGGCCGCCGCAAGTTTCTCGCCGCCTGGCTGGGCCATGCCCAGTGGGCAGACACCCACCACCTGATTCAACACCTAGGAGTTGCACATGCCTGAGTACCACTTCAGCCCCCACACAGGGGAGCACATCGAGACCGCCACGCCTGCCGACTGGATGGGCAGCACGTCGATTGCGCCGCCTGCGTATGACCGGGCCACGCAGGGCGCTTTCTTCCGGGGCGGGGCCTGGGAGGTGGAGACTGCGCAGCCGCCCGCCGCGCCCGTTCCGGAGCAAGTAACCCGCGCCCAAGGCAAGGTGGTGTTGATTCAGATGGGGTTGTGGCGGCCCGTGCTGGACTACGTGGCCGGCATTGCTGATCCGGTGCAGAAGGCTGTGGCCGAGGTAGCGCTGCATGACACGCAGTTCTGGCAACGCAGCAGCCCGTTTTTGGCCCAGGCCGCCGATGCGCTGGGCATGACAGACGCGCAGCTTGACGAGCTGTTCATGCAGGCGGAAGGGGTGGTGCTGTGATGTACGCCCTCTGGTATTTGGCCTATGCCGTCAGCTCGATGTTCTTGCTGTGGGTGTTCTACCTGGCCGTCATGAAGTTGTGGCTGGTGAAGCGCCGCGACGGCCTCAACCTGCCGAGCAAGATCCTGGGCTACCTGGCGCTGGCCATCGGCTACGTGCTGGACTTCAACGCCAACGTAGGCGTCATGTCGGTCGTCCTGCTGGAACTCCCGCGCGAGACCACTGTGACCTCTCGCCTGCGTCGCCACATGCAAGGCACGGGCTGGCGGCGCAAGGTGGCCGGCTGGTTCGAGCCGATCCTCGACCCGTATGACCCAACTGGCAACCACATTTAGCCACGGACCGCATCTGTCGACCCAACCAACCCCGCAAAAAGCAATAGAGAGGAACTGTGCCCATGTCGGAACCCATCTCCACCACTGGCGCCAGTGGCGCGGCCCTCGTGGCCATCGCTTCGGCCCTGGTGGGCCAGCAGGCCGGCCCGTTAGCCACCATCGCGTTTGCAGCCCTGGTGGGCGCCCTGGTCAGCCTAGGGGAGGTTGAGACAGACAGCCGTGTTGCTGCCGTGAAGTATGTGGGCCGATACGTTCTTATGGCCGTGGTGCTCTCCGGCACGCTGGCCTGGGCTTTGGAGATGTGGGCCGGTATCCCGGCCATTGAGGCACTGGCTGGCGTTGCATTTTTGATTGGCTGGGTGGGCAACCGCTGGATGGCACTGCGCTCGGCCGTCGTAGCCGCAATCGAGGCCGTCCTGGGACGCAGAGGAGCTGGGCAATGATCATTGATGCGCTTTATTTGTTGCTGTGCTCAGCTCTTTTGTACAGCTGCTTTTGCCGAGCCGCCCGAATGAACAAACGCAACACCCGCCGCCCTGTGCGCTGGGCCTTCCAGCTGCTCACAGTCACCGCCGCCACCGCCCTTGCCGCCCCCATGCTTTGGGCGTACAGGCCAGACTGGGTGGTGGTTTTGCTTCTAGCCGCGTTTGTGGCGGTCCAGTGGGTCACCGCGCATTACTGGCGCCACGGCGTGCCGCAATCGTTTCAAAGCGAAGGCTGACCATGACCACCAAACTCACCCGCCACTTCTCGCTGGAGGAGCTGACCCGCAGCGCCACCGCCGACCGCCTGGGCCTGGCCAACTGGCCCACGGCCGACGACCTCAAGCGCCTGCAGGCCACGGCCGACATGCTGCAGCGCATCCGCGACACGCTGGGCAGCGCGGTGGTGGTCACCAGCGGCTACCGCGCGCCGGCCGTCAATAAGGCGGTGGGCGGCGTCACCAGCAGCGACCACGCCCGGGGCCAGGCCGCCGACATTGTGGTGCCCGGCTACGGCACGCCCTACCAGGTGGCCAAAGCCCTGGCGCCGCTGGTCAGCGTGCTGGGGATCGGCCAGCTCATCCTGGAGGGCGTCAAGGGCAAGCAGTGGGTGCACGTGTCCACCCGCGTGCCCGAGCGGCCAGTCAACCGCGTCATCACCATTACCGACGCGGGCACGCAGGTTGGCATACAGGCGCTCGCGTGATGCTGTACACCCACGTCGCCGCCGCGCTGGCCGCTGCCGCCATCGCCGCCACGGGCGCCTGGCAGATCCAGGATTGGCGCCTGGGCGGGCAGATAGCGCGCATCCAGGCCGAACAGGCCCAAGCCGTGGCCGATGCCCACGCCGCCGCCGCCCACGAAACCGCGCGCCTGCAGGCGCAGAAAGACGAGGCCTTGTATGAAGCTGCCCAACACGCCCAGCGCAACGCGGCTGCTGCCGCTGCTGCTCGCCGCGAGTCTGACGGCCTGCGCGCACAACTCGCCGAAGCCCGCCTGCGAATGTCCAGCAGCACCTGCGCCTCCGTCCGCGAGCACGCCGGCGCCCTCGCAACCGTATTCGAGCAGTGCAGCGGCGCTGTTGAAGACCTGGCGCGAGCTGCTGACGGCCACGCCACTGATGCCCGAACACTGATGCGCGCCTGGCCGCGTTGACTCACCCCACCGTCTCCGCCGTCACCAGTTCCCCGCCGTTGGTGATGCGCAGCAGCCGCGCCACGCCGCCCTTGGCCAGCAGCACCATGTCCATCTGGCCCTTGGGGGTGTCGTCGGGGCGCATGCCGCGGTGGTAGATCACGATGCGCTCAAACGTGTCGGCCACCAACTGGCGGGCCTGCAGCCGAGCGTCGGTGTCCTGCGCCTCCACGCCCTCTACCAGGCTACGCCACACCTGGTCGGCGCCGGCAGTGTCGGTGCGCACGCTGTGGGCCAGTTCGCGCTCTGTGGCGGCGATCGCGGCCGTCACGCGTTGCTGTTGCTCCTCGAGCTCACGGGCGCGGCGAGCGAACGTCAGCGGCACGCCCTCGCCGGCGGTGGCCAGCATGGCGTCGGTCAGCTTCTCCAGCTTGGCCTCGATGTCGGCCAGCTCGGTGCGCAGCTTGGCCAACTCGGCGCGGGGCAGGGCGGCGCGGTCGCTGCCGTACAGCGCCTGCAGGTTGATCACGTCGCTGCAGTAGGTCATAAGCGCCCGCTCGAACGGGGCCACGCTCACCGAGCCCTCCACCTCGCACCCGCCGTGGCTGGTGCTGGTGCAGTGCAGCCGGCGGTAACCGTCGCGCATGCGGCCGTCGGGCATGCGGGGCTTCAGGCCGTTGTTCTGCCCAACCATGGCGCGCCCGCAATACCCGCACGTGGTGATGCCCATGCCCGTGAGCATGTGCGGCACCGCGCCAAACGCCTTGCGCCTGCCACGCCCGCCGGCGGTTGCTTGCAGCGCATCCCACTCCACCGGCGTCAGCAAGGCAGGGTAGTAGCCCTCCAGGCGGTACTCTTCGCCATCCAGCGTCAGTTCCTTTTCACCGATCAGCGCCCGCTGCTTGATCAGCCGGTAGATCTGCAGCGCCTGGGGCCCGCGGCCGGTCAGGCTCAGTTTCTTTTCGGTCAGCACGTCGATGATGCGGCTTGCTCCGTAGCCGCGCTGGTACAGCGCCAGGGCCTCGCGCACAGCCGCCACGCGCTCAGGTATCAGCTGCCAGGCCTCGCCGTCCCAGCGCAGCCACACAGGGTCTTTCCCGTTGCGGATCAGCCCCCGGTAGGTGCCCGCCATCCATGCCTGGCACTGGCGGCGAATGCTGGCCGTCACCCGCTTGCTCTTGGTGTCGCTTTCTTCGTGGGCGCGGATCATCACCAGCAGGCTGTACACCAGGTCCATCGGGTTGGCCTTCAGGTGCTCGCGGCTGTAGGCCTTGCCGTCACTGGCCGTGACAACGGTGATGCCGGCATTTACAATCTGGGCCAGTTGCGCCTGGGCCTGGATCGGCTCTGCCCGCGATAGACGGTCCAGACCCTCCACCACCAACACCGAGCCGGGCGGAATGCGGCCCTGTTCGACGGCCGCCAGAAACACGCCCAGCGCGCCCGATTTGACGTGCCGCTGGTGGTAGGCGGACAGGCCCTCGTCACGCAGGCTCAGCGATTCGTCCAGCTGCAAGCTGTGTTCCGCCGCCCACTTGGCTGCGTAGGCTGCCTGCCGCTCACTGCTGTGGCCGCTGGCCTGGCGCGGATCGCTGAAGCGCATGTAGCTATATACAAGACCCCCCACAGTCCACCCCCATGATCATTGAACCAAAGAACAAAGTACCGAGTATAGGTTGGGTATCCCTTGGGTGCCCCAAGGCGCTGACGGATTCCGAACTCATCCTCACCCAACTCAGCGCCGAAGGCTACGCCACCAGCAAGACCTTTCAAGGGGCCGACCTGGTCATCGTCAATACCTGTGGCTTCATCGACGACGCGGTCAAGGAAAGCCTGGACACCATCGGTGAGGCGCTGGCCGAAAACGGCAAGGTGATCGTGACCGGTTGCCTGGGCGCACGGGAGGGCGAGGGCGGCGGCAACCTGGTACAGCAGATGCACCCCGCGGTGCTGGCCGTGACCGGCCCGCATGCCACCCACGAGGTGATGGAGGCGGTGCACAAACACCTGCCCAAGCCGCACGACCCGTTCCTGGACCTGGTGCCCCAGCGGGCCGCCAATGCGGTCGAAGGGGTGGGCATCAAGCTCACGCCCCGGCACTACGCTTACCTCAAGATCAGCGAAGGTTGCAACCACCGTTGCACGTTCTGCATCATCCCG
>JAUWAE010000323.1 GCA_030602185.1 Comamonadaceae bacterium
GGCTTCACGCCGGTCGGTCAGTCTGCGCAGGAACTGGCCGCGCGGGGTGACGCCTCGGCCAAGCGCTGGGCGCCGGTGATCGCGGCGTCGGGCTTCGTGGCCGACTGATCCCGCTGCAGCAACGGCTCGCCGGCCCGCAGCTGGCGGCCATTGACGATGCCAGGCGCCAATGACCAGCCCGGTGGGACGAACACCAGGATGGTGGAGCCGTGTTCGAACCAGCCCATTTCGTCGCCACGGCCCAGCTGTGCCGAGCAAGGTATGACGTTGGGGCCCCGGTAGCGCAGGTGCAGCCGCACGTCCAGCCAGTGCAGCCGGATACTTGCCACCAGCACCGCTGCCACGGGCACGAGGGTGAGGACACTCCCATCCGCCTGCAGCCGGGCTTCGATCACCGCCCGCTCGTTGCGGCAGAACAGGCGTTCCACACGCTGCAGTGCAATCGGGTTGACGTTCCAGGTGTCGCCACTGATGTAGGTGATTCGCTCAACTGTCAGGTCGGCCGGCGCGTGGAAGCGGTGGTACATGGCCGACGTCAGCCGCAGCGTGACGAAAGTGCCATTTCGGTGGCGATCGGCCAGCTCGGCCGATCCCATCAGTTCGTCCAGCGAGTAGAGAAAGCCTTTCGCTTGCCAGACCTGTTGCCCTTCGATGCGCCCGCACGCCCCCACGATGGCATCGCACGGGCTGGCGAGCAAGTCGTCCCCAGTGACAAACGGGCGCGCCCCAGGCCGCAGTGAGCGGGTGAAGCAGGCGTGCAGGCTGTCATAGTCCTGCGTAGTGGCCTCGCTCAGGTCCAGGTCGGTGAAGCGCCGCCACACGGCGATCGACAGCCGGGTCAGCCAGCGGCTGCGGATGCGGCTGTAATGGCCCATCAAGTGGGTCAGCGCAATGCGGGGAATGCGGTTGGTCAGCAAGAAGTTGAGGTCTTCCTGCATCAAAAGGTCGCGCAGGCTGGGCAGTCGGGGCAGGCGGGTCGGGGTGTTCATGGGAATGTCAAACGTTGGGCATACAACTGTCATCACCTCACTTGAAAGCTTGATGACATGCCTGCTCCCGAATTCCTCTTGTCGGCCGCCGCGTTGTCGGCCGTGCTGTGGGCGCCGTTGCGGCGCCGCTGGCAACTGTCGCGTGCCAAACACCGCTCGCTCGCTGGCCATTCCCGCCTGGCCAAGCGCGTGGCACGGCTGGTGCCTGGTTACGCCTACGACGAGACGCAGTTTTTCTCGGTCGACGGCGCCCCGTCCGGCGTGGTGACCCGCCGCCGTGGCGGCTTCACCCGCCTGTCGGAGGCACTTCGCACCCGCTCGCCACGCACACTCGCCCTCACCGAGCAAGCCCGCCCGCACCTGCCCGATCTGCAATTCACCGGCCGCTACCGGGTGCCGTTCCAGTTCAGCCCCCACGTGCGAGCCCATCTGCCCATGGGGGCGTTCTGGGCCAAGGCCGAGGGGGTGTACCTGGAAGACTTGGACGGCCAGCGCTTCCACGACCTGACCGGCTCCTATGGCGTCAACGTGTTCGGCGTCGATTTCTACAAGGCCTGCATGGCCGAGGGCAGCGCCTGGGGGGGCGACCTGGGGCCGGTGCTGGGTGGCTACCACCCGGTGGTGGCCGAGGTGGTCGAGCGCCTGTGCGCGGTGTCGGGCCAGCAGGCGGTGAGCTTCCACATGTCGGGCACCGAAGCGGTGATGCAGGC
>JAUWAE010000094.1 GCA_030602185.1 Comamonadaceae bacterium
GCCTGCAGGATGTAGAGCTGGCCGTCGTTGCCGTCCTTGCCCCACTCGATGTCCATGGGGCGGCCGTAGTGCTGCTCGATCACCATGGCGTAGCGGGCCAGTTCCAGCACGTCGGCGTCGGTCAGGCTGTAGCGGTTGCGCTGTTCCACCGGTACGTCCACGGTCTTGACCAGCTTCTTGGTGGCCGCCTTTTCTTCGGGCGTGCTGAACACCATCTGGATCAGCTTGCTGCCCAGGTTGCGGCGGATGAGCGCCTGCTTGCCGGCCTTGAGCATGGGCTTGTGCACGTAGAACTCGTCGGGGTTCACCGCGCCCTGCACCACGGTTTCGCCCAGGCCGTAGCTGGAGGTGATGAAGACCACATCCTCAAAACCGCTTTCGGTGTCGATGGTGAACATCACGCCGGCGGCGCCCAGGTCGGAACGCACCATGCGCTGGATACCGGCCGACAGGGCCACCTCGGCATGGGTGAAGCCCTTGTGGACACGGTAGCTGATGGCGCGGTCGTTGTACAGGCTGGCAAACACTTCCTTGATCTTGTGCAGCACCTCCTCGATGCCGTGCACGTTCAGGAAGGTTTCCTGCTGGCCGGCGAAGGAGGCGTCGGGCAGGTCTTCGGCGGTAGCGGAGGAACGCACGGCGTAGGTCGCGGTGGCGCTGCCGGCATTCAACGTGTCGTAGGCTGCGCGGATGGCCTGCTCCAGATCGGCCGGGAAGGGCTGGGCCTCGACCATGGCGCGGATTTCGGCGCCCACTTCGGCCAGGGCACGCACGTCTTCGGTGTCCAGCGCGGCCAGCTTGGCGTGGATGCGCTCGTCCAGACCGTCGGCCTTGAGGAACTCGCGGAAGGCATGCGCCGTGGTGGCGAAGCCTGTGGGTACGCGCACCCCTTGCGGGAGCTGAGAAATCATCTCGCCGAGGCTGGCATTCTTGCCGCCGACCGACTCGACGTCGCTCATTCTGAGTTGTTCGAACGGCACGACCAGCGCGGTCGGGCTGAACAGTTGGGACATGGTAGGACTCCTAAGTTAAAAAACCGGGCCACACCCCGCTACGGACGCCACATCGTTGTTCTGTTCTGGGCAACGGCCAAAGCCAGGCGCTGAATCTGGATAATGGCGCATTGTAGAACCATGGCCCGGCGATGTCGGTCGCGCTTGCAGCGCCCGTGCCACGGTGGCAGCTCCATTGAAAAACTTTCACGATGCCTCACCGCACTGCATTTTTCATCTCCGACGGCACCGGCATCACCGCCGAAACGTTTGCAAAGGCCATCCTCGCGCAGTTCGAAATCGAACCCAAGCGGGTGCGGCTGCCATTCGTGGACGACGCTGACAAGGCCTGGCAGGCGGTGCGGCAGATCAACCACGCCGCCGACGTGGACGGCCGCCGCCCCCTGGTGTTCACCACCGTGGTCAACATGGACGTGCTGGCGGTGCTGCGGGCCGAATGCAAAGGCATGCTGATCGACATGTTCGGCACCTTCATTTCACCGCTGGAACACGAACTGGGCATCAAGTCCAACCACCGGGTTGGCCGGTTTTCCGATGTCTCCAAGAGTCAGGAGTACCACGACCGCATCGAGGCCATCAACTTCACGCTGGAACACGACGACGGCCAGACCAACGTCAACCTGGAACAGTCGGACGTGATCCTGGTGGGGGTGAGCCGCAGCGGCAAAACGCCGACCTCGCTCTACCTGGCGATGCAGTTCGGCCTGAAGGCGTCGAACTACCCCTTGATTCCGGAGGATTTCGAGCGCCGTGCCCTGCCCCCGGCGCTGGTGCCGTTCAAGAAAAAACTGTTCGGCCTGACCATCGACCCGGCACGGCTGAGCGAGATTCGCAACGAGCGCCGGCCCAATTCGCGCTACGCCAGCCTGCAGAACTGCCGCTACGAGGTGTCCGAAGCCGAGGCCATGATGCGGCGCGCCGGCATCCGCACGCTCTCGACCACCACCAAGTCGATCGAGGAGATCGCCACCATCATCCGCCAAGACCTGAACCTGGAGTGAACCTCACATGGCGCCGGGGCGCGCGTGCACCGGCGACCGGTAAAAGTGCAGGATGCGCTGCACGTACGTGCGCGTCTCGCTGTAGGGTGGGACACCACCGTGGCGGTCCACCGCCCCTTCGCCCGCGTTGTATGCGGCAGACGTCAACGCCACGTCGCCATTGAAGCGCTCCAGCAGCCAGCGCAGGTAGGCCAGCCCGCCGCGGACGTTCTGCTCCGGGTCGAAGGCGTTGCGCACCCCGAAACGGGCGGCGGTGTCGGGGATCAACTGCATCAAGCCCTGGGCATTCTTGGGCGAGACCGCCCGGTGGTCCAGGTTGGACTCGGCCCGCGCGATGGCCAGGGCGAGCCGAAAGTCCACATCAAAGCGCGGCGCCAGGCGCTGGATCAGTTCGGCATGGCGGCGTTTGTCGCTTGGCAAGGCCAGCACATAGCGCTCAACCACTTCCAGCGGCACCGCGGGCTCCACCTTGGCGGGCACCTCGAACGCGGGAGCACGCCCGGTGACCAGACAGTCGGGCAAGGCCTCGCGCTGGGGCGGCGCGGGCAAGGTCGCGGCCGCCTTCTCGTGTCCGCGCTGGGCCGCCAGGGCCAGCAGGGTGCGGCCCTCGTCCTGGCCCGTCGCGTCGGTGCGCTGCAAAAACAGGCGGCCCAGCCGGTACTGTGCCTCGACGCTGCCATAGCGCGCGGCGGCGCAGTAGAGTGTGGCGGCCTGCAATGGGTCACGGCCACGCTGCGCGGCGTAGCCGTCTTCAATGAAGCGCGAGAGTACCGGCGGCTCGTCGGTCCAGTCGGGCGGGCCGTCGTCGGGCAAGGCCATGGCCTGGGTCGCTGCGCACAGCACCCCGGTCACCAACCCCGCAACCACCCGCCCGCAGTTCATGTTCTCGTCGATTTTTTGCGTGAAAAGTCGATACCGTGGGCATGCCGGCCCAGGGCGAACGACGCGAAAATCTTCATCCAGAGCGTCACGCCGGCCACTGCCATCCAGTCGTCCCGGTCCAAGGCCTGGAACACCAGAACCGCCACTAGCACACCGACCATCACGGTACCACCCACCAGGTTGATGGCCAACTCATACGGGGCGTAACGCTCGGCGTTGGGCGGTGGCAGGCCCTTTTTCAGTGCCACCTCGGAAAAATCGCGCCGGAACAGGATGCGCCAAGCCCGGCGAAGCCAGAAAAACGCCACCGGAAACAGCGCCAGCAGGAACACCCAGTCGAGGATGGGAATGCTCACACCCATGTTGTCATCTCGCTCTCTTGATCAATTGGATATTGTGCGCCAAAGCCACCAGCAGCACAAACGCGGCACCACGCCCTGGCCCTGACAAGCAAAAACCCCGCCGGCCGTGAAGCCGACGGGGCTGGCAGGCGTACAGGAGGGCGGCCCCAACGGGCCTCACCCTCTCGTGTGCCGATCAATGGCCGGTGGCAGCGCCCGCGCCCTTGGGCACGCGGACCGACTCGACCAGTTCCTGGATGTGCTTGGGCACCGGAGCGGAGACCTTGCTCACCAGGTAAGCAACCACGAAGTTCACGATCGCGCCCACCGTACCGAACGCTTCCGGCGTGATGGTGAAGAAGCTGTTCACGCCACCGATCAGGTCGGTGTACTCGGTGCCCTTCACGAAGAAGATGCCCTTGTGTGCGAACACGTAGAACAGCGTCACGAACAGACCGGCCACCATACCAGCGATCGCGCCCTTGTCGGTCACGACCTTGCTGAAGATGCCCATCATCAACGCGGGGAAGATGGTGGAGGCGGCAATACCGAAGGCCAGGGCCACGGTACCGGCGGCGAAGCCGGGCGGGTTCAGACCCAGGTAACCGGCCACCACGATGGCACCAGCCATGGAGATCTTGCCGGCCAGCAGCTCGTTCTTCTCGCTGATGTTGGGGTTGATGGCGCCCTTGATCAGGTCATGAGAGATGGCGGAAGAGATGGCTAGCAGCAGACCGGCGGCGGTGGACAGCGCGGCGGCCAGACCACCGGCAGCGACCAGCGCGATCACCCAGTTCGGCAGCTGAGCAATTTCCGGGTTGGCCAACACGATGATGTCGGCGTTCACGGTCAGCTCGTTGCCCTTCCAGCCAGAGGCTTCGGCCTTGGCCAGCACGTCGGCGTTCTTCGTCTTGTCGTTGTAGAACTGGATGCGGCCGTCGCCGTTCTTGTCCTCGAACTTCAGCAGGCCGGTTTTCTCCCAGCGCTTCATCCACTCCGGACGCTCGTCGTACTTCAGGCTGGCTTCGGCAGCGAACAGGTCGCCATTGGCCTTGACCACGTCGGCTTTCACGACCATCTGGCCGTCAGGGCCGGCGCCGATACCCACGGCGGTGTTGGTGGTGCCGATCAGGTTCAGGCGAGCCATGCCACCCACGGCCGGAGCGGTGGTGTACAGCAGCGCGATGAAGACCAGCGCCCAGCCGGCGGACGAACGGGCGTCAGCGACTTTCGGCACGGTGAAGAAGCGAACGATCACGTGCGGCAGACCGGCGGTACCGATCATCAGCGACACGGTGTAGAAGAACATGTTCAGCGTGGAACCGGCCGCCGAAGTGGTGTACTTGCCAAAGCCGAGGTCGGTCACGACCTGGTCGAGCTTGGCGAGCAGCGACACATCGGTACCCGCCAGCGTGGCGCCCAGGCCCAGCTGCGGCAGGAAGTTGCCGGTCAGGTTCAGCGAGATGAAGAACGCCGGCACCAGGTAGGCGAGGATCAGCACGATGTACTGTGCCACCTGGGTGTAGGTGATGCCCTTCATGCCACCGAACACGGCATAGGCGAACACGATGGCCATACCCAGGTAGATGCCCATTTCGCTGGACACACCCAGGAAGCGGGCAAACGTCACGCCCACGCCAGTCATCTGGCCGATGATGTAGGTGATGGACGCCACCAGCAGGCAGACCACGGCCACGTTGCGGGCCGACTGCGAGTAGTAGCGGTCACCGATGAACTCGGGCACGGTGAACTTGCCGAACTTGCGCAGGTACGGTGCCAGCAGCATCGCCAGCAGCACGTAGCCGCCGGTCCAGCCCATCAGGAACACGGCGCCGCCGTAGCCCATGTTGGAGATCAGACCGGCCATGGAGATGAAGGAGGCGGCCGACATCCAGTCGGCGGCCGTGGCCATGCCGTTGGTGACCGGGTGCACGCCACCGCCGGCAACATAGAAGTCGGAGGTGCTGCCAGCACGCGCCCACACGGCAATGCCGATGTACAGCGCGAAGGTGGCACCCACCACGAGGTAGGTCAGGGTTTGGAGATCCATTTTGTCAGGTCCTCTTGATCAGTCTTCCTGCATGCCGAACTTGCGGTCGATCTGCCCCATCTTCTTCGCGTACCAGAAGATCAGCGCGATGAACACATAGATGGAGCCCTGCTGGGCGAACCAGAAGCCCAGCGGATAGCCGCCCAGGCTGATGCTGTTGAGCGCGGGGGCGAACAGGATGCCGGCGCCGTACGACACCAGAAACCATATGACCAACACTTTGGTCAGCAGCCCCAGCGTTGCCGACCAATAGGCCTTTGCATTGCTTTCACTTGACATGGACGTCATCTCCTCGGAGTGATGCTTTGGTTGGGCGGCTTGGGGCCGCCACGCTTGAACACCGCAAAGGACTGCGATATTTCAGGACCCACTGTCGAGGGGCAGCCTTACAGCGAACTTATGGTTTGTAAGATTTGGCGACAAAACTAGGGTAAGTCCTAGGCGTTTTCTGCAACATCCACCCCACGTTGGGACACCCCGGCCGACTCGAAGCTGGCCATGTCGTTGAGGACGGCGCAGGCCGACACCAGCAGCGGCCAGGCCAGGGCGGCACCAGAGCCTTCGCCCAGGCGCAAACCCAGGTCCAGCAGGGGCTCCGCTTTCAGCTGGGCCAGCAGCAGCGCATGGCCCCGCTCCCCCGAGCGGTGGCTGAACACGCAACGCTGCAACACGGCCGGCGCCAGGCGGCTGGCCACCAGCACGGCGGCGGTGGTGATGAAACCGTCCACCACCACCACCCGGCGTTCGCTGGCCGCTTGCAGCACCGCGCCCACCATGGCCGCGATCTCGAAGCCGCCAACCGCTGCCAGCACCTCCAGTGGTGCCTGGGCCTTGGCGTGCCGGGCGAGCACCTGCCGCAGCACGGCGATCTTGCGCTGCACTGCCTCGGCGTCCAGCCCGGTACCGGCGCCGGTGCAATCGGCAATGTCGAGCCCAGTGAGGCGGGCCATCAGCATGGACGCGGCCGAGGTGTTGCCAATGCCCATTTCGCCCAGCAAGAGCGCGTTGCCGGGCAGGCCTTGCACCACCGCGCGGCCGTCCGCCAGCGCCTGCTCGCACTGCTCGGCGGTCATGGCCGGGCCTTCGCTGGCGTCTGCGGTGCCGTGCGCCACCTTCCGGATCTGCAGGCCCGGTCGGGGAGAGAAGTCGTGGCGCACACCGCAGTCCACCACGGTCAGGCCCAGGCCATGCTGGCGCGCCAGCACACTCACCGCCGCCCCGCCGGCCAGGAAGTTTTCCACCATCTGCCAGGTCACATCGCTGGGGTAGGCCGACACGCCCTTGGCAGTGAGGCCGTGGTCGGCGGCGAACACCACCATTTGCGGTTGCTGCAGCTGCGGGGTGGTACTGCCCAGAACCTGGCCGATGGCATGCGCCAGGGATTCGAGCCGGCCCAACGAGCCCACGGGCTTGGTTTTCTGGTCGAGGATCTGCTGCAGACGGGCCTGCAACATGGCATCTGAAAGGTCGTGTACGGCTGGCAGGGGCATGGTGTCGGGTCCTTATCAAAGGGCGGATTCAGTGGGGTCAGGGCTGGATCAAGCGGTCCAGCACACCGGGCTCGAAATGGTCGCGCACGAAATCGGCCAAGCCGTCGAACACGTGTTCCAACGTAGGGGCAGCGTGGCCGAACAGCGCCGCCAGCGCGGCCGGGTCTTCGAACAGGCCGTGCAGGTACAGACCCAGCACGTTGCCCGCCGCGTTTTGCCAGCCGATGGTCTGGCCCGCGCCCAGCACGGGCCGCGCCAGCGCACCGGCGGCCACCATGGCAGGGTGAGGTGCCGTCTGGCCATGGTGGATTTCGTAGCCCCCCACGGTCACGCCGTCGAGCGCTTCCCAGGGGCCTTGCAAGCCACTGAAGCGGGCGCGGGTGGGCTGCACGGTCTTATGGGGTTCGAAGGCCGTGACCAGGGGCAGCAAGCCCAGGCCGGGGGCGTTGCCATCGGCCTGGGGTTCGATGCCGTGGGTGTCCACCAGGGCCTCGCCCAGCATCTGCAGGCCGCCGCAAATGCCGAGCACCGCCCTGCCCTGCGCCGCGTGGTCAGCCACAGCCCGGTCCAGGCGCTGCTGGCGCAACCAGGCCAGGTCGGACCCGGTGTGTTTGCTGCCGGGCAGCACGATCCAGTCGGCGTTGGCCACGTCGGCCGGGCTGCGCGCCCACACCAGACGCACGCCCGGCACGTTCTTCAACGGCTGGAACTCGTCGAGGTTGCTGATGCGCGGGTAGGCCACCACGGCCACCGTCAGGCGCACGGTGCCAGGGGCGTGGGTGCGGTCGTCGAACACGCCGTCCTCTTCGGGCAGGCCGTGGTGCCAGCGCATGGGCAGCGTGGCCACGGTGGGCACGCCGGTCAGTTCCTGCAGCATCTGCGGCGCGGGGGCCAGCAGGCTGGCGTCGCCTCGGAATTTGTTGAGTACAAAGCCTTGGATGAGCGCCCGCTCCTCGGGCGGCAGCAAGGCCCAGGTGCCGTAGAGGTGGGCAAAGGCGCCGCCGCGGTCGATGTCGGTGACGAGCAGGCAACGGGCGCTGGCGTGCCGGGCCACGCGCATGTTCACGATGTCGCTGGCGTGCAGGTTGATTTCAGCGGGCGAGCCGGCGCCTTCGATCACCACCACGTCGTGCTCGGCGCGCAAAACGTCCAGGGCCTGGGTCACGTGCGGCCAGACGCGTTCGCTGCGGCCTCGCCAGGGCAAGTCGGTCAGTTCGCGGTCCACCTCACCCAGCAAGACCACCTGGCTGCGGGTGTCGGCCTCGGGCTTGAGCAGCACTGGGTTCATGCGCACCTCGGGCGTGGCGCGGGCAGCCAGGGCCTGGAAGTACTGGGCCGAGCCGATTTCGCCCCAGCGCCCACCAGGCCCGGCCACGACGCGGGCGTTGTTGCTCATGTTCTGCGCCTTGAACGGCGCCACCTTCAAGCCCTGGCGGGCGTAATGGCGGCACAAGGCGGTGGTGAGCCAGCTTTTGCCGGCACCGCTGGTGGTGCCCAGCACCATGAGGCAGGTGGCGGTCATGCTTGGTGAGATGCGGGTTGAAGGATCGGGCGCCCTGCCCATTGTTCGGCAGCGGCCACCATCAGGGCGTGCTGTGCTTCGGGCGGCAGCACCCCCAGGCGCCAGTACCCGGGGAGGCCGAAGGAGGTGCAGTCGCGCAGCTGCACACCGTGGGCTCTGAGCCGTTCGGCGTTCAACGGTTGCGGCGGGCGGGCGCAGAAGAAGTTGGCGTCACTGGGCAAGGTGTCCCAGCCCTGGGCGTGCAGGGCATTCAGGAACTGGGTTTTCCAACGAAGCAGGGTCGAACGGGAATCGGCCAGCCAGCCCTGTACCGCGTCGGTGGTCCAGGCCGACAGCATGGCAACGGCGTGCACCCCCAACGGCCAGGATGGGCCCAGGGCTTCCAGCACAGGCACGGCGTTCTGGGCGTGTCGCGGGGCAATCAGGTAGGCGCCGCGGATGCCGGTCAGGCCCAGGGCTTTGTTGGGCGTCCACAGTTGCCAGAACCCGTCCAGCACATGCCGAGGTGGTGGCCCGTCGGGTGTCAGGCGCAGGGGCGCGTAGGCGCAGTCCAGCACGTGGTGGCAGGAGGTCGGTTCGATACCGTCCAGCGGCACGGTGTGCCCCAGGGGGCTGGATGGGTCACAGACCCAGCGCAGATCGGCGGGGGTATCTTCGTCAACCGTCTGCAGGCCCCAGGCGCCTGCGGCATGGGCGTAATCCCCGTAGGCGTGCCGAGGCAGCGCCACACGCTGGCCACCCTGGCGGGCCACCCACGCCGTCAGGCGAACGATGGCCTCGCTGGCACTGGCCACGGGCAATACGCGCTCACGACCCACGCCGTGGAACGCCGCCAGGCATTGGCGGAGTTCCGTGTAAGTGGGGTCGGGGTAGCGGGTGGGGTCGACCTGCCGCACGGCGGCCAGCGCCGTGGGGCACGGCCCGCAAGCGTTGGCGTTGGTGGAGAAGTCCCAGCGCACCGGGCCGGCGGCGTCGGGGCCACCATGGACGCGACGCAGGGAGGTCATGCCGTGCTCCACCCGGCCTGCCAGAGGGCCGCTGCAGCCCCCAGCACGGCCACACCGGCGCACAGCCCCACCACCGCGG
>JAUWAE010000135.1 GCA_030602185.1 Comamonadaceae bacterium
GTAGGTCAGCTGGTCGGCCTCGATGGTGCGCTGCAGCGGGGTGAGTTCGACGCCCTTGGCGCCAGCGCCGGGGCGGGTGCTGCCAGCGGCATGCTTCTCGGCACGCTCGCGCACCACCTGCTGGAACTGTGCCGGCTTGGCGATCGCGTCCACCAGGCGCCAATCAACGGCCTTCTGGCCCCGCACGCCTTCCACGCTGGTGCAGAAGATGTCGGCCAGATCGTGGCGCACGTGGCGCTTGTCGGTCACGCGGGTCAGGCCGCCGGTACCGGGCAGCACACCCAGCAGCGGCACTTCGGGCAGGCTCACGCTGGAGGAACGGTCGTCCACCAGGACGATGTCGTCACAGGCCAGGGCCAGCTCGTAACCACCGCCGGCGCAGGCGCCGTTCAGGGCGGCCACGAACTTCAGGCCGGAGTGCTTGGAGGAATCTTCGATGCCGTTGCGGGTTTCGTTGGTGAACTTACAGAAGTTCACCTTCCAGCCGTGGCTCGAGAGGCCCAGCATGAAGATGTTGGCGCCGGAGCAGAAGATGCGGTCGCGCAGGCTGGTGACGACCACCGACTTGACTTCGGGGTGCTCGAAACGGATGCGCTGCAGCGCGTCGTGCAGCTCGATGTCCACGCCAAGGTCGTAGCTGTTGAGCTTGAGCTTGTAGCCCGGACGAAGGCCGCCGTCCTCGTTGATGTTCAGTGCCAGCGTGGCCACTTCGCCGTCAAACGACAGGGTGACGTGCTTGTACTGAGACGGGTGGGTCTGGTAATCGACGCGGGGGTTGGTGACGGGGTTGGTGGTCATGGCTGGCTCCTGGGTGGTGTCTGTGGACTCATATGCACTTGAGTGCATCCGATGCATGAATAATACTGCACATCATTGAGCCTCGTCAAATGCATTTTAGTGCACAGACATAAGTATTTACCCTAGCTTCGATCAGACCGGTAGGCGCATCAGCTGCCGAACTTCGCGTCGCAGGGCACGGAAGGCATCGTCCAGCCCGTAGGCGCTGGTGTTGAAGGTCAGGTCGGCCTTGGAGTAGAAGGCAGAGCGCCCGTCCAGAATGCGCTTGAGGTCTTCCAGTGCCTCGCGGCTGGCGGCCATGGGCCGCATGTCGCCCTGGGCCGCCACACGGGCCAGGTGGTCGGCGGGTTCTGCCTGCAGCCAGACGGTGGTGCAGTGCTGCAACAGCAGGTTGAAGTTGGCCGAATCCGACACCAGACCACCCGGCGTGGCAATCACCACCTCGGGGTAGATCTGGATGGCCTCTTCCAATGCGCGGCGTTCGTATCGCCGGTAGGCGTTGGTGCCGTACAGGTTGTGGATTTCGCTGATGCTGCAGCCCGCGAACTGCTCGATCTCGCGGCTCAATTCGATGAAGGGGTACCCCAGGTCCGCTGCCAGGCGCTCACCGAGCGACGACTTGCCCGCGCCGCGCAGACCGATCAGGGCAATGCGGGCCTGACGCCCCTGGGCATCCACCCCGCTGCTGCCGAACAATTCCACCAGTTGCATCCGTGCCCGACGCAGGTCGGCCTCGTCACGCCCCTGCAGCAGCTCGCGGATCAACAGCCATTCGGGGGTGGAGGTGGTGACGTCGCCCAGCAGCTCGGCCAGCGTGCATTGCAACGCCCGCGCCACCTGCAGCAGTACCAATATGGAGGCATTCCCCGATCCATACTCGAGGTTCGCCAGGTGGCGCTCCGACACGTCGGCCGCCACGGCCACTGCCTTGCGGGTCATGCCACGGCGCGAGCGCAGGGTGCGCACCCGCTCTCCCAGCGCCACCAGGAACGGACTGCGCTGCTCGTCCTGGTCTTCGGTCACAGTCCCCAGCGTGAGGCCGAGCGATTGCAGGCCACCCTTGACCATGTCTGGCGGGGTGTTGTCCACTTTGTCTATTGTTTCATGCACCATGTCAGGCTTTCGGGGCGCGAGAACCGCGTATCTGCGGGTAAACCCTTAAACAGAGCATTACCCAAAACATGCACTTTAATGCATACTCACGCGGACGCAAGATAGTGCATTTATAACGCCTTTGCCTTGCACTGAACAGACCTCGACTGCATCTTTTGGAGCCACCCACATGACCCAGACCCCCTTGCTGCCCAACCACCTCGCCGGCCGCTGGCAAACCGGTGGCGGCGCTGGCACCCCCCTGTTCGACCCTGTCCGCGGCACCGAACTGGCCCGCGTCTCCAGCCAGGGGCTGGACCTGGCCGAGGGCTTCCGCTTCGCCCGCGAACAGGGCGGCGCCGCCCTGCGGGCGCTGAGCTACGGCCAGCGCGCCGCCTTGCTGGGCGAAATCGTGAAGGTCCTGCAAGCCAACCGCGACGCCTATTACGAGATCGCCACCGCCAACTCGGGCACCGTGACCAAGGATTCGGCGGTGGACATTGACGGCGCCATCTTCACCCTCGGCTACTACGCCAAGCAGGGCGCAGCCCTGGGCGATGCGCGCTTCCTGCTGGACGGCGAACGCATCCGCATGGCCAAGGACCCGCTGTTCCAGACGCAGCACATCCTCACCCCCACGCGCGGCGTGGCGCTGTTCATCAACGCCTTCAACTTCCCGAGCTGGGGCTTGTGGGAAAAAGCCGCGCCGGCTCTGCTATCGGGCGTGCCGGTGATCGTCAAGCCCGCCACCAGCACCGCCTGGCTGACCCAGCGCATGGTGCAGGACGTGGTCGACGCCAACATCCTCCCCGCCGGGGCGCTGTCCGTCGTCTGTGGCTCGTCGGCCGGGCTGATGGACCAGCTGCAGCCGTTCGACGTGGTGTCGTTCACCGGCTCGGCCGACACGGGGCGCATCATCCGCTCCCACCCCGCCGTGGCGCAACGCTCGGTGCGCTGCAACATCGAGGCCGACAGCGTCAACTCCGCCCTGCTGGACCCCGCCGCCACCGCCGACAGCGAAGCCTTCAACCTGATGGTGAGCGAAGTGGTGCGGGAGATGACTGTCAAGAGTGGCCAGAAGTGCACCGCGATCCGCCGCGTGTTCGTGCCGCGCGCGCTGTACGACGCCGCCGCCCAGGCCATCGCGGCCAAGCTGGGCAAGACGACAGTGGGCGACCCGCGCAGCGAAGGCGTGCGCATGGGCGCCCTGGTGAGCCGCGAACAGTACGACACCGTGAAGGCCGGCATTGCCCACCTGAAAACCGAAGCCGAGGTGCTGTTTGACGGCAGCCAGGTGACCCTGGTGGACGCCGACCCCGCCGTGGCCGCCTGCGTGGCCCCTACCCTGCTGGGCAGCCGCCAGCCGGCCGACGCCAAAGTGCTGCACGAGGTGGAGGTGTTCGGCCCGGTGGCCACGCTGATGGCCTACGACAGCATCGAGCAGGCCTATGAGCTGATCCGCCGTGGCGAAGGCTCGCTCGTCATGTCGGTGTTCAGCGCCGACCCCGCGTTCATCGCCCAGACCGCGGCCGAACTGGGCTCCAGCCACGGCCGGGTGCACGCCATCTCGCCCGACGTGGCCAGCCTGCACAGCGGCCACGGCAACGTGATGCCGATGTCGCTGCACGGCGGCCCGGGCCGCGCCGGTGGCGGCGAAGAGCTCGGCGGCCTGCGCGCCCTGGGCTTCTACCACCGCCGCAGTGCCGTGCAGGCCAGCACCGCTGCGCTCGACCAGTGGGGCAACGCAGCCACTGCCCTCGCCTTCTGACCCCTTTCACACCGACACCGCCCCGCCAGAGGAGACACCCATGACCCACCGCCTGCCCCCAGCGCCCCCGGCCGAATACAACTTCGCCCAGGACCTGATCCGCCTCAACGCCCAGCGCACCCACAAGGCGGCGCTGATCGACGACCACGGCCAGCTGACCTACGGCGAACTGGCCGAACAGATCCGCCGCATGGCCAACGGCCTGCAATCGCTGGGCCTGCGGCGCGAAGAGCGCGTGCTGCTGCTCATGCAGGACAACAACGACTGGATCGTCGGTTTCCTTGGGGCGCTGTACGCCGGCATCGTGCCGGTGTGCCTGAACACGCTGCTCACCGCCGAAGACTACGCCTTCATGCTGCGCAACTGCCGCGCGCAGGCAGCGCTCGTCTCGGAAGCGCTGGTGCCCACGCTGGAGGCGGCGCTGGAACAGGGCCCGCACGAGGTCAAGCACCTGGTCGTGTCCAAACCCACCCTGCCGCTGCCCGCCGGCCCGGGCTACCAGGCCGTCGCGGTCAATGACCTGCTCGCCCGCAGCGCCCCGCAAGCCACCCCCGCCGCCACGATGGCCGACGAAGCCGCCTTCTGGCTCTACTCCTCCGGCTCCACCGGCCGCCCCAAGGGCACGGTGCACACTCAGGGCAACCTGTACTGGACGGCCGCGCTCTACGCCCAGCCCGTGCTGGGCCTCACCGAGGCGGACACGGTGTTCTCGGCCGCCAAGCTGTTCTTTGCCTACGGCCTGGGCAACGCGCTCAGCTTCCCACTGAGCGTGGGCGCCACCGTGGTGCTCATGGCAGAACGCCCCACGCCGCAGGCCGTGTTCAAGCGCCTGACCGGCAACACCCCGGCCTTGGCCGGCCGCAAACCGACCGTGTTCTACGGCGCCCCCACCGGCTACGGTGGCATGCTGGCCCAGGCCGATCTGCCCGCCAGGGCCGACGTGGCCCTGCGCCTGTGCTCATCGGCCGGCGAGGCCTTGCCGCGCGACATCGGCGAGCGCTGGACGGCCCACTTCGGCGCCGAAATCATCGACGGCATCGGCTCCACCGAAATGCTGCACATCTTCCTGTCCAACCGCCCGGGCGATGTGCGCTACGGCACCACCGGCAAACCGGTGCCTGGCTACGAAGTGGAACTGCGCGACGAAGACGGCATCCCGATGAAGCCCAACGCCGATGGCTCCATCGACATTGGCGACCTCTACATCAAGGGCCCGAGCGCCGCGCTGATGTACTGGCACAACCGCGAGAAGTCGCGCGACACCTTCCGTGGCGAATGGACCAAGAGCGGCGACAAGTACAGCCGCGACGCCGAGGGCTACTACACCTACGCCGGCCGCAACGACGACATGCTCAAGGTCAGCGGCATTTACGTCAGCCCCTTCGAGGTGGAGGCCACGCTGGTGCAGCACCCCGCCATCCTGGAAGCGGCCGTGATCGGCAAGACCGACGCCGAAGGCCTGACCAAGACCAAGGCCTTCATCGTGCTGAAAGCCGGCCAGGTGCTGGACGAAGACGGCGTCAAGGCATTCTGCAAGGAGCACCTGGCCCCGTACAAGTACCCGCGCTACATCGAGTTCGTGGAGGAACTGCCCAAGACCGCCACCGGCAAGATCCAGCGCTTCAAGCTGCGCGACCTGGAAGCGCAGCGCGACGGCCAGGCCTGACTCCGCAACAGCACCCGGCTGGCTTCAGTCCGGGTGCCTCAAGGCCGACTGGGGCAAGCCAAACACCTTGTCGAATGCCCAGGTGAACACCACCGTGTAGACCAGGAAAAACAGCAGCAACCCCAGGTCGGCCACGAAGGCGAGCCACAGCGTCGTGTCCAGCCACCAGGCCATCACGGGCACCAGCCAGACGGTCAGGCCGCCTTCGAAACCGATGCCGTGGGCCACCCGACGGCGCCACGACCGCCCCTTGACCGGCTGGCGCCGCTCCCAGCGCTCGAACAGGGCGTTGAACACGTAGTTCCACGTCAGGGCAATGCCGGACGTCAACAACGAAAGTCCGACGGCAGACGGCGCGGGCTCGTTGAATGCCAGGGACAAGGCTGAGGCCACCACCACGATCGCGATGGCCTCGTACAGCCCCGCCTGCACCACCCGGCGCAGGCGAGGCCCCATGCGGCGCCAGGGCGGCAGCGGCCGCTCATGCCCCGCCTGCATCTCCACCATCAGGTGTCCTTGGAAATCTTGATGCTCGGGAACTTGGACGAGAAATCCTTCGCCTTGCCCGCCACCGTGATGGCCACCTGGCGCGCCACCGCCCTGTAGATGCCGGCAATGTCGCCGTCGGGGTCGGCCACCACAGTGGGTTGGCCGTTGTCGGCCTGCAGGCGAATCTGCATGTTCAGCGGCAGGGCGCCCAGATAGGCCATGCCGTACTCGGCCGCCATGCGCTTGCCACCCTCTGCGCCGAAGATGTGCTCGGTGTGCCCGCAGTTGGGGCAGCAGTACACCGCCATGTTCTCCACGATCCCCAGAATCGGCACGCCCACCTTCTCGAACATCTTGATGCCCTTGCGCGCGTCCAGCAAAGCAATGTCCTGCGGCGTGGTCACGATGACGGCACCGGTCATGGGCACGCGCTGGGAGAGCGTCAGCTGGATGTCGCCGGTGCCGGGCGGCATGTCCACCAGCAGGTAGTCCAGGTCCTTCCAGTTGGTCTGGCGCAGCAGCTGCTCCAGCGCCTGGGTGGCCATGGGGCCGCGCCAGATCATGGCCTCGTCCTTGTCCACCAGGAATCCGATGGAAATCACCTGCACGCCGTAGTTTTCCAGCGGCTCCATGGTCTGGCCGTCGGTGCTTTCCGGGCGGCCTTCCAAGCCCATCATCATCGGCTGGCTGGGGCCGTAGATGTCGGCATCCAGAATACCGACCTTGGCGCCTTCGGCGGCCAGCGCCAGCGCCAGGTTGACGGTGGTGGTGCTCTTGCCCACACCGCCCTTGCCCGAAGCGACGGCGATGATGTTCTTCACATTCGGCAGCAACTGCACGCCACGCTGCACCGCGTGCGCCAGCACCTTGGTCTGCAGGTTGACCGAGACGTTCTCCACGCCGGGCACGCTTTTGGCGGCGGCAATCAGCGCCTTGCGCAGCGCCGGGTGCTGGCTTTTGCAGGGGTAGCCCAGTTCCAGGTCAAACGACACATCGCCGTCCTGCACCTGCAGGTTCTTCAGTGCCTTGGTGGACACGAAATCTTTGCCCGTGTTCGGGTCTTGCACGGCTTGCAATGCCTGCAGCAGCGCCTGTTGTTCTGCGGCCATCTGTGGTGGTCTCCGTTCGGATTGGTTAGGTGGCGGAAGTCTATCCGGTCCGGCGACGGCACCCACGGCGCAAGGCGGCAGTGCCCTCATTAAAATCGTGGACTTGCCCACAAGGACCCCCTCATGACCGCGCGCCCTGCCCCCCGCCGATTTTTCGTCACCACCGCCCTGCCCTACGCCAACGGCAACTTCCACATCGGCCACATCATGGAGTACATCCAGGCCGACATCTGGGTGCGGATGCAGCGCATGCACGGCCA
>JAUWAE010000083.1 GCA_030602185.1 Comamonadaceae bacterium
GCTGCGGGCCGGCGAGCCGTTGCTGCAGCGGGATCAGTCGGCCACGAAGCCCGACGCCGCGATCACCGGCGCCCAGCGCTTGGCCGAGGCGTCACCCCGCGCGGCCAGTTCCTGCGCAGACTGACCGACCGGCGTGAAGCCCATCGGCACCAGGCGCTCGCGCACATCCGGCATGGCCAGCACTTTCGCCAGTGCCTTGTTCCAGCGCTCCACCACCGGCGCCGGTGTACCCGCCGGGGCGTACATGGCGTTGAACCCCACACCGGAGATGCCCGCGTAGCCCAGTTCGGCAAAGGTCGGCACGTCGGGCAATTGCGGGTCGCGCTGCGGCGAGGTCACGGCCAACACGCGGATCTTGCCGGCGCGGTGCTGCTCCGTCAGGCTGCTGAGCACGTCGATGGAGGCACTGATGTGCCCGCCCATCAGCGCCGTCAGCATCGGCGCGCTGCCCTGGAAAGGCACGTCCACCATCTTCACGCCGATCGCGTCACCCAGCACGATGCCGTAGAAATGGTGCGGGGCGCCACGCGCCGGAATACCGTAGTTCGCCCTGTCGGCGTTCCGTTTCGCCCACGCCACGTAGTCGGCCAGCGTATCGACTTTGGGTGACGAGCCCACCGCGAGGCCAAAGGCAAATTCACTCACGGTGGCCACCGGGACCAGGTCGCGCGCGGGGTCGTAATTCAGCTTGCGGAAGGTGTAGGGATAGAGCGAGCGCAAGGCATCGGGCCCGAGCATCACGGTGCTGCCGTCGGCCGGCGAGCTTTTGAGCACGTCTACCGCGATGCGTCCACCCGCACCGGCCCGGTTTTCCACCACCACCGGGCGGTTGAGCTCCACCTTGAGTTTGTCGGCCAGCACGCGGGCAATCGTGTCGAACGACCCCCCGGCCGGGAAGCCGACCAGGATGCGTGCCGGCGCCTCCTGGGCCAGAACAGGCACTGGCAGGGCGGCAGCCAGCAGTGTGGCCATTCCACATTGAACGATGCGGCGACGTGAGGCGTGTGTCATGAGGGTCTCCTGGTTGAATTTAATTACCAAACATAACTACTTCATTGTCGTGAACCGCCGACGCTTGCCCATCAGGACAAACCCGCCCCCGGTCGTGTAGCCGGCTGTTCTTGCAGTTGACACACCAATGTCATCTGCAGCGATTAACTTGGGTGGGTTAACAACCCAACACGATCTGCGGATGGCCTTGCCCCACGACGAACTGCTGCGACGCATCGAACGCGACCTGCTCGACAGCTACGACGAAGAACTCGAACTCGAAATCGAGGACCGAAGCCCGGTGACTCCAGAAGGCCACACGGCCGACGCCGGCGGCGGGCGCGACAAGGCCGAGCGACTGGCATATTTCCGTACGTTGTTCGAGCTCCAAGGCGAGCTCGTCAAGCTGCAGGACTGGGTGGCGGCCACCAAGCAGAAGGTGGTCATCCTGTTCGAAGGACGCGATGCTGCCGGCAAGGGCGGTGTGATCAAGCGCATCACCCAGCGCCTCAACCCAAGGGTCTGCCGGGTGGTGGCGCTGCCCGCCCCCAACGACCGGGAACGCACCCAGTGGTACTTCCAGCGCTACACCCCGCACCTGCCCGCCGGCGGCGAGATGGTGCTGTTCGACCGCAGCTGGTACAACCGCGCCGGGGTGGAAAAGGTCATGGGCTTTTGCTCCGACGATGAGTACGAGGAGTTCTTCCGCTCGGTGCCCGAGTTCGAGCGCATGCTGGTGCGCTCGGGCATCAAGCTCATCAAGTACTGGTTTTCCATCACCGACGACGAACAGCACCTGCGTTTCCTCGGCCGCATCCACGACCCGCTGAAGCAGTGGAAGCTCAGCCCGATGGACCTCGAAAGCCGCCGGCGCTGGGAAGACTACACCCGCGCAAAGGAGACGATGCTGGAGCGCACCCACATCCCCGAGGCCCCTTGGTGGGTGGTGCCCGCCGACGACAAAAAACGCGCCCGGCTGAACTGCATCCACCACCTGCTGTCGCAATTCGCTTACGAAGAAATTCAGCGCCCCGAAGTGCAACTGCCCACCCGCGTGCGCAACCCCGACTACATCCGCCACCCAGTGCCGGGCAGCATGATCGTGCCCGAGGTGTACTGACCTGTCTTCAACGGCCTGCCTTTTCGTCATTGAACGTTTAACACCATGCCCTCCATCCGCCCCCTGACCCTTGCACTGTTCACCAGCGGCCTGTTGCTCGCCACCGCGGCGCAGGCCCAGCCCTACTTCCAGCGCATCGCGTCGTTCCATGTGGAAGCGAACCTGGACGCCAAAGAAAACCCGAACACCAAAACCTCGGCCGAAATCATCGAGTTCGCCGACAACGGCCACACCCTCGTCTACACCGACAGCCCGGGGCAACGCCTGGGCTTCATCGACATCCGCAACCCGCGCCAGCCCAAGCCGGCCGGCACCGTGGCCTTTGGCGGCGAGCCGACCTCGGTGGTCGTGAGTGGCAACGTGGCCCTGGTGGGCATCGTCACGTCAACCGATTACAAGAACCCGCGCGGCTACGTGGCCACGGTGGACGTGGGCCAGCGCACCCAGACCGCTGTGTGCGACCTGGGGGGGCAGCCCGACTCACTGGCCCTGAGCCCGGACGGCCAGTACCTGGCCGTGGTGGTGGAAAACGAACGCGACGAAAAGCTGGACAAAGGCAAACTCCCGCAACTGCCTCCCGGCAACCTGACGGTGTTCCGCGTAACGCCGCAGGGGCTCGATTGCGCCTCGCGTCGGGTGGTGGACCTCACCGGGCTCGCCCAGGTTGCCCCCACCGACCCCGAGCCGGAATATGTGGACATCAACGCCCACAACCAGGCCGTCGTCTCTTTGCAGGAAAACAACCACCTGGTCATTGTCGATCTGCCGAGCGCGACCGTGGTGCACCATTTCCCGGCCGGCAAGGTGAGCTTGAAGCAGGTGGACAGCACGCGGGACGGCGTGATCGCCCTGACGGGTGAGATCAAAGACGTGCCACGTGAACCCGACGCCGTGAAGTGGCTGGACAACGAGCGCTTCGTCACCGCCGACGAAGGCGACTACGAAGGCGGCAGCCGTGGCTTCACCGTGTTCCACAAGAACGGCACCGTGCTGTTTGCCGACGACGGATCTCTGGAACGCCATGCCGTGCGCCTGGGCCATTTCCCGGAAAAACGGGCCGACAAGAAGGGCGTAGAGCCCGAAGGCATGGAAGTGGCCACCTTCGAGGGCCAGCGCCTGATGTTCGTGGGCACCGAACGCGCCTCGCTGGTGGCGGTGTACCGAGACAATGGCGCCCTGGCCCCCACGCTGATGCAAACCTTGGTTGGTGGTGTCGGCCCAGAAGGCCTCAAAGCCCATCCCGGCCGCGGCCTGTTGGTCACGGCCAGTGAGGCCGATGGCCGCCACGACGGTCGCGTGGGGTCGGTCGTCACCATCTACCAGCATGGCTTTGCCGCGCCCGACTACCCGACGCTGGTTTCTGACAACGACGACCAAGGGCTGCCCATCGGCTGGGGGGCGCTGTCTGGCCTCGCAGCCCACCCTCAAAAGGCCGGCCACCTGTTCGCCGTGACCGACTCCTTCTACAAGGAAGGCCGGATCCTGCGCATCGACGCCACCCGCACACCGGCACGCATCGTGCAGGCCATGACGGTCACCGAGCAAGGCAAGCCCGCCGCAGACCTCGACCTGGAAGGCATTGCCGTGGCACGCGACGGCGGCTTCTGGCTGGTCAGCGAAGGCAATCCGGAAAAGGCCAAGGACAAAACCCATTCGCAGCTGATCAAGGCCAATGCCCACGGCCAGATCGAGCGCCGCATCGACCTCCCCGCCCCACTTCAGGCCGTGGCCACGCGCTTTGGCTTTGAAGGCGTGACCGTGGGCCAGCTCAACGGTCAGGAGGTGGTGTGGGTGGCCGTGCAGCGTGAATGGAAGGATGACCCGAAGGGCCACGCCCGCCTGCTGGCGTATTTCCCGGCTACGCAACAATGGCAGCAACTGCGCTACCCGCTGACTCCCGCAGCCCAGGGCTGGGTGGGCTTGTCGGAAATCACCGCCACGCGCGACGGCCTGGTCATCGTCGAGCGTGACAACCAGATTGCGGGCGATGCCGCCATCAAGCAATTGACCCTGGTGGCCAACGACCAACTCAAGCCGGTGCCATTGGACGCCAAGGACGTGCCCGTGGTGCGCAAGTCGGTGTTGAAAGACCTGCTGCCGATCATGAAGCAAACCAACGGTTATGTGCTGGACAAAGTGGAAGGATTTGCGATCGATGCCAGCGGTGTGGCCTATGCCGTGACCGACAACGACGGCGTGGATGGCACGAACGGTGAAACCCAGTTCATGCGGCTCGGCCAGATGAAACGATAAGCGAGGGCAACATGACCGACCACGACCCGATTCGCGTGCTGTTCCTGTGCACCCACAATTCGGCGCGCAGCCTGATGGCCGAAGCCATACTGAACCACATGGGTGCCACACGGTTTCGCGCCTTTTCGGCGGGGAGCCAGCCGGCCGCCAATGGGCAGCCCCACCCACTCACACTGGAAGCCCTGCAGAGCGCCGGCATTGACACCCATGGACTGCGCAGCAAGAGCTGGGACGAATTTTCGCGGCCCGACGCCCCCGAGCTGGACCTGGTGATCACCCTGTGCGACCAGGCGGCAGGCGAGCCGTGCCCGGTGTGGCCTGGCCAGCCGGTGACCGCCCATTGGAGCTACGAAGACCCCTCGCGTGTGGAGGCTTCGCACGACGAGCAGCTGTACGCCTTCAAGCACGTGCTGCACGCCTTGCACCAGCGGCTGGAGTTACTGATGAACCTGCCGCTGTCGCGGCTCGACAAGTTCATGCTGGAGCACCACGTACGCAGCGTGGCGCCAAGCCGCAACAAACCACTGGGAGACGACTGAACCGGCTCAGTCCAGCCACTTCTGCATGAAACGGGCCTCACCCAATGCGGGGTCCAGTTCGTACCCAGCAAATCCGACGCGACGGTACAAGCGGCACGCGGGGGTATTCCCCTCCAAGACCTCCAGCGTGAGCTTGCAAGCGCCTCTTTCACGCGCAATGCGTTCGACCAGGGCCAGCATCTGTTCGCCTATCCCCCGGCCGCGGTGTGACGCCAGCACGGCCACGTCGTGCACGTTCACCAGCGGCCGGCACTTGAAGGTGGAAAACCCTTCGATCGCGTTGACCAGACCCACGGGCTCGTCGCCGTCGTACGCCAACACGCTGAACGCGTTCGGCCTACGCGCCAGTTCAGACACCAGCCGCTCCTTGACGCCATCGCTCAACGGCTCACCACCCCCGGCCGGATCGCTGGCGTAAGCATCGAGCAGGCGCACCACGGCGGCGGCATGCGCCGGGTTGGCGTAATCGGCGCGCAGGATGCGCAGCCCCAAGGCCGGTGACGCTGTCATGTCAGCCAAGGGCAGCGGCATCCGCCAGCCGCTGCGCCAACGCCTTCGCCTGGGTGGCATCACGTGCCTCCACCATCACCCGCAGCAAAGGCTCGGTGCCACTGGCGCGGATCAGTACCCGCCCCGTCTGGCCCAACTCCTCCTCGGCGGCACGGATCGATTCACTGAGTCGGGTGTTGCCTTTCCAGTCCTGCCCAGCTTGCAAGCGGACGTTGATGAGGGTTTGCGGAAAGAGCGTCACGCCTGCCAACAACTCGGCCATGCTGCGTTCGCTGCGAACGCAGGCCTGCAGCACCTGCAGCGCCGACACCAGCCCGTCGCCCGTGGTCTGCTTGTCCAGCACCAGTAGGTGGCCCGAGCCTTCACCGCCGAGCAGCCAATGGTGGCGGTGCAACTCTTCCAGCACGTAGCGGTCGCCGACCTTCGCGCGCACGAACTGCACGCCCTTGGCCTTCAGGGCCACCTCCACCGCCATGTTGGTCATCAGTGTGCCCACCACGCCGGGCACGACCTCGTCCCGCCCCAGGCGGTCGTCGGCGAGCAGGTAGAGCAGTTCGTCACCGTTGTAAAGCCGGCCCTCTGCGTCCACCATCTGCAGGCGGTCGGCGTCACCGTCCAGGGCAATGCCCACGTTGGCCCCGTGCTCGCGCACAGCTTCGACCAACGCTTCGGGGTGGGTGGCGCCCACACCCCGGTTGATGTTCAGACCGTCCGGGCTGCAACCGATGGTGACGACCTCGGCGCCCAGCTCGTGGAACACCTTCGGGGCGATGTGGTACGCGGCGCCGTGCGCGCCATCCACCACGATCTTCATGCCCTTGAGGGTGAGGTCGCTGCCAAAGGTGCTCTTGCAGAACTCGATATAGCGGCCGGCCGCGTCGTCCAGCCGGCGGGCCTTGCCCAGGCTGGCCGAATCCGCCCACACCGGCGGTTCGTCCAGCGCGGCCTCCACGGCCAGCTCCCAGTCGTCGGGCAGCTTGGTGCCCTGGGCGCTGAAGAACTTGATGCCGTTGTCGGCAAACGGGTTGTGGCTGGCGGAAATGACGACCCCCAGACTGGCCCGCTGGGCACGCGTGAGGTAGGCCACGGCCGGTGTGGGTACCGGGCCCAGCAGCACCACGTCCACCCCCGCCGAGTTGAAGCCGGACTCCAGCGCCGACTCCAGCATGTAGCCCGAAATTCGCGTGTCCTTGCCAATGAGCACCGTGGGATGCGCCTCGGTGCGCTTGAGCACCCGGCCTACCGCGTGGGCCAGCTTGAGGACGAAATCCGGAGTGATGGGGTAGGTGCCGACGGTGCCTCGAATGCCGTCGGTGCCAAAATACTTGCGGGTCATGGGTTGTTCTTCTGCCTGTGTTGTGACAACCCGAATTATCGGTCCTGCGCCGACATGGCCTGCCACACCTTCAAAGCATCGGCCGTCTCGCGCACGTCGTGCACGCGCACGATGCGCGCACCCCGCTCCACCGCCAGCACGGCGGCGGCCACGCTGGCGGCCACGCGCTCGCGCGCGGCGTCCTGCCCCGTCACCCGCCCCAGGGACGATTTGCGCGACCAACCCGCCAGCAGCGGGTAACCGAGCGCCAGCACCTCGGCCTGGCGTGCCAGCAGGGCGAAATTCTGCTCCACCGTCTTGCCAAAACCGATGCCGTAGTCGAGCACGATGCGCTCGGCCGCCAACCCGGCGTTGCGCAGGCCTTGCGCGTGTTGCTCCAGGAACGCCGCCACCTGGGGCACCGCATCGCCCTCCATGGGGGCAATCTGCATGCGCTGCGGCTCCAGGTGCATGTGCATCAGGCACACGCCGCAACTGGGGTGCCGGGCCACCACGTCCACACCGCTCAGGCCCTGCTCGCCAGGTCGCTGCAGCGCCCAGACGTCGTTCACAATGTCTGCCCCCAAGTCCAGGCAGGCCTGCATCACCTCGGGCTTGTAGGTGTCGATGGACACTGGCACGCCCAGCTTGACCAGTTCACGCACCACCGGCACCACGCGGGCCAGTTCCTCGGCCAGCGGCACAGGCGGCGCGCCGGGGCGGGTGGACTCCCCGCCCACGTCGAGGATGTGGGCGCCCTGGGCGAGCAGCGCTTCGGCATGGCGTACAGCCGCTGGCGCATCGGTATACGCACCACCATCGGAGAACGAATCCGGCGTCACGTTGACGATGCCCATCACCTTGGGCGCGGTCAGGTCGATGCGGAAGCGGCTGGTTTGCCAGACGGGGGAAGGTGTTGGCATGGCGTATGAGTGAGTTTGGTGAGATAAAAAACAAACCGGGGCCCATGGGCCCCGGCTGGTCATCGCCGCCGCTTCAGGCAGCAGTAGGCGTTGGATCGTGCTTCACCGCGGGGGAGCCGCCGTTACCGCCGCCACCGGCGGGTGGGTTGCGGGGCGAGAAATCCTTCGGCGGACGCGGCGGCTTGCCCGCCATGATGTCGTCGATCTGATCGGACTCGATGGTCTCCCATTCGAGCAAGGCCTTGGCCATGGCGTGCATCTTGTCGCTGTGCTCTTCGATCAGACGGCGCGCCAAGGCGTACTGCTCGTCGATGATGCGGCGGACCTCCAGGTCCACCTTGCGCATGGTTTCCTCGCTCATGTGGGTGGTCTTGGTCACCGAGCGGCCCAGGAACACTTCGCCTTCGTTCTCGGCGTAGACCATGGGCCCCAGGGCGTCGCTCATGCCGTAGCGCATGACCATGTCACGGGCAATGTGCGTGGCACGCTCGAAGTCGTTGCTGGCGCCGGTGGTCATCTGGTTCATGAACACCTCTTCCGCAATGCGGCCGCCAAAGAGCATGCTGATCTGGTTCAGCATGTATTCCTTGTCGAAGCTGTAGCGGTCTTTCTCGGGCAGGCTCATGGTCACACCCAGCGCGCGACCGCGCGGGATGATGGTGACCTTGTGCACCGGGTCGCACTTGGGCAGCAGCTTGCCGATGAGGGCGTGGCCGGCCTCGTGGTAGGCCGTGTTGCGGCGCTCTTCCTCGGGCATGACCATGCTCTTGCGCTCGGGGCCCATGAGGATCTTGTCCTTGGCCTTCTCGAAGTCCTGCATCTCCACCACACGGGCGTTGCGGCGGGCGGCCATCAGCGCGGCCTCGTTGCACAGATTGGCCAGGTCGGCACCGCTCATGCCAGGGGTACCCCGGGCGATGATCTCGGCGCTCACGTCCGTGCCAATCGGGCTCTTGCGCATGTGAACGTTCAGGATCTGCTCGCGGCCGCGGATGTCGGGCAACGTCACATAGACCTGGCGGTCGAAACGGCCGGGGCGCAGCAGCGCAGCGTCCAGGATGTCCGGGCGGTTGGTCGCGGCAATCACGATCACGCCCATGTTGGTCTCGAAGCCATCCATCTCGACCAGCATCTGGTTGAGGGTCTGCTCGCGTTCGTCGTTGCCGCCGCCCAGGCCGGCACCACGCTGGCGGCCCACCGCGTCGATCTCGTCGATGAAGATGATGCAGGGCGCGTTCTTTTTGGCGTTCTCGAACATGTCGCGCACACGGGCCGCACCCACGCCCACGAACATTTCCACGAAGTCGGAACCCGAAATGCTGAAGAACGGCACCTTGGCCTCGCAGGCAATCGACTTGGCCAGCAGCGTCTTGCCGGTACCGGGTGGGCCCACCAGGAGCAAACCACGCGGAATGCGCCCGCCCAGTTTCTGGAACTTGGAGGGGTCTTTCAGGAAGTCGACCACTTCCTTGACTTCTTCCTTGGCCTCGTCGCAGCCGGCCACGTCGGCAAAGGTCACGGTATTGGCGTTCTCGTCCAGCATGCGGGCCTTGCTCTTCCCAAAGCTGAACGCCCCGCCCTTGCCGCCGCCTTGCATCTGGCGCATGAAGTACACCCACACCCCGATCAACAGCAGCATCGGCCCCCAGCTGACCAGCAGCGTCATGAGCAACGAACCTTCCTCGCGCGGACGAACGTCAAACTTCACGTCGTTGGCGATCAGGTCGCCGACCAGACCGCGGTCCAGGTAGGTGGCGTTGGTGCGCACGCGCCGGTCGTCCACCGTGACGGCCACGATTTCGGTACCGCCACTGCCTTCCTGGATGGTGGCACTCTTGATGCGCTGGGCCTTGACCTCGTTGAGGAACTCGGAATAGCCCATGTAGCCGGCGCCTGCTGTGGTGCGTCCGTCAAACTGCTTGAAGACGGTGAACAGCACCATGGCGATCACCATCCACACGGCCACTTTGGAAAACCACTGGTTGTTCAAGAAAGGCTCCTGCTGTATTCGTACCTGCCCAATTCAGGGCCATTTTAGGGGTTTCAAGGCCTGGGCGCCCCTGCGCGACCGGTAAACCTCTGTATCAACGCCATTAATATCCCAAATCGGCTTACTTCAGACCCATACCCACCAAAAAGGTTTCCGACGATTTGTCTCGCGAAGCCTTGGGCTTGAGGGGCTTGACCACCCGGAACGTGTCCTTGAACAGCTTGACCAGCTCGTTGTAGCCGCTGCCATGGAACAGCTTGACCACCAGCGCGCCATCTCTCTTCAGGTGCTGCCGGGCAAAGTCCACCGCGAGTTCCACCAGGTGTGCGATGCGCGCCGCATCCACCGACTCCACCCCCGACAGGTTCGGCGCCATGTCCGACACCACCACATCCACCGGCCGGCTGGCGCCGTCCGGCAGCTTCAGCGCCTGCTCCAGCTGGGCCAGCACGGCCTCCTCCCGGAAATCGCCCTGGATGTATTGCACCCCCTCGACCGGCTCCATGGGCAGCAGGTCCAGCCCGATGATGACCCCATTGAGCTCGCCCGCCGCCGCCCCCTCGGGCGAGAGGCGCCGCCGGACGTATTGG
>JAUWAE010000054.1 GCA_030602185.1 Comamonadaceae bacterium
TCCAGCGGCAGCATCACGTTCTCCAGCGCCGTCAGGTTGCCCAACAACTGGAAGCTCTGGAAGACGAAGCCGACCTTCTGCGCCCGCAAGGCGGCACGCTGGTCTTCGTTCAGGGCAAAAATGTCGGTCCCGTCGATGTGAACCGTTCCACTGGTCGGTGTATCCAACCCGGCGACGATGGACAGCAAAGTGCTCTTGCCCGAGCCGGACGCGCCAACGATGGCCACCGTCTCGCCCCGGTGGAGCTCGAAGTCGACTTCGCGCAGAATCTCCAGCGTACCGGTCGAGTCCGTCACCGACTTGGACACCCGTTGCACCGCAATCATCACATCCGACATGTACACCCACTTTCCGATGAACCGACGCCACTTTACCCTGTTCACCGCGCTCGGCGCGGGATTGGGGTTTTCTGCCAGGGCTGGTAGCCAGAACGCGCCGGTGGTGCTGGTCGTGGGCGATTCGCTGAGCGCAGAATACGGTCTGCGCCGGGGCAGCGGCTGGGTCACCCTGCTGGAGCAGCGGCTGAGCCAGGACGGCCGTGGGCTGCGGGTGGTCAACGCCAGCGTCAGTGGCGACACGACCTCGGGTGGCCGCTCGCGCCTGCCAGCGCTGCTGCAAACCCACCGACCGGCCGTGGTGGTGATCGAGCTGGGTGGCAACGACGCCTTGCGCGGCCTGCCACTGGACATGACCCGCGACAACCTGCGCGCCATGGCCCGCGCAAGCCGCGAAGCGGGCGCCCGCGTGTTGCTCGTGGGCATGGAAATGCCACCCAATTACGGCGCCCGCTACGCCGAGGAATTCAGGCAGATCTACCGCCAGGTGGCCCAGCAGGAATCGGCGGCGCTCGTGCCCTTCCTGTTGCGCGGGGTGGCCGATGGCCCCGACCCGGTGGCCTACTTCCAGCCCGACCGGATCCACCCGAACGAATCGGCCCAGCCCCGAATGCTGGACAATGTGTGGCCCGAACTGCGCCGACTCTTGCCGAAAGGCTGACCCCCACCCATGCCCGTGCACACCCTAGCAGCCCACGAAGTGGCCGCCCGCCTCACCGACTTTGACACCGTCATAGACGCCCGCACCCAAGACGAATACACCGAAGACCACCTGCCCGGCGCGGTCAACTGGCCAACGCTCGACAACACCGAGCGCATCACCATCGGGACGATGTACAAACAGGTCAATGCGTTCGAAGCCAAGAAACGCGGTGCGGCGCTGTCGGCCCGCAACATCGCCGCCCACATCGAGCGCGAGGTGCTTGACAAGCCCAAAGGCTGGAAGCCGCTGGTGTACTGCTGGCGCGGGGGCAACCGCAGTGGGGCCCTGGCCACCATCCTCGGCGCCATCGGCTTTCAGGTCACCTTGATCGAGGGCGGCTACAAGGCCTGGCGCAACGCCCTGCTGGCCGAGCTGCCGTTCCTGGCCACGCGGCTGCGCTACCGGGTGGTGTGCGGCCCCACCGGCTCTGGCAAAACGCGGCTGCTGCAGGCGCTGGCCGAGCAAGGCGCGCAGGTGCTGGACCTCGAAGGCCTGGCCAACCACCGCAGCTCGGTGCTGGGCGTGGTGCCGGGCCAGCCCCAGCCGAGCCAGAAGCATTTCGACACGCTGGTCTGGGAAGCCCTGCGCAGCTTCTCCACCGATCGGGTGGTGTACGTGGAAAGCGAAAGCAAGAAGGTGGGCAACCTGCGCGTGCCCGACGCCCTGATGGACGCGATGCGCGCGAGCCCCTGCCTGGACCTGCAACTGCCCGACGAGGAGCGGGTGGCGCTGCTGCTGGAAGACTACGACTTCTTCGTCCAAGACCAGGCGTTTTTCTGCGAGCGGCTAAGGGCGTTGACCGAGCTGCGGGGGCACGAAGTGGTGGAAGGCTGGGTCCGTACCGTGCAGGCGGGTCACCCGGAAGTGGTGGTGCGCGAACTGCTGTCCAAGCATTACGACCCGGTGTACGCCGCGTCCATTCGCCGCAATTTCAAGCAGTACGGCGAGGCCCTGCCATGCCCCCTGCCCGACCGCTCGGCAGCGTCGTTGCATGCGCTTGCCGCGCAGCTCGTGGCTCAGGAGAGTGCGGTGAGCGCCTGAGAGAGGTCGGCCCGGAGGTCGTTCACGTCCTCGAGCCCCACCGCCAGGCGCACCAGGCGGGCGGCGTGCGGCCACGGCGTGCGCCGCATGGCGGGAATGTCGTACGGCACACACAGGCTGATCGGACCCGCCCAGCTGTAGCCGAGTCGGAACAGGCGCAGTGCGTCGCAAAATGCATCCACCCGTTCCGGTGCCACCGAAGGTTCGAACACCACACTCAACAGGCAAGCCGCAGCGCTGGCATCGCGCACCCAGTGCACGTGGCCCGGTGAGGTGGGCAAGGCAGGGTGAAACACCTGTGCGACCCTAGGCTGGGCTTGCAGCCAATGGGCGAGCTCCCGGGTCGTTGCATCCTGGGCCCGGTAGCGCAAGGCCATGGACGGCAGACCACGCAGCACCAGCTCGGCGTCGTTCGCACCGACCCCCAGCCCCAGGCGCATGTGCGTCAGCAACACCAGGCGGTGCAAGGCCTCGTCGCGCGTCACCACGGAGCCCATCAGCACGTCAGCCCCCCCGCTGGGGTACTTGGTGAGCGCCTGCACGCTGATATCTACGCCAAAGTCGAAGGGCTGGAACGCGATGCCGGCGCCCCAGGTGTTGTCCAGCGCCGTCAGCACCGGCCGGGCGTCCCCGCCTCGGACCGCATTGGCCTGGTCCACCACCTGCACGAGCGCGCCCAGATCGGGGTACTCCAGGGTGACGGAACCGGGCACCTCGAGCCAGACCAGCCGGGTGGCCGGACCGATCTTGGCAGCCAGATCGGCCGGGTCCATGGGGTCGTAGTAGCGATGGGCCACGCCCCACGCGGCGAGTTCACCTTCGGCGAAAGCCTTGCCCGGGCCGTAGGCGTTGTCGGGAATGAGCACTTCTTCGCCGGCGCGCAGGCAGGCCATGTCCACCAGGGCGATCGCCGAAAGCCCGCTCGGGGTCAACACGCAATGGCGCCCCCCTTCCAGCGAGGCGATGCGCTCTTCGAGCATGAAGGTGGTGGGCGTCCCGTGCAGGCCGTAGGTGTAGGCGGACTTGTTTTTCCAGTCGCGGCTGCGCATGGCCGCCACGTTAGGGAACAGCACCGTCGAGGCTTTGTGCACCCCAGGCGCCACCGCCTCAAAGGTGTCGGGCGGCCGGTAGGGGTGGTGGATCAGCCCGGTGGACACGGCCGGATCCGGTGCGGCCATCAGACCTTCCACTTGGCCAGGAGCTGCTCCGGCCGCATGCTGTCGTAGCCTTCGAACGGCTGATGAATCCACGGGTTGGTGGCGAGGTACTCGACCGAATAATCGGGCGTGAACACCGACACCGCTTTGGTCCAGATGACCGCACTGCGCAGCTCGGTGATCGGTGAGTAATGGGTGCGCAGCGTCTCGATGACCGCCTTGAGCGTGTGCCCGGAGTCGGCCAGGTCATCGACCAGCAGCACCTTGCCCGCGATCTCGCCCTGGGGCGTCGTGATGTAACGGGCGATGTCCAGGTGCCCCTGCACCGTACCAGCCTCGGCGCGGTAGGAGCTGGTCGACATGATGGCCAGCGGCTTGTCAAAGATGCGGCTCAGGATGTCGCCGGGCCGCATGCCGCCCCGGGCCAGACACAGGATGGTGTCAAACTGCCAGCCCGACTGGTGCACCTTGATGGCAAGCTTCTCGATCAGGTTGTGGTACTCGTCGTACGACACGTACAGGTGCTTGCCGTCTTCGGTGAGCATCGCGGACTCCTTGGCGTGGGTCGGTTCGGGCTGAAGGCGCTGCGGGCCGTCAGGCCGCGAACGGGTGGTGCAGCAGGATGGTGTGGTCGCGGTCGGGGCTGGTCGACACGACGTGCACCGGCACGCCGGTCACGGCCTCGATGCGGCTGAGGTAGTGCTGGGCATTGGGCGGCAGGTCCTCGTACCGCGTCACGCCCACCGACGACTCGCTCCAGCCCGGCAGGGTTTCGTAGATCGGCTCGCAGCGGGCGATCTCGTCGGCGCCCATGGGCAGGATGTCGATGATTTCACCATCGAGCCGGTAGCCCACGCACAGCTGGAGTTCTTTCAGACCGTCGAGCACATCGAGCTTGGTGATGCACAGGCCACTGAGGCCGTTGACCTGGGCCGAGCGCTTGAGCAGCGCAGCGTCGAACCAGCCGCAGCGGCGGGCACGGCCGGTGGTGGTGCCCTTCTCGGCGCCCACCGTGGCCATGTGCCAGCCAGGGGTGCCTTCGGTCTCCCAGTCGAGCTCGGTGGGGAACGGACCGCCGCCGACGCGGGTGCAATAGGCCTTGGTGATGCCCAGGACGTAATGCAGCAGGCCCGGGCCCACGCCCGCACCGGCGGCCGCGTTGCCGGCCACGCAGTTGCTGGAGGTCACGAAGGGGTAGGTACCGTGGTCGATGTCGAGCAAGGTGCCCTGGGCGCCCTCGAACAGCAGGTTGACGCCGGCCTTGTGCGCCTCATTGAGCTCGCGCGACACGTCGGCGATCATGGGCTTGAGCAATTCGGCTTGCTGCATGGCCTGGGCGTACACCGGCTCGAACTGGATGCGACCGTCCTGCAGGAACCCTTCGAAGGCTGGGCCCCAGGCCATGTCCGCCGCACCCAGGTACGCCAGTGCATGGTTGTAGACATCGAGCAACTCGCGCAGCTTGGTGGCGAAGCGCTCGGGTTGCTTCAGGTCCTGCACGCGCAACGCACGGCGCGCCACCTTGTCTTCGTAAGCCGGGCCAATCCCGCGACCGGTGGTACCGATCTTGGCCGTGCCAGCCTTCTCCTTGGCGGCCTCGCGGGCCACGTCCAGCGCCGCGTGGAAGGGCAGGATCAGCGGACAGGCTTCGCTCACGCGCAGCCGGGAGCGCACTTCCACCCCGGCCTGCTCGAGCCCGACGATCTCTTCCAGCAGCTTGGTGACCGACAGCACCACACCGTTGCCGATGTAGCAGCGCACGCCCGGTCGCATGATGCCGCTGGGGATGAGGTGCAGCGCAGTTTTGACGCCGTTGATCACCAGCGTGTGGCCAGCATTGTGCCCGCCCTGGAAGCGCACCACGCCCTTGGCGGTCTCGGTGAGCCAGTCGACCAGCTTGCCCTTGCCTTCGTCACCCCATTGGGTGCCGACGACCACGACGTTGCGCCCAGGAAGGGCCTTGAAAGTGTTTTCGCTCATGTCTTCAGGATCCAAAATCGGGGAAATCAGGCCACCAGTGGCTCGACCACCCATTGCCCGCCGCGCTCGACCAGGGCGCGGTTGCAGTGAAACTCGTCAACCTCGTGCTCATGTCCCGGCAGCACACAGACCACCGTTTCGCCCGCAGCGCGCAACCGGGCGATGGCCGAGCGCAGACCAGCCTCGCTGCCCCAGGGGGCGCGGATCGCTGGCTGCAGTGCCGGCACCGACAGCACCTGCACGAGCTCTTTCAGGTCCAGGCTGAAACCCGCGGCCGGACGTTTGCGCCCGAACACGCCACCGACTTCGTCGTAACGGCCACCCCGAACCAGTTCCACCGGCGTGACACCCTCTCGGGCACCAAACACGGAAAAACGCACGCCCGTGTAGTAGGCGTAACCGCGCAGGTCGGCCAGGTCGAACGACACATCGACGCCATCGATGGCAGCCAGTTGGCTGGCCAGCCACCGCATGTCGGCCAGGGCCTGACGCAGCACCGGACCATCGATCAGGCGTTCGGCCGCGGTGTCGAGCACCTCGGGGCCGCCGTACAGCGTGGGCAGCAGGCACAGGCCTTCGTGCACCGCAGCTGGCAAGCCCTGGCCGAGCTGTTTCAGCGCGGCGCCATCTTTCGCGGCCAACGCCGCATGGATGCGCGATACCGTCTCGGGCGCCAGGTCCAGACCGTCCAGCAGGGTGTCCACCAGCCGAACATCGGCCAGGTCCACCACCAAGCGGCTCAGCCCAGCGGCCCGCAGGCTGGCCAACGCCAGTTCCACGACCTCCAGGTCGGCCTCAAGCCCGGCATGGCCGTACAGTTCGGCACCCAGCTGCAGCGGCTCCCGGGTGCCGTGCGGGCGGTCGATGCGGGCGTGCAACACCGGGCCGCAGTAGCACAGGCGGGTGACACCCGCGCGGTTGAGCAGGTGGGCGTCGATCCGGGCCACCTGCGGTGTGGTGTCGGCGCGCAAGCCGAGCGAGCGCCCCGACAGCTGGTCCACCAGCTTGAAGGTCTGCAACCCCAGCGCTTCGCCGGTGCCGGTCAGGAGCGACTCGAGGTGTTCGATCAACGGTGGCACGACCAGCTCGTAGCCGAACCCGCGCGCGGTATCGAGCAACGCGCGGCGCAGGTCTTCAATGTGCCGCGCCTCGGAAGGCAAGACATCGGCGATTTGATCCGGTAGGACCCAGGCGGACATGGATGAGGCGGGGCTGTTAAAAACGTGATTCTACCGGCAAGCAGGCAGCGACCCGCCATGGCGGCGGGTCACACAGCAGGCAAGACGGTTCAGCGGCCAGCAGGCGCGCTGCCGCGCAGGCCCTTGAAGAACTCGGACGACGGGTCGACCACCAGCACGTCGTTCTTGCTGGCGAAGCTGGCGCGGTAGGCTTCCAGGCTGCGGTAGAACTGCGCGAACGCGGGGTCACGGCCGAAGGCCTCGCTGTACGCGCGGGCCGCCTCGGCGTCACCCTCGCCCTTGACCTTCTGCGCGTTGCGGAAGGCCTCGGCAATGATGACCTCGCGCTGCCGGTCGGCGTCGGCGCGGATCTTTTCCCCTTCGGCAAAGCCGGTGGAACGCAATTCGTTGGCCACGCGCTTGCGCTCGGCCTCCATGCGGTCGAACACCGACTTGGTGATGGTTTCGGCGTAATCGACCCGGGTGATACGCACGTCCACCACGTCCAGGCCCCAGGGCTTTTCAGCCCCGCTGACCGCGGCCAGTACCTGGCGCTTGACGTCGGCCATCAGCTGCTCGCGGCGGGTGGACAACAGTTCACGCACGGTGCGCCGGTTCACCTCCTCCTGGAAGGAGTTGCGGACCACGCGGTTGAGTTGCACCGCGCCAGCGCGTTCGTCCAGACCGACGTTGCGGATGTAGGCCGAGGGTTCGCTGATGCGCCAGCGCACGTACCAGTCAATCACGACACGCTGTTTTTCGGCCGTCAGCATCGGTTCGGTGTCCGAGCTCTCGAGCGTCAGCAGGCGCTTGTCGATGTACGAAACGTTCTGGAACGGCGGCGGCATCTTGAAGTTGAGCCCCGGCTCGGTGATCACCTTCTGGATCTGGCCGAGCTGGTAGACCACGCCAAATTGGCGCTGGTCGACGACAAACAGCATGGAGCTGGCGATGGCCAACGCCACCAGCAGCGAGGAAATGACAAAGCCGATCTTGTTCATGGTTGGACCCTGTGCATGCGTTCAGCGGGATTCGCGATCGCGGGAACGCGCGTCGTCACGGGTGCGGGGGTCGGACCCCGGCAGGAGTGGCGGCGGGCTGGACGCGGCCGAGCTCGACGCGGCAGCCGAACCCGCCGGCGCAGGCGCACCTGCCGACTGCATGATCTTGTCCAGCGGCAGGTACAGCAGGTTGGAGTTCTGGCGGGTGTCGATCAGCACCTTGGTGACGCTGCTGTACACCTCTTGCATGGTTTCAAGGTAGAGACGCTCGCGCGTGACCTGCGGCGCCTTGGCGTGCTCGGCCTGGATCAGGCGAAAACGCTGGGCATCACCCTGGGCCTGTGCCACGATGCGGGCCTTGTAGCCTTCGGCTTCCTCCAGCAGGCGAGACGCCGTACCGCGGGCCCGCGGGACCACGTCGTTGGCGTAGGCCTCGGCTTCGTTCTTGGCCCGCTCACGCTCTTGACCGGCCTTGAGCACGTCGTCGAACGCGGCCTGCACCTGCTCGGGCGGACGCACACCACCCTGCTGCAGGTTGATGCCCACGACCTCAATGCCCACGCCATAACGGTCAAGGATGGTTTGCATCAGCGTGCGCACTCGGGGGGCGATCTGGTCACGCTCCTCTGCCAGGGCGGCGTCCATGCGCATCTTGCCCACCACCTCGCGCACCGCGGTCTCTGCCGCGCGCAACACGGCCGAATCGGGGTCGCGGCTGGCGAACAGGTAGGCTCGAGCATCGTTCAGGCGGTACTGCACCGCGAACTTGATCTCGACGATGTTCTCGTCTTCGGTCAGCATGGCCGATTCACGCAGGCCGGTGGCACGCACGATGGCGTCGCGGCCGACGTCAACCGAGCGGATCTGCGTCACGAACACCGATTCGTGGCGCTGGATGGGGTACGGCAGACGCCAGTTGAAGCCGGCGCCCACGGTGCTGTGGTACTTGCCGAACTGGGTGATCACCGCCTGCTGGCCTTCTTGCACGATGAAGAAGCCGGTGCCCAGCCAGATCAGGGCGGCCACACCAACGATCAGGCCCGCACCGATGCCGGTGCTCTTGGGGTCGGGCTTGAAGCCTGGCATGCCGCCGCCCTGCCCTCCGTTGCCACCCCGTCCGCCTCGGCCAGCACCCAGCAGGCCACCGAGCTTGCGGTTGAAGTCGCGCCACAGTTCGTCGAGGTCCGGGGGGCCCTGGTTGCTGCCCGACGGCCGCGGGTTCTGGCGCGGAGGTACGTCGTCGCGACGCCCGCCCGGCTGCCCTTCGCCCTCACGGCCATCACCAGAGGAGTCGCGCGGGCCATTGTCGTCGTCACGGCCCCAGCGAGGGTCGTTGAGGTTGAACATGCCTTTGACGCGGCGCCAGCCCGGCAGGCGCAGAGGCGGAAGGTTCAGATTCATGACAGGCGGTTCTTGGTTGGGTAACGTTAGGGTCTATTGTGCCGAATCGGCCAACGGCCCTTCGGCATCGACGGCCGCCGCATCGAACGGGTGCTGGAGGCGCTGGGCCAGCAACTGGCGCAAGGCATCCAATCCCTCCCCCGTATGGGCACTGAGGAATATACGAGACACTTCCTGGCCTTCGAGTTCCACCGTATCCACCCGCTGCACCGGTTGTTGCGCCGGCGGCATGGCGTCGAGTTTGTTGAACACCAGGATCTGCGGGATATCGGCTGCGCCAATGTCGTGCAGCACCGCCATCACGTTGCGCACCTGCTCGGGGTGCGCGGGGTTGGAGGCATCCACCACGTGCAGCAGCAAGTCGGCATCTCGGGCCTCCTGCAGCGTCGCGGCAAAGGCGTCCACCAGGGTGTGCGGCAGGTCACGAATGAAACCCACCGTGTCGGACAATGACACGCTGCGCCCGACTTCACCCAGGTACATCTGGCGGGTGGTGGTGTCGAGCGTGGCAAAAAGCTGATCGGCCGCGTAGGCGCGCGCCTTGACCAGCGCATTGAACAACGAGGACTTGCCCGCGTTGGTGTAGCCCACCAGCGAAATGTTGTAGGCGCCACGGCGTTCCCGCTGGCGGCGCTGGGTATTGCGCTGGCGCTTGACCTTGTCGAGCCGTTCGCGGGTGCGCTTGATGGCGTCACCGATCATGCGGCGGTCGAGTTCGATCTGGGTTTCGCCCGGGCCACCGCGCATGCCAATGCCACCGCTCTGGCGCTCCAGGTGGGACCAGCGGCGCACCAGCCGCGTGGAGAGGTACTGCAACCGCGCCAGTTCGACCTGCAACTTGCCTTCGTGGCTGCGGGCGCGCTGGGCAAAAATTTCCAGGATCAGCAGGATGCGGTCGTTGACCGGCCGCTCCAGGTAGCGTTCGAGGTTGCGCTGCTGAGCCGGACTCAGGGCCTGGTCGAACAGCACTTCGGCCGCCCCGTGCCCCGCCGCCAAGGCCTTGATTTCGTCGGCCTTGCCAGAGCCCACGAACAGCGCCGGGTCGGGGGCGCGCCGTTTGCAGACGACCTTGTCCAGCACCCGGTAGCCGGCCGTGTCGGCCAATTGGGCAAGTTCGTCGAGCTCGGCGTCGAAATGCGGCAGCCCAAGGTCCACACCCACCAGGATGACGCCCGGCCGTGTGTCGTCAGAGTCGTAAGAGGAATTCAAGGGGTTGTGTGCGCCCGCCGCATGGGTGCTGACGGGCGCATGGGCCGATCAGGCCGCGTCGCTGGAAGGGGACGCGCTGAATTGGACCGGACGGCCCGGCACGATGGTGGAAATGGCGTGCTTGTACACCATCTGGGTCACGGTGTTGCGCAGCAGCACCACGTACTGGTCGAAGGACTCGATCTGTCCTTGCAGCTTGATCCCATTGACGAGGTAGATGGACACCGGCACGTGCTCACGGCGGAGCTGGTTCAGAAACGGGTCCTGCAAGAGTTGGCCTTTGTTGTTGCTCACGATATGTTCCGTGTTCAATAAGTTTTGGGACCAAGACCATACCACAGCGCGCGCATTCGTGCGCGCACAGCATCAGTGGTCGGCACTGTCGTAGGGGTTGGACGAGGTCTTGAATTCGATGCGCAAAGGGGTGCCGACCAAGTCGAAGGCCTTGCGGAAACGCCCTTCCAGGAAGCGCTTGTAGGCGTCGCTCACCCCTTCGAGGGAGTTGCCGTGGATGACGATGACTGGCGGGTTCATGCCACCCTGGTGGGCGTAGCGCATCTTGGGGCGGTACATGCCGCTGCGCTTGGGGGCCTGGAAGGCCACCGACTCCTGCAGCAGGCGCGTCAACACCGGCGTGGACATCTTCTTGGTGGCCGACGCGTAGGCCTGGGCTATCGACTTCCACAGCGGAGCAATGCCCTGGCGCTTCACCGCCGAGATGGTGTGCATGGGCGCGAATTTGAGAAACGCCAGTCGGCTTTCGATCGAGCGCTGCAGCTGCTCGCGCTGGTAACTGTCGATGGCGTCCCACTTGTTGATGGCAATCACCACCGAGCGGCCGCTGTCGAGGATGAACCCGGCGATGTGGGCGTCCTGATCGGTCACGCCCTGGGTGGCATCGATCAGCAACAGCACGACGTGTGCGCGCTCGATCGCCTGCAACGTCTTGACCACCGAAAACTTCTCGACCGCTTCAAACACCTTGCCCTTGCGCCGCAGGCCAGCGGTGTCGATCAGCTCGAATTTCTGCCCGTTGCGTTCGAACGGCACCGAGATCGCATCGCGGGTGGTGCCGGGCAGGTCGAACGCCACCAGGCGTTCTTCGCCGAGCCAGGCATTGATGAGCGTGGATTTGCCCACGTTCGGGCGACCGGCCACCGCCAGGCGGATGACATCGTCTTCGGGCGCAGCCTCGGCGTCGGCTTCTTCCGGCCAGTGCAGGCGGTCCAGGGCCGCCTCCACCATGGCGCGCACGCCCTGACCGTGCGCGGCCGACACCGGGATCACCTCGCCAAGACCCAGCTCGTAGAACTCCGACAGCTGGGCTCCGGCCTTCATGCCCTCGGCCTTGTTGGCCACCAGCAGGCAGGGCTTGTCCAGCTTGCGCAGGTAGTTGGCGATGTCGTGGTCCTGGGCGCTCAAGCCCGCGCGGGCGTCGAGCACGAAAATCACCACATCCGACTCCGCCACCGCCTGGCGGGTCTGCTTGGCCATTTCTTTGTAGATGCCACTGCCAGCGTCGGGCTCAAAACCGCCGGTGTCGATGACGATGAACTCCCGTTTGCCCAGCCGCGCGCTGCCGTAATGGCGGTCGCGGGTCAAGCCCGGAAAGTCGGCCACGATCGCGTCACGCGACTTGGTCAGGCGGTTGTACAGGGTGGACTTGCCCACGTTGGGGCGGCCCACCAGGGCGATGATAGGTTTCATTCGGGGCGCCAGCCGTACACGCCGCCGTTGCGGGTCACCGCCACGAGCGTGCTGCCTGCGAGATAGGGGCCGGCGACGATGGCGGAACCATCGGTGGGCAGGCGGTTGAGGATGGCGCCGTCTTCGCGCGCAAGCAGGTGAACAAAGCCCTGGGCATCGCCGACCATGATCGAGCGGCCCGCGGCCAGGGGCGCAGTCACCCCGCGGTGCAGGAGCCGGTCGTTGGTCCAGGCGCGCTCGCCATTGCGGCGCTGCCAGGCCACGACGCGACCATTGCTTTCGACGCCATACACCCGATCGGCATCGAGGTGCACGCCGGTCGCACCGTCGGCGGGCTGGGTCCACAGCACCGTGCCGCGGCCGGCGTCGACACAACCCACGGCGGCCTGGAAGGCCCGGGCACAGACGGTGTCGTCTTCGCGCCCCACCCGACCGACGAGGTCGACGAGGCGCTCGATTTCGTTGATACCGCGCGGGCGGGCGATTGCCGCATCCCAGCGCACGGCCCCGTTGAGCGGATTGAGGCCGACCAGCCGGCCGGCCACGCCCGCCACCAAGGTGTCGCCCACCGCCAACAGCACGCCAGGCTGCTGCAGCACCAGCGGATCGGTGCCGCGCGCCGCCTGTGACCACAGGCGGGCGCCGGTCTGCCCGTCGTAGGCCGAGACACTGCGGTCGGCGGCCAGCACAAAGACCCTCTGCCCAGCCACCAGTGGCGGCGTGAACACCCGCGCCGACAGGCGCACGCGCCAACGCTCGCCAGTGGCCGCCACGGCGACCAGCTCGTTGCCACGCGTCACCACCGCCGCCACGGTGCCGTCGGTGCCGACGCCGGCGGACAACGGCGATTTGACGTCCACCTGCCAGCGGCTCTGGCCATTGCGCGTGTCCAGCGCATGCACCACCCCGGCGGCGTTCGCGAGCACCAGGGTGTCCACATGCACCGCAGGCACCGTCAGCGGATCGACCGCCCCGACGTTGACCGTCCAGGCCTGGCGGGCGGGCACCAGGGCGCTGACCGGGGCCAGCGGGGTCGGTTCGGGGCGCTTGTTGCCACTGGAACAGGCCGCAAGGGCGGCCGTCAAGGCCAACAATGGCAGCAAGCGGGTGCCCCGGAACGGGGCCACAAAGCGGAACACTTTCACCGGGCAGACTCCTGTGTGGACGAGGCGCCGGGGTCAACCCCGAGCGCGTTCAGCTTGGCTTCGACGATGCGGCGGTAATCCAGCCCGGGCTCAAGCGCTGTCCAGGCTTCGCGGTAAGCGGCACGGGCCGCCTCGGCTTGCCCTTGGGCTTGCAAGACGTCGCCCTTGCGGTCGGCCGCCAGCGCGGCAAATTCGGGAGCGATGCCCGTGGCCAGCCATTTCAGAGCCGCCTCGGGCTGCTGGGCCTGCAGTTCCACGGTCGCCAGGCGCAGGCGAGCCACCGACACGAGGGCCGCGTCGGAGGACTTGTCCACCACCATTGACAGGGCCTGGCGGGCCTCGTCGAGTTGGCCGGCGGACTCCAGGGCACGGGCGGCCAGCAAGCCGCCCTGGTGGGCCTGGGCGGTGCGGGCCGCCTTCTGCTGCAGGTCACCCCAGACGCGCTTGACGCGGTCGGCATCGCCGCCCTGTACGGCGCGGTCGAGTTCGTCGTAAAGCGCCGCCGCTTCCAGCGCCGACTTGCGCTGCCAGTACTGCCAGCCGTTCCAGGCGGCAAAGGCCCCCAGGACAGCGATCAGGGCCCAGGTGATGAGGTTGCCGTACTTCGCCCAGAAGTGCTTGAGCTGGGCGATCTGTTCCTGTTCTTCGAGGTCGTAATGCGTGGCCATGCGGGACTGCCGCTCCGTTCTTTCCTGTGTTGCGGGATTGTAGGCGTTGCGCGGGGCCGCGCGCGCCCTGGCTCAGCGCAGCCGTGCCGCCCAGGCGGCAACCTCGGCCAGCGGCAGCACCGTCTGCCCGGTGATCGCGCCCTGTGCATCGGCCCGCAGTGGTTTGACCGCCACCTGACCGGCCGCCAGCTCACTCTCACCGAAGATGAGCGCGTAGCGCGCGCCACTGGCATCGGCCTTCTTGAACTGGGACTTCATGCTGCCCTGCCCGTCTGGGCCACCCGCGTGCATCTGCACTGCCACACCGGCCTGGCGCAAGGCGCGCAGCGCCTGCATCACGGCGGCCTGCCCTTGCGCTTGCGGCACGATGGCGTAGCAGTCTGGCACGGGCACGGCAGGCAGGCGATTCTGCGCCTTGAGCAGTTCCAGAATGCGCTCCACCCCCAGCGCCCAGCCCACGGCCGGCGCGGGCTTGCCACCGATCTGGGCAA
>JAUWAE010000067.1 GCA_030602185.1 Comamonadaceae bacterium
CGACGAAGCGGTGGCTGTGGGTGCCGCCGTGCAGGGCCAGGTGCTCTCCGGTGACCGCAAGGACGTGCTGCTGCTCGACGTGACCCCGCTGTCGCTGGGCATCGAGACCATGGGCGGTGTCATGACCAAGATGATCACCAAAAACACCACCATCCCGACCAAGTTCAGCCAGGTGTTCTCCACTGCCGACGACAACCAGCCGGCCGTGACGATCAAGGTGTTCCAGGGTGAACGCGAGATGGCCGCCGGCAACAAGCTGCTGGGTGAATTCAACCTCGAAGGCATCCCGCCGGCCCCGCGCGGCATCCCCCAGATCGAGGTGAGCTTCGACATCGACGCCAACGGCATCCTGCACGTGGGCGCCAAGGACAAGGGCACCGGCAAGGAAAATAAGATCACCATCAAAGCCAACTCGGGCCTGACCGAAGAGGAAATCCAGAAGATGGTGAAAGACGCCGAACTCAACGCCGCCGAAGACAAGAAGAAGGTCGAGCTGGTGCAGGCCCGCAACCAGGCCGACGCCCTGGTGAGCTCGGTGCGCAAGAGCCTGACCGAATACGGCGACAAGCTGGAAGCCGGCGAGAAGGACAAGATCGAAGCCGCCATCAAGGACGTGGAAGAGGCCGTCAAGGGCGACGACAAAGAAGCCATTGAAGCCAAAACCAACGAGCTGATGACCGCCAGCCAGAAGCTGGGTGAGAAAATGTACGCCGACATGCAGGCCAGCCAGGCCGCCACCGGAGCTGCGGGCGCCGAAGGGGCCCAGCAAGCCGGTGGCAGCCGCCCGGCCGATGACGACGTGGTCGACGCCGAAGTGAAGGAAGTCAAGAAAGACTGACGACGGTGCCGCGGCTTTCCCCGAGGGAGGCCGCCTGTGCTTCGCCGCCGCGCCCGGGCACTGCCGTGACCGGCGCGGCGTTTGCACTCAACGAGCAACCCTGATTTGACATGGCCAAACGAGACTTTTACGACATCCTGGGCGTGGCCAAGAACGCCAGCGACGACGACATCAAGAAGGCGTACCGCAAGCTGGCCATGAAGTACCACCCTGACCGCAACCAGGGGGACAAGGCCAAGGAAGCCGAAGAAAAGTTCAAAGAGGTCAAAGAGGCCTACGAGATGCTGAGCGACCCGCAGAAGCGGGCCGCCTACGACCAGTACGGCCACGCCGGTGTCGACCCCAACATGCGCGGCGGCCCGGGCGGCCCCGAAGGGTTCGGCGGCTTTGCCGACGCCTTCGGCGACATCTTCGGCGACATCTTTGGCGGCCAGCGTGGCGGTGGCCGGGGGCGTCAGGTCTACCGTGGCAGCGACCTGTCCTACGCCATGGAGATCACACTGGAAGAGGCCGCCCACGGCAAGGACGCGCAGATCCGCATCCCCAGCTGGGAAGACTGCGACACCTGCAGCGGCAGCGGCGCCAAGCCCGGCACGAGCGTCAAGACCTGCCCCAGCTGCAACGGCGCCGGTGTGGTGCAGATGCGCCAGGGCTTTTTCAGCGTGCAGCAGACCTGCCCGCACTGCCACGGCAGCGGCAAGATCATCCCCGAGCCCTGCACCAGCTGCAACGGCCAGGGCAAGCTCAAAAAGCACAAGACGCTGGAAATCAAGATCCCGGCCGGCATCGACGACGGCATGCGCATCCGCTCGGCCGGCAACGGCGAGCCTGGGCGCAACGGCGGCCCGGCGGGCGACCTGTTCATCGAAATCCGCATCCGCAAGCACGACATTTTTGAGCGCGACGGCGACGACCTGCACTGCCAGGTGCCGGTGAGCATCACCACCGCGGCGCTGGGCGGCGAGATTGCCGTGCCCACCTTGGGGGGCAAGGCCACCATCGACATCCCCGAAGGCACTCAGCACGGCAAGACCTTCCGTCTGCGCGGCCGCGGCATCAAGGGCGTGCGCTCCAGCTACCCGGGCGACCTGTACTGCCACATTGCGGTGGAAACGCCGGTCAAGCTCACCGAACACCAGCGCAAGCTGCTGCGCGAGCTCGACGAGTCGTTCCAGAAGGGCGGCCACAAGCACAGCCCCAACGACAAAGGCTGGTTCGAGAAGGCCAAGGCCTTCTTTTCCTGACGAGCTGTGGTGAAATGGGCGCATGAGCGTCCAGATCACCTTCTTGGGCGGAGCCGGCACCGTGACCGGCTCCAAATTCCTGGTGCAGTTCGAGGGCCAGCGCCTGCTGGTGGACTGCGGTCTGTTCCAGGGCTACAAGCAGCTGCGGTTGCGCAACCGCACGCCCCTGCCCTTCGAGCCCAACCACCTGCAGGCTGTCATCCTCACCCACGCCCACCTGGACCACAGTGGCTATTTCCCGCTGCTGGTCAAGGAAGGCTTCAAGGGCAAGGCGTGGTGCACGCCCGGCACGCGCGACCTGTGCGACATCCTGCTGCCCGACAGCGGGCACATCCAGGAAGAAGACGCCGACTTCGCCAACCGGCACGGTTTCTCCAAACACGCCCCGGCCCTGCCCCTCTACACCGAAGACGATGCGGCCCGCAGCCTCAAGCAGCTCAAAACCGTGCCACCGCTGCACGAGTTCGAGCCCATTCACGGCTGGAAGGCCCGTTTCTACGGCGCCGGGCACATCCTGGGTGCCTCCAGCGTGTCGCTGGAAGTGGGGGGCAAACGGCTGCTGTTCTCGGGCGACCTGGGCCGCCCCGACGACCTCATCATGCTGCCGCCCGACCCGCCGCCGGGCGCCGACGCGGTGATCGTCGAATCCACCTACGGCGACCGCAACCACCCCGACGACAACCTGATCGACGAACTCGCCCCCTTGCTGGAAAAAGTGGCCGCCCGCGGTGGCACCGCCGTGGTGCCGGTGTTTGCCGTGGGCCGCGCCCAGGCCCTGCTGCACGCGGTGGCCGAACTGAAGCACCAGCGGCGGCTGCCGGCCTCGCTGCCGGTGTACCTCGACAGCCCCATGGCCATCCACAGCACCCACGCCTTCACCCAGCACCTGGGCGAGCACCGGCTCAACGCGGCGCAGTGCAACGCCATGGCCAAAGTGGCGAAGATGGTGCGCACCCCGGACGAATCCAAGGCGATTGCGGGCCACCACGGGCCCAAGGTGATCCTGGCCGCCAGCGGCATGGCCACCGGCGGGCGCGTGCTGCACCACCTGGTGCAGTACTTGGGCGACCACCGCAACATGGTCATCCTCACCGGCTACCAGGCGCCCGGCACCCGCGGCGCCACCCTGGCCAACGGGGGGGCCAGCCTGCGCATCCACGGACAGGACGTTGCGGTACGGGCCGAGGTGGCGCAACTGCAGTCCGCCTCGGCCCATGCCGACGCGGGCCAGCTCATGCAGTGGCTGCGCGCCATCCCTGGCCAGCCGCATCGGGCGTTCGTCGTCCACGGCGACCAGGAAGCGTCGGACTGCCTGCGCCGGCGCATCGAAAGCGAACTGCGCTGGCACGCCATGGTGCCCGAACACGGGTCAACCTGGGCCGTGTGACAGGGCCACTGCGCCCCGCCCGCGGCCGCCGCCACCCAGAGTGGCACAATTTCACAGAATGCCCTGCGGCCTGCGCAGCGCTGCATCACTGGTTCACTTAATTTCCGCCCCTTGGGTACCGTCATGAAAGCAGAAATCGAGCGCGTCAAAGCGAAATTCAACATCACCGCAGAAGACCATCAGTTGGTGCGTGAAGCCGGGTTGCTGCTCAAAGACCATATCCCTTCCTTCATCGAGCGCTGGTACGACTGGTTGCGGGAACGCGAGGAGTTCTCCCAGTTTTTCGGTGACAACCCCACGAACCTGAAACGGGTGCAAAGCCTGCAGCTCGGCAACTGGAAAACTTTTTTCCAGGCCGACATCGACGAGCAATACGTGATGGACCGCCGACATGTGGGTGCCGTTCACGCCCGCATCGACTTGCCCAACGAGATCTACTTTGCCGGCATGGGTGTGTCGCTGGACCTGCTCACCGACGCCTTGAGGCGCGTCCAGCCTGCACCGGCGCAGCTGGACGACATGATCAAAGCCGTTTCCAAGCAGATCTTTCTCGACACCTACCTGGCAGTGGACGAGATTTCGCGCATCCAGAAGCAACGCTTGGCAGACAGCGCTCAGGCCTTGCAGGAGCTCTCCACGCCCGTCACCCCGATCTGGGAAGGGATTTTGCTGCTGCCGCTGCTGGGCATCGTGGACGCCAATCGCACCCAGGACATCATGAACAAGACGCTGGCGCGCATCGCCGAAACCAGCGCCAAGGTGTTCGTGCTTGACATCAGCGGTGTGGCTGCGATCGACACCGACGTGGCAAACCAGCTGATCAAGATCACCAAGGCCACGCGGCTGATGGGCTGCGAGGCCATCATCTCTGGGATCTCGCCCAGCATTGCGCGCACCCTGGTCGAGCTGGGCACCAGCGTGGGCGAAGTGAAAACCACCGCCACCCTGAAAGACGCGTTCGAGATTGCCCTGAAGACCCTCAACGCCGAAATCCGCCTTCAGCAAGCGCCCGCTTGAAGCCAGTTCTTAAGGGTGTCCGAGCATGTGGGGAGAAACGCGCAGCGGCATTTCCACCAGCCTTCTCAAAGACCGGCTGCTGGTCACGCTGCAGGGCGATCTGACGGGTGACATCATGGAGCGGTTGCAGACCGAAGTGCTGGGGCTGTTGCAGGCACACGGCCTGAAAATGGTCGTCTTCGATGTGTCTGCCGTCGACGTGATAGACCTTGAGGAATTCGCAGCCATGCAAGGGGTGGCCAGTATGGCGCGTTTTCTTGGTGCAGTGCCGGTGCTGATTGGTCTGCAACCCGGTGTGGTGGCGTTTCTGGCTGGCGCCGGCGTGGACACCTCCGACCTCATCACCGCCCGCGGGCTGCAGGACGTGGACCGAGTGGTCACGCTCCGCATGTCGACATGAACCCGGCAACCGGTACCAAACGCCTGCACCTGGGGCGCACGCCAGTGGCCTCGGCCGAGTCGGTCATCGAAGTCCGCCGCAAGGCCCGCGAAGTCGCCCTGGCCCTGACGAATGACCCGATTGTGGCGGGCCGGCTGGCGGCAGAACTGTCGGTGTTTTGCCGCTGGGGGCTGGCGGCAGCAGGCGCTTTTGCGCTGGACTGGTGGCTGGAGACCAACACCACCCCGCGGGGCATCGTGCTCGGTTTTTTGCCCCAGGGCATGGCCGCAGAAACACCCAAAGACCTGCCAGGCATACACCTGGGCCAGTGGGTTGCCGGCCCGCCCATGCAACTCAACTACCCACTGCTGGCAACCACGCCTTTGCCCCAGGATGGGATTTTGCGCGACTTGGTGGCCCGCCTTTCGCGGGGCGAGTTGCTGACCCACCTGCAACACAAGAACGAGGAGCTTGTACAGGCCACCGAGCTGGCGCAACAGGCCGCGCAGGTGAAAGCCGATTTTCTGGCCAACATGAGCCACGAGATACGCACGCCCATGAACGCGATCATCGGCATGTCGTATCTGGCGCTGGACACAGACCTGAGCGAGGAACAGCGCGGCTACGTGGAAAAGGTGCACCGCTCTGCCGAGGGCTTGCTCGGCATCATCAACGACATTCTGGACTTCTCCAAACTCGAGTCGGACCGGATGGAACTGGAGCACATTCCTTTCGACCTCGCCGAGCTCATGGACAACCTGGCCAACTTGTTGGGCATCAAGGCCGAGGACAAGGGCATCGAGCTGCTCTACGCCACGGCGCCCGATGTGCCCATGCAGTTGCAAGGCGACCCGCTGCGGCTCAGCCAAGTCTTGACCAACATTGCCGGCAACGCGGTCAAGTTCACCGATGCGGGCGAAGTGATCATCGGTGTCCAAGTACACCACCGGGCTGGCACCCAGGTGGAGCTGCATTTTTACGTGCGCGACTCGGGCATCGGCATGGACGCCTCCCAGGTCGATCGACTGTTCCAATCCTTCAGCCAGGCCGACACCTCCATGTCGCGCCGCTACGGTGGCAGCGGCCTGGGACTGACAATTTCCAAGCGGTTGGTGGAACTGATGGGGGGACGGATCTGGGTCGAAAGCCTGCCCGGACAAGGCTCTACATTCCATTTCACCGTCAGGCTCAGCGCCCCCGACACAGCGGCCATTCCCGCCTTGCACGATGCGAGCGTGCTGCACGGCGTCCGGGCGCTGGTCGTGGACGACAACCCCGCCGCCAGCGAGTTGCTCTCGAAAATGCTCCAGCAACTGGGCCTGGTGGTGGAGGTGGCCAATAGCGGCGAAACCGCGCTGGAACGCCTGCGCGACGAAGGCAGCACGGCGCCTTTTGCCCTGCTGCTGATTGACTCGAAGATGCCGGTGCTCAATGGGCTTGACACCGTGCTGCGGCTTCGCGAATTGCAGTTGCCCAAGCCACCGGCGGTGGTCATGGTGACGGCCTTTGGCCAGTACGAGGTCAAGGATTCCGCCCTGCGGCGCGGCGTGGAACTGCAAGGCGTACTGACCAAACCCTTCCTGCCCTCGCACCTGCGCAAGGTGGTAACAGCGGCGCTGTCGGCCCGCGTCGCCACGGTCGCAGCGCTCCCAGCTTCACCTGCGCGGGCCGCTCCCGTGGAAAAGTCCGACGTGGCCGCTGCGCTCAAAGGTGCCAGGGTGCTGCTGGTAGAGGACAATGCCATCAACCAGGCGCTGGCCAAAGCCCTGCTCACGCGGGCCGGCATGGAAGTGGTGGTGGCGAACCACGGCCAGGAGGCCCTGGACATGCTGCGCGCCGACAACCGCTTCGACGGGGTGCTGATGGATTGCCAGATGCCGGTACTGGATGGCTACAGCGCCACGCGGGCCATCCGTCAGGAGCCGGCCTGGAACGATCTGCCCGTGATTGCCATGACCGCCAACGCCATGGCCAGCGACAAGGAAAAAGCCTTTGCCAGCGGAATGAACGACCACATTGCAAAGCCCTTGAACCTGCAAGCCATGTTCAGCACCATGGCCCGATGGATTCAGCCCGGCAAACGGCTTCGGCCCTGAGGTCTTGAATATCCGTCTTGAACATGCAAGGATCGAGACCAGGACAAAAAGGAGACCGCCATGCACCGCGACCCCAACCTCACCGAAGCCAAAACCAACGCCAACCTGATGGCCCGGCGCCGCGCCGCGCTGCCAGCCGGCCTGGGCCAGACCTACGAGGTGTTTGCCGAGCGGGCCGAAAACGCCGAACTGTGGGACGTGGAAGGCCGGCGCTACATCGACTTTGCCGGCGGCATTGCCGTGCTCAACACCGGCCACCGCCACCCCAAGATCGTTGAGGCCGTGAAGGCCCAGCTCGACCACTACCACCACACCTGCTTCCAGGTGGTGGCCTACGAACCCTATGTGGAACTGGCCGAGCGCCTCATCGCCAAAGCGCCCGGCAACTTTGCCAAGAAAGCCTATTTCCTCTCCACCGGTGCCGAGGCGGTGGAAAACGCCATCAAGATCGCCCGCGTGGCCACCAAACGCCAGGCGGTTATTGCCTTTGGCGGCGGCTTTCACGGGCGCACGCTGCTGGGCATGGCGCTGACCGGCAAGGTGGCCCCGTACAAGGCGGGCTTTGGCCCCTTTCCGGCCGAGATTTACCACGCCGAATTCCCCAACCCGCTGCACGGCATCAGCGTGGCCGACGCCTTGCGCTCGGTGGAACACATCTTCAAGTACGACGTGGAAGCCGAGCGCGTGGCCGCCATCATCCTGGAGCCGGTGCAAGGTGAAGGCGGCTTCTACGTGGCCCCGCCCGAGTTTGCGCAAGCCCTGCGCGCCCTGTGCGACCAGCACGGCATTGTGCTGATTGCCGACGAGGTGCAGACCGGCGCCGGCCGCACCGGCACCTGGCTGGCCTGCGAACAGTGGGGCGTGGCGCCTGACCTTATCACCATGGCCAAGAGCATGGCAGGCGGCTTCCCGCTGTCGGCCGTGATCGGCAAGGCGGAACTGATGGACAAGCCCCTGCCCGGTGGCTTGGGCGGCACCTATGCGGGCAGCCCCCTGGCCTGCGCCGCCGCACTGGCCGTGCTGGACGTGTTCGAGGAAGAAAAGCTGCTGGAGCGCTCCCGTGCCGTGGGCGAACAGCTGACAGCCGGTCTGCGCGCCATGGCGCAGCAGCACGTGGAAATTCAGGACGTGCGCGGCCTGGGCGCCATGGTAGCGATTGAGCTGTTCGAAGGCGGCGACCACAGCAAGCCGGCCGCGGAACTCACCAAACGCATGTGTGCCGAAGCACTGAAGCGCGGGCTGGTGCTGCTGTCGTGCGGCGTGTACGCCAACGTCATCCGCATTCTGGTGCCCATCACCGCCAGCGACGCGCTGCTGGATGAGGGTCTGGCCATCATGGGTGAGGCGTTGAAGGCAGCGAAGGGTTGAGTTTTAAGCGTTGAATCCGCATGTGGTCACTCGTAATGTGACCACATGCGCAACACCTTGACGGTGTGGTCGTCGGTCAACACCTGATAGACCAAACGGTGCTGGATGTTGATGCGCCTGGAGTACGCACCGGCCAAATCACCCACCAGCTTTTCGTAGGGCGGTGGGTTCTGAAACGGGTTGGCCCGGAGCACCGCCAGCAGCTCCTGGGCCTTCGGCTTCAAGCCCGCAGCAGCCAGTTTGAGGGCGTCTTTTTGCGCATGCTTGGCAAAAACCACCGCCCACGTCACCAATCCAACTCCTGAGCACAGTTCTCGACGGGTTCGGCCATGCCTGCTTTGATGGACTCGCGCATACCGGGCACGGACAGCAGGTACAGCGTTTCCTGAATCGCCTGCCAGTCTTCGGCAGACACCAACACCGCATCGTGCCGCTTGCCGGTGATGGTGATGGGCTGGTGCGACTCGGCCGCCTGGTCCATCAGGCGGTAGAGGTTGGATCGTGCGTCGCTGGCAGAGAGTGTTTGCATGGGTGGAGGCTCCTGCCTGGAAGCGTACGACTTTTAGTACGGAAAGTCAATGTGGGACGGCAGTCCTCAGCCCATCGGTGACGCCAACCAAACCGGCAGCAGCCCACCTTAGAGTGATTTCTAACGTTTGAGTTCACCCGCTCGCGGAAGCGGGCGAAGCCCGCTGTAGCGAGTCGGGTGCAACGAAGGGTTGGGCGTCATCGGCGCCGCTTTCCCCAAAACTTGGCAAACGCGCAGCGATATGTGCCGGGTGACGATACCCGTGCGACGAACTCCGAGCCAAATGTGGGCGCTACCAGATCGGCATGTGCAGCCTTCGAGTTGGGCGCGGCGACCGCATCGCACTCACCCTCGAACAAAAGCAGTCTGGCGCGAGTGATCGAATAGTCGGATTCATTGGTGGTGATCAGCAGAGCTACTCGACCGCCAGGACGAAGTTCCCAAGTCCAACGAAAGTCGTCATCGTTTCTCAAATCAACTACGCGCTCATATGGGAACTTGATTTCGCATGCATCTTGGACGCGCCAGATCATGGAACGGCCTTGGCCCTTCATTTTGTCGACGACGCACTCTTCGTAGTTTGAAGGGCCGAATGGATTCCAAGCGTAAGACCGGCCGGTCCCCAGAGCTAAGACAATGGCAAATAGGAGCCTGACAAGTAGGAACCGCTTCAGCAATGACATTACTCTGGCCTTTCCGTTGCGCGAATGCCTTCCCAGTGCTGTCGTCCCCAAACGACCACAGATGCGGCAGCCGCCGCCAAGACAACCGGTGGATAGTCGACCAGCTTTGTGCCGTATCGAATCTGGTTCGGATATTGCGACGCGCCTTTCGCCTCTGCATCGAGGACGGCTCCGACCGTGGTGGAACCGCCTTCAACTGCAAGCGTCACCGAGCGCAGACGGGAGGCAGGAGCCCAAGCGCGCAACTGCGGCGTCGCTTCCACTTGCACCTCGCACCGTCCGAGATCATCGAGCAGGCCGCTTAGGCAGTGAGACCGTGCCCGAATTTCGGCGACGGGAACGCCTGCGCGTTCGAGCAGTGCTTTGAGAGAAACTTCCATCGAGAGGCGGCTGACATACATGGCGACACGCGCCGCGTAAATGTCTTGCTCAGATGATGACGCGACGTACTGAGCAACCTCGGCCAGCTTGGCGCCGAACTCAATGCTGTAGGTGGGCATGTGGACCGTGCAGCCTCCGGTTGCGCCTACGAACTTGCTCAACTTCCTGCGTTTAGTCTGTCGATGTTGAAACCCCGGACATCGAAGTTGAGGACGCGCCATCCGTACTCCTTCGTTTCAACCTCCACTTCAAGCTTTGATGCCTTGCGAATCTTTGCGAAAGGTAGCGAATCCGGTGAGAAGAACAGCATGTTCCTCTGGTTCCCAGGGTACCTTGCGTCACGGTGCCCATCGTCGCTCCCGTCGAGCCGCGCGCGGACTTTGCACGGGTTCGAGCACACGATCGTGGCTGGCACACCGAAAGCTACGTTGACCGTACCCTCAGGAAGCATGCGAACCAGCAGCGTTCCCTTCCAGCCGGTACTTTCGACTGATGCCAACCGAAGCGTCACCCCCGCGTTTGGATCCGGGAAGCTCGAGTACTTCCACTGTGCCAGGGATGGCATCGAGGCAACACACAGCGCGAGGGGGACTGCGAACCATTGACTAACGCGCCTCATGGAGCAACTCGCTCCTCTTAGAGATGACGCCCAACGTGCAATATACGCCGCACGCGGCGTATACTCATTCAAAAGATCAGCGTATATCAAAGCATCCTCCCTCGCATGCTAAGCCAATAACACACCTCATCGTGCGCAAAACCCGGGGTGCTTATCCCAGCCCGCAACGGCTTTACCCCATCTCCGCGCACGCGGACCGGACATTTTATTTTTCTGACGCTACTATATCGCAACACCGGGCTCGGTTTCGCTCTGCCGCAAAAGCCATTCCCTGAACACCGCCAGCGCCGGCCTCTCGGCCACCTGCGGCTGCACCAGGTAATACGCCCGTTGCGCTTTCAATGGCCGCGCGCAGGCCACCACCAGCGCGCCGCTGGCCAGTTCGTCCTGCACCAGCAGGGTGGGCATCAGCGCCACGCCCAGGCCGCTGATGGCGGCGGCGGCCTGCATCGAAAAAAGCTCATACCTTGGCCCGGCCATGGCGCGGGGCGCGTCCACGCCTTGCGCGTCGAACCACTGGCGCCACGCCTCGGGCCGGGTGGCTTGTTGCAGCAGGGGCATGTGGGCCAAGGCGTCGGGCGGCACCTCTGCCCCACCGGCCAGCAGGCGCGGGCTGCACACGGGCAGCACGTCTTCGTCCATCAAATGGGTGGCCTGGGTGCCGGCCCATTGCTGTAGTTGTTGCGGCGTGCCGGCCCAAATGGCGGCGTCAATGCCGGTGTCGGTGAACAAGAAGGGGCGGGTGCGGGTCTCGAAATGCACCAGCAGCTCGGGCTGTTCGGCGGCCAGGCCGTGCAGACGCGGGATCAGCCAGCGGGTGGCAAAGGTGGGCACGGCGGCCAGGGTGAGGCTGTCGCCCTGCCCGCGCCGGCCCATCAGTTCCACCGCGTCGCGCTCCAGCGCGTCCAGGCGCTGGCCCACGTGGCGGGCGTAGTCGGCTCCGGCGGGGGTCAGCACCATGCCGTGCTGGGTGCGGCGGAACAGGGGCACGCCCAAAAACTCCTCCAGCGCGGCCACCTGGCGCGACACAGCACCCTGCGTCAGGTTCAGCTCCTGCGCGGCACGGGTAAAGCTCTGGTGGCGGGCGGCGGCCTCAAAGCAGTTCAGGGCCTGGGTGGAGGGCAGTTTGCGTCTCATGGAAGGCGCAGCCTAGCACACCATTTAATACAAAATCTCATATCTCCCCCAGAATTTTTCGTTTGCAGGGGAGCAAATCGACGCCTTACGATGGCAACACCTGCAACTTTCATATGTGAGACAAACCCATGGCCTCTAACGCACGCTTCTCCTGGTCCGACCCTTTCCTGCTGGACGACCAGCTCACCGACGACGAGCGCCAGGTGCGCAACGCGGCCCACGCCTATTGCCAGGAGCGCCTGCTGCCCCGCGTGCAAGACGCTTTCCGCAACGAGAAGACGGACCGCGCCATCTTCAACGAAATGGGTGAACTGGGCCTGCTGGGCCCGACCATTCCCGAGCAGTACGGCGGCGCTGGCCTGAACTACGTGTGCTACGGCCTGGTGGCGCGCGAGGTGGAGCGCGTGGACAGCGGCTACCGCAGCATGATGAGCGTGCAAAGCTCGCTGGTGATGGTGCCGATCAACGAATTTGGCACCGAGGCGCAGAAGCAGAAGTACCTACCCAAGCTGGCCACCGGCGAGTGGGTGGGCTGCTTTGGCCTGACCGAACCCAACCACGGCTCCGACCCCGGCAGCATGATCACCCGCGCCAAGAAGGTGCCAGGCGGCTACAGCCTGACGGGCGCCAAGATGTGGATCACCAACTCCCCCATTGCCGACGTG
>JAUWAE010000017.1 GCA_030602185.1 Comamonadaceae bacterium
GCCACCTTCGCCTCCAAGGTCGAAGTCGCCGGCAACAGCGCCGAAGTCACCCGCGAGATCGACGGCGGCCTGGAGACCCTGAGCGTGAACCTGCCCGCGATCGTGACGACCGACCTGCGCCTCAACGAGCCGCGCTACGTCACGCTGCCCAACATCATGAAGGCCAAGAAGAAGCCGCTGGAGAGCGTCAAGCCCGAAGACCTCGGTGTGGACGTCACCCCGCGCCTGAAGACGCTGAAGGTCGCCGAGCCCGCCGGGCGCAAGGCCGGCATCAAGGTGGCCGACGTCGCCACGCTGGTCGACAAGCTCAAGAATGAAGCCAAAGTGATCTGAAGAACAACAAGAACCAGGAAAGGACAGACACCATGACCGCACTCGTCATTGCCGAACACGACAATGCCTCCATCAAGGGCGCCACGCTCAACACCGTCACTGCAGCCCGTGAAATCAGTATGTTCCTCGACGGTCAGGTGCATGTGCTGGTGATGGGATCGGGATGTAAGTCAGTCGCACAGCAAGCTGCTGAAATCGACGGAGTCAGCAAAGTCATCCACGCCGACGGCGACAGCCTCGCCCACGGCCTGGCCGAGAACGTCGCGGCCCAGGTACTGGCGATCGCTGGCAGCTATACCCACATCCTCTTCCCCGCCACCGCCGGTGGCAAGAACGTGGCCCCCCGCGTCGCGGCCAAGCTCGACGTCGCGCAGATCAGCGACATCACCAAGGTCGTCAGCCCCGACACCTTCGAGCGCCCAATCTACGCCGGCAACGCCATCGCCACCGTGCAGAGTGCCGACCCGGTGAAAGTCATCACCGTGCGCACCACCGGGTTTGACGCCGCGGGCCAGGGCGGCAGCGCTGCCGTGGAAACGCAGGCGGCCGTGGCCGACAGCGGCAAGAGCCGGTTCGTCAAGAGCGAAATCGCCAAGAGCGAGCGGCCCGAGCTCACTGCGGCCAAGGTCATCGTCTCGGGTGGCCGGGCGCTGGGCAGCAGCGAGAAGTTCAACGAAGTCATCACGCCGCTGGCCGACAAGCTGGGCGCGGCTATCGGTGCGAGCCGCGCGGCGGTGGACGCGGGCTACGCCCCGAACGACCTGCAGGTGGGGCAGACGGGCAAGATCGTGGCGCCGCAGCTCTACATCGCCTGCGGCATCAGCGGCGCGATCCAGCACCTGGCGGGGATGAAGGACTCCAAGGTGATCGTGGCGATCAACAAGGACCCCGAAGCCCCGATCTTCAGCGTGGCCGACTACGGCCTGGAGGCCGACCTCTTCACGGCTGTGCCGGAAATGGTCAAGGCGGCGTAACGGGGGGCACGGACGCATGCGCGGTGCGTGCAAAGGCCATCAAATCGTTGTAAAGTGATACAGCGATTTGCAGAACGGAGTTCCATTTTGACCGCAACCCCACTGTCCGACCCAGCCTCACTGCCTGACGGCCCACTGCGCGCGCCCAAGCGCCGCGCAACAGGGATACGCAAACCCAAAGAGGACCGGCATTTTGTCACGGCCCTGGCCCGGGGCTTGGAGGTGCTGTCGTGCTTTCGGCATGGTGAGGTCACGCTCAGCAACCAGGAGCTGGCCCAACGCTGCGGACTGCCCAAATCCACCGTTTCGCGGCTGACGATGACGCTCACCAAGCTGGGCTACCTCATCCACGTGCAGGAAAGCGGCCGCTACCGGCTGGGCACGGCCTGCCTGGCGTTGGGCAGCGCCCTGCTCACCCGGCTGGACGTGCGCAAGATCGCACGGCCCATGCTGCAAGAACTCGCCAACTTCTGCGGCGGCTCGGTGGCACTGGGGGTCCGCGACAAGCTCTCCATGATCTATGTGGAAAACTGCCGCAGCAGCGCCGCGCTCACACTGACGCTGGACGTGGGCTCGCGCATGCCGGTGGCCACTTCCGCCATGGGGCGGGCCTGGCTGGCGGCCGTGTCCGACAGTGAGCGCCAGAGCCTGCTCGACCAGGTACGTGACCTGGACCACCTGGCGTGGCCGGGCATCCAGGCCGGCATCGCCCAGGCGATGGACGATTACCGCCGCCTGGGCGTGACGTGCTCCTTTGGCGACTGGAACAAAGAGGTCAATGGCATTGCGCGCGCTTTCGATCCGGGCAATGGACTGCCGATGATGGCCGTCAACGTCGGCGGGCCGTCCTACAGCCTGTCGCCCGAGTTCCTGCTCGACGAGGTGCGCCCCCGACTGATCGAGACCGTTCGCGCCATCGAGGACGCGCTGCCGCGCTGACGCGGGATCAGCCGTCCATGGCCGCGGGATGGGGGCCACCCTCCACCACGGCAAACACCCCGCTGGCCCGCAGCACCTCTTTGCTGCCCACCCGCAAAGTGCAGTCGCCGAAGGAGAGCTGGCGCGTCGCGCGGCGCACCACGGGATGAGCCTCCAACCAGTCGCCCACCGCAGCCGCGGCCAGAAAATCGGTGTGCAGGCTCACGGTGACCATGCCACGTGGGGGCTGGCGGGCCCGCATCAGGTGGATGCCCAGGGCCGCATCGGCCAGCGTGACCAACATGCCGCCGTGGGGAATGCCGCGCACATTGGTGTGGCCAGACACCAACCGCAGTCCAAACACCCAGGTCCCATCGGCGCTGGGCCGCTGGTACACCGGGCCCAGGGCGCGAAAGTAAGGCCCCAGCGGGGCATCCAGCGGGACAAAGCCGGCCGGTACGGACAGCGCCTGTTGGCACTTGGTTGACACCTCCGCGTCACTCATAGGGTCTTCTCCGCCTTGTGGTGGACTGTGTTTGACGCTATTATGGGCAAACTGGAATTTAATTCTGCATAGCAGATTTTAAGTTCAATATACCAAACAAACCGGAGACCCTGGATGCCCCCAGTGCACTATGACACCCGCGGACCCGTCGCCGTGCTCACCCTGCAGAACCCGCCCGTCAACGGTCTGGGCCACGCGCTGCGCAGCGGCATCGTGGCGGCGCTCGACCGCGCCCTGGCCGATCCGGCGATCACTGCCGTCGTGCTCACTGGCGGCGAGCAGCAGTTTTCCGGCGGCGCCGACGTGCGCGAATTCGGCACGCCCAAGTCGTCGATGTCACCGCACCTGCCGGACGTCATCCGTGCCCTCGAAAACGCCAGCAAACCCGTGGTGGCCGCCATCGCGGGGCATGCCCTGGGCGGCGGCCTGGAGCTGGCGCTGGGCTGCCACTTCCGCGTCGCTCTCAAGACGGCGACCCTGGGCCTGCCCGAAGTCAAGCTTGGCCTGCTGCCGGGTGCCGGAGGCACGCAGCGCCTGCCCCGCGCCATCGGCCTGGAAGCGGCGCTGAACATGATCGTCTCGGGCGCACCGCAAAAGGCCGCCGCGTTCGAGGGCACCGGCTTGCTGGACCAGGTGGTGGACAGCGACGTGGTGGGCGCCGCTGTCGCCTTTGCGCAGAAAGCCGCCGCCGAGAAGACCCCGCTCAAACGCCTGCGCGACGTGACACTGCCCACCGCCGGCACCGACGCCTTCCTGCAGTTCGCGCGCACCAGCGTCAAGGCGGCGGCCAAGGGCCTGCCGGCCCCGCTGGCCTGTGTCGAGGCGGTGGCCGACAGCGTGACCCAGCCCTTCGACGAGGGCCTGCGCCGCGAACGGGCCGCCTTCTTCGCGCTGATGAACACGCCCGAGTCGCGTGCCGCGCGCCACGTGTTCGCGGCCGAGCGCGCCGCCGGCAAGCTGCCCGACATCCCGGCCGACACGCCGCTGCGACCCATTCGCCGCGTGGGCGTGATCGGTGCCGGCACCATGGGCGGCGGCATCACCATGAATTTCCTGAACGTGGGCCTGCCCGTGGTGGTGCTGGAGACCAGCCAGGAAGCCCTCGACCGGGGCCTGGCCACCATCCGCCGCAACTACGAAAGCAGCGCCAAAAAGGGCAAGCTCACCGCCGAACAAGTGGAACAACGGCTGGCCCTGGTCACGCCCACGCTGAGCTACGCCGACCTGGCCGACGTGGACCTGGTGATCGAGGCGGTGTTCGAGCAGATGGACGTGAAGGAGCGGGTCTTCCGCCAGCTCGACAACGTCTGCAAACCCGGCGCCATCCTGGCCTCCAACACCTCCTACCTCGACATCAACCGCATCGCTGGCTTCACACAGCGCCCGCAAGACGTGCTGGGCCTGCACTTCTTCAGCCCGGCCAACGTGATGAAGCTGCTGGAAATCGTGCGCGGCGAGAAAACCGCCCCCGACGTCATGGCCACGGCGCTGGCCCTGGGCAAGAAAATCCATAAGATTTCCGTCGTGTCGGGCGTGTGTGATGGCTTCATCGGCAACCGCATGGTGGCGCGCTACGGCGCAGCCGCCAACGCGCTGGTCGTGGCCGGGGCATCGCCGCAACAGATCGACAAGGCACTGGAGCGCTTTGGCTTTGCCATGGGCCCCTTCCGCATGGGCGACCTGGCGGGCCTGGACATCGGCTGGGCCACGCGCAAGCGCAAGGCCGCCGAAGCCGGCGTGCCGCATGAACCCACCGTGGCCGACAAGCTGTGCGAGCTCGGCCGCTTCGGCCAGAAGACCGGTGCGGGCTGGTACCGCTACCCACCCGGCGTGCGCGACGCCCTGCCCGATCCGGTGGTTGATGAGCTGCTGACCCAGTACCGCGCCGAGCACGGTGTCACGCCGCGCCGGGTCAGCGACGAAGAGATCGTGCAGCGCTGCGTGTTCGCCCTGGTCAATGAGGCCGCACGCATCCTGGACGAGGGCATTGCCGTGCGCGCCTCCGACGTGGACTTGGTCTACCTCAACGGCTATGGCTTCCCGGCGCACCGCGGCGGCCCCATGTGCTACGCCAACGAGGTCGGCCTGTTCAACGTGGTGCGCACGCTGAGCGCCTTCGCCGCCGAACCCGGCGCTTTCGACTGGTGGGAGCCCGCGCCGCTGCTGCGCAAGTTGGCCGAAGAAGGCCAGAGCTTCGCCTGAACACCCCACAACGAGGAACGCACACATGATCGACGCTGTCATCGTCTCCACCGCGCGCACCGGCCTGGCCAAGAGCTGGAAGGGCGCTTTCAACATGACCTACGGGGCCACCCTGGGCGGCCATGCCGTGCAGCACGCCGTGGCCCGTGCCGGCATCGAGCCGGCCGAGGTCGAAGACTGCATCATGGGCGGCACCTTCGGTGAAGGCACCACCGGAGGCAACATCGCGCGCGCCATCGCGCTGCGCGCCGGGCTGCCCGTCACCACCGCCGGCCTGAGCATCAACCGCTTCTGTTCCTCGGGGCTGCAGGCCATTGCGCTGGCCGCACAACGCGTCCAGACGGAGGGCTGTTCCGCCATCGTGGCCGGCGGGGTGGAGAGCATATCCTGCGTGCAAAACGAGGCCAACACCCACATGCGCCGCGACCCCTGGCTGGTGGCACACAAGCCCGAGCTGTACTGGAGCATGCTGCAGACGGCCGAGACCGTGGCCCAGCGCTACAACATCTCCAAGCTGGCGCAGGACGAGTACGGCGTGCGCAGCCAGCAGCGCGCCGCTGCCGCACAGGCGGCCGGCAAGTTCAAGGACGAGATCGTGCCCATGACCACCACCATGGGCGTGGTGGACAAGGCCACCGGGCGCATCACCACCCGCGAGGTCACGATCGACAGCGACGAGGGCATCCGCCCTGACACGACACTCGAAGCCGTGCAGAAGATCCGTGCCGCCCTGCCCGGTGGCGTGGTCACCGCCGGCAACGCCAGCCAGTTCTCCGACGGTGCCTCGGCCTGCGTGGTCATGAACGGCAAGCGCGCGGAGCAACTGGGCATCCAGCCGCTGGGCATCTTCCGCGGCTTCGCGGTCGCCGGCTGCGAGCCCGATGAAATGGGCATCGGCCCGGTGTTCGCGGTGCCGCGCCTGCTGCAGCGCGCGGGCTTGAAGGTCGAGGACATCGGCCTGTGGGAGCTCAACGAAGCCTTCGCCTGCCAGGTGCTCTATTGCCGCGACAAGCTGGGCATCCCCGACGATTTGCTCAACGTCAACGGCGGCGCCATTGCCGTGGGCCATCCGTACGGCGTCAGCGGCGCCCGGCTCACCGGCCATGCGCTCATCGAAGGCAAGCGCCGGGGTGCCAAGTACGTGGTGGTGACCATGTGCATTGGCGGTGGCCAGGGTGCCGCCGGTCTGTTCGAAGTGTGCTGAAGGAAACCGAACCATGGGTGTGAAACAACTGTTCCAGCTCGACGGGCAGGTGGCGCTGATCACGGGCGGCTCGCGGGGGCTGGGCCTGCAGATGGCACAGGCCCTGGGCGAGATGGGCTGCAAAGTGGCCATCAGCGCCCGCAAGGCCGATGAGCTGGCCGAAGCCCGCCAGCACCTGGAGGCCCTGGGCATCACGGTGCAGACTGTGGTCAGCGACCTGCAAAAGACCGAGCGCATTCCCGAGCTGGTCGACGAGGTGGTCAACGGCCTCGGGCCCATCGACATCCTGGTCAACAACGCGGGGGCCACCTGGGGTGCCCCGGCCGAGGACTACCCGGACGAAGCCTGGCACAAGGTGATGAACCTCAACGTCAACGCCCCCTTCTTCCTGACCCGGGAGGTAGGCAGGCGCTGCATGATCCCGCGCCAGCGCGGCAAGGTCATCACCATCGCCTCGGTGGCCGGCCTCAAGGGCATGGGGCCGGGTGTTCACACCATTGCCTACAACACCTCCAAGGCGGCGGCCATCAATTTCACGCGGGCCCTGGCCAGCGAATGGGGCGGCTACAACATCAACGTCAACGCCATCTGCCCGGGCTTCTTCCCGACCAAGATGTCCGAAGGCCTGCTCGACAGGATCGGCGAGACCATGATCGCGCGCACCCCGCTCAAACGCCTGGGCGGCGACGAGGACCTGATGGGCACGGTGGTGTTCCTGGCCAGCGAAGCCTCGCGCCACATCACCGGCCAGTACGTCGCCGTGGATGGCGGGGCCTCCGCCATCTGAAACCGCGCCCACCATGAATCTCTCCCCTCCCCATCTGGCGCACTGGCCCAAGGGCCTGCCACACCACCTCACGCTGCCCGCCACCAGCCTGGTCTACAACGCCGAAGTGTCGGCCCGGCGCTATCCCGACAAGCCTTTCATTGTTTATTACGACTCGGCGCTGACCTTTGCCGAGTTCCATGAGGAAGTCAACCGCCTGGCCGGCTACCTGCAGCACGACTGTGGCGTACAGGCGGGTGACCGGGTACTGCTGTACCTCCAGAACAGCCCGCAATGGGTGGTGGGTTACTACGCCATCCTGCGCGCCAACGCGGTGGTGGTGCCCGTCAACCCGATGAACCTGACCGAGGAACTGGCGCACTACGTCAGCGACAGCGAAGCCCAGGTGGCCATCGTGGCCCAGGACCTGCTGCCCCAGTTGCAGCCCCTGCACCGCCCGGCTGGCGCCTCCCAGGCGGCCGGGCTGGAGCACCTGATCGTGGCCACCTACAGCGACTACCTGCACCAGCCCACCGACCTGCGGTTGCCCGATTTCGTCAGCCCCCCCCGACAGGCCGTGTCAGGCACCGGGGTGCACGCCTGGCACCAGGCACTGGCAGCCTGTCGCACCCCGGGCCCGCACACAGCCGGGCCCGACGACCTCTGCGTCATGCCCTACACCTCGGGCACCACCGGCCATCCCAAAGGCTGCATGCACACGCACCGCAGCGCGGCCTGCACCGCGGTCGGCGGCATGTTGTGGTTCGGCCGCACCCAAGACGCCGTGATGCTGTCGGTGCTGCCCTTCTTCCACGTCACCGGCATGGCCGGCGGCATGAACGGCCCGCTCTACATCGGCGCCACCATCGTCGTGATGTCCCGCTGGGACCGCGAGACCGCCGCACGGCTCATGGAGCGCCACCGCGTCACCAGCTGGCAAGCCATTTCCACCATGGTGGTGGACTTCCTGGCCAACCCCGAGATCGACCGCCACGACCTGTCATCCCTCAACGGCATCCGAGGGGGCGGCGCAGCCATGCCAGCGGCCGTGGCCCACAAGCTCAAGGCACTCACCGGACTCGACTACGTCGAAGGCTACGGCATGTCGGAGACCATGGCCGCCACCCACATCAACCCACCCCATCGCCCCAAGCCCCAGTGCCTGGGCATCCCGGTGTTCGACGTGGACGCCCGCATCATCGACCCCGCCACGCTAAAGGAACTGCCACCTGGCGAAACCGGCGAGGTCGTCGTCCACGCGCCGCAGGTGATGCAGGGCTACTGGCGCAACGAAACGGCCACCCGCGAGGCGTTCATCGAACTCGACGGGCGGCGTTTCCTGCGCACCGGCGACCTGGCGCGGGTGGACGAGGACGGCTACTTTTTCATGATGGACCGGCTCAAACGCATGATCAACGCCAGCGGCTTCAAGGTCTGGCCGGCCGAGGTCGAAGCGCTCATGTACCACCACCCGGCCATCCACGAAGTGTGTGTCATTGGCGCACGCGACGCCAAGCGCGGCGAAACCGTGAAGGCCGTGGTGGTGCTCAAACCCGACCAGCAAGGCCATGTGACCGAGCAAGACATCATCGACTGGTCGCACCAGCACATGGCCGCCTACAAAAGCCCGCGCCTGGTGGAATTTGCCACCCACTTGCCCAAATCCGGTTCCGGCAAGATCATGTGGCGCACACTGCAAGAAGCCCAGGACCGGCTGGACCAGACCCACTGACCCTTTTCAACCCACTGGAGACACACATGCATCAACGTCTGACCCGCCGCGCCCTAGTCGGGCTGGCCGCCGCGGCCACCCTGGCGCCCCTCACATCGGCACCGGCGCTGGCCCAGTCGCAGGCCGCCTACCCCAACCGGCCCATCACGCTCATCGTGCCCTGGCCGGCCGGGGGCTCCACCGACCGCCACCTGCGCACCCTGGCCGAGATCGCGAGCACGCACCTTGGCCAACCCATCGTGGTCGAAAACAAACCCGGCGCTGGCGGCACGCTCGGCCCAGGCACGATGGCCATGCAGGCCAAACCCGACGGCTACACCATCGCGCAGTTCCCGCTCGGCATGCTGCGCTACCCGCACATGCAGCGCACCAACTGGCACCCCATCAACGACTTCAGCTTCATCCTGGGCGTGTCAGGCTACACCTTCGGTTTCGTGGTGAAGGCCGACTCACCGTACAAATCGTTCAAGGAGTATGTGGATGCCGCACGCAAGACCCCTGGGCGCATCGACTACGGCTCCACAGGCATCGGCACCAGCCCCCACCTGCTGATCGAAGAGATCGCGGATGCGGCCAAGGTGCAACTCAACCATGTGCCGTTCCGCGGCAATGCCGACCTGATGCAGGCGGTCATGGGTGGGCACGTGAGTGCCGGCAGCGACGCCACCGGCTGGGACAAGTTCGTGGACGCCGGCCAGATGCGGCTGCTGCTGACCTTTGGCGAGCAGCGCACCAAGCGCTGGCCCCAGGTGCCCACCGCCAAGGAGCTGGGCTACAACGTTGTTTCGCAGTCACCCTATGGCCTTGTGGGCCCCAAGGGCATGGACCCGGCCATCGTGCGCACGCTGCACGACGCCTTCAAAAAAGCAATGGACGACCCCAAACACCTTGAGGTGCTGGGCCAGCTGAACCAGGACATTTGGTACCGCAACAGCGCCGACTACCGCACCTGGGCACAGGAGACGTTCGAAAAAGACCGCGCACTGATCGAGCGCCTGGGCCTGTCGGCCAAGTAAGTCCACCACGCACCCCACCGCCCCGGTGGGGTGCGACACGGGTGCTTCAGCCCTCCCGGCGCAACGCCGGGAACAGGATCACGTCGCGGATGCTGGGGCTGTCGGTCAGCAGCATGATCAGGCGGTCGATGCCGATGCCGCAGCCACCGGCCGGCGGCATGCCGTATTCCAGCGCGCGCACGTAGTCCGCGTCATAGAACATGGCTTCGTCGTCACCGGCGTCCTTGCTGGCCACCTGGGCGTGGAAGCGCGCCGCCTGGTCTTCGGCGTCGTTGAGCTCGCTGAAGCCGTTGCCCACTTCGCGGCCCGTGATGTAGAGCTCGAACCGCTCGGTGATGGTCGGGTCGTTGTCGTTGGCGCGTGCCAGCGGCGAAATCTCGGTCGGGTGGTTGCAGATGAAGGTCGGGTTCCAGAGCTTGTCTTCCACCGTCTCTTCAAAGTACATCACCTGCAGGCTGGCCAGGCTGCGGCTGTCCAGGCGCTCTTTCACCGGATCGAGGCCCAGCTTCTTGAGCTGCTGCACCAGCCAGTCGCGGTTGTCCACGTGGTCACCGGCTTCGGTGTGCTTGAGGATGGCCTCGCGGATGGTCAGGCGCTCGAACGGTGCTTCCAGGTCCACGTCGCGGCCCTGGTAGGTGAGCTTGGCCGTGCCGCAGACGCGCTGCGCCACGTGGCGGATCAGCTCTTCGGTGAACACCATCAGGTCCAGATAGTTCCAGTACCCCGCGTAGAACTCCATCATGGTGAACTCGGGGTTGTGGCGGACGCTGATGCCTTCGTTGCGGAAGTTGCGGTTGATTTCGAACACACGCTCGAAACCGCCCACCAGCAGGCGTTTGAGGAACAGCTCGGGCGCAATGCGCAGGTACATGTCCTGCTCCAGCGCGTTGTGGTGCGTCACGAAGGGTTTGGCATTGGCCCCACCCGGGATCGGATGCAGCATGGGCGTCTCGACTTCCAGGAAGTCGTTGCCCACCATGAACTCGCGGATGCTGGTGACGGCCAGACTGCGCGCCATGAAGCGCTTGCGGGCCTGCTCGTCGGTCATCAGGTCCACGTAGCGCTGGCGGTACTTGATTTCCTGGTCGTGGATGCCGTGGAATTTGTCGGGCAACGGTCGCAGGCTCTTGGTCACCAGGCGGATCTTATCGACGTGGACCGTCAGCTCGCCCATCTTGGTCTTGAACAGCACACCCTCGGCCGCCACGATGTCGCCCAGGTCCCAGTGCTTGAACGCCTCCAGCACCTCGGCGCCCACGCTTTCCAGGTTCAGGTAGATCTGGATGCGCCCACCCGTCGGCCCAAAGGACGAGTCCTGCAGCGTCGCGAAGCTGGCCTTGCCCATCACGCGCTTGAGCATCATCCGCCCGGCCACGCTCGCACGCACCTTCAGCGGCTCCAGCATCTCCTTGCTCATGCCGTCGTACTCGGCGAACAGGTCGGCCGCCTTGTGCTGGGGCTTCACGTCGTTCGGGAACGCCGGGCCGTGCCCGGCCGCCTGGGCCTCGCGCAAGGCGCGCAGCTTCTCGCGGCGCTCGGCGATGATGTGGTTCTCGTCGACGTGCGCGTCGGCAGCGGAGGCGGGATGCTGTTCTGGCGTCATGGGGCAACAAAAAAGAGGGCTGCGGTCAGGCCGCAAAACCCTCTATTGTAGTTTCCGGCAGCCCGGGCCGGCGAAACCGTCAGGCGTCGACCACTTCGCCCAGGTAGGCGGCGCGCACCTTCGGGTCGTCCAGCATGGCGCTGGCCTCGCCGGTCATGGTGATCTCGCCCGAATCCATGACGTAGCCGCGGTCGGCAATCTGCAGCGCCCGGCGGGCGTTCTGCTCCACCAAGACCACCGTCATGCCCTGGCTGTAGACGTCTCTCACCACCTCGAAGATCTTGTCCACCATGATGGGCGACAGCCCCATGGACGGCTCGTCGAGCAGCAGCACCTTGGGCTGACTCATCAGCGCGCGGGCCATGGCCAGCATCTGCTGCTCGCCCCCCGACATGGTGCCGGCCAGGTGGTCCTTGCGCTCTTTCAGGCGCGGGAAGATGGTGAACATGCGCTCGATGTCGCGCTCAATGCCTGCCTTGTCGGTGCGGATGTAGGCACCCATCAGCAGGTTTTCGGTGATGGTCATGCGGGTGAAGATGCCCCGGCCCTCCGGCACCATGACCAGCCCTTCCTTGAGCAGGTCCCACGAGCCCTTGCCCTTGATCGGTTTGCCCAGGTACTCGATGCTGCCAGCCTCGACGCCCAGCATGCCCGTGATGGCCTTCATGGTGGTGGTCTTGCCGGCCCCGTTGGAGCCGATGAGGGTGACCAGTTCGCCTTCGCGCACCTCGAGGTCGATGCCCTTGACTGCCTTGATGCCGCCGTACGACACCTTGAGGCCCGTTACTTTCAACAGGGTTTGTGCCATGTCAGTCTCCGCCGAGCCGCCTCAAGGAGGCTGAAATCCCCTTGGGGGGCAGTGAACCAATTGAGCGTGGGGGCTGTCGCATTCAGTGTCCTCCGGTGCCCAGGTAGGCTTCGATGACTTTTTCGTTCTTCTGGATCTCGGCCGGCGTGCCCTGGGCGAGCTGCTTGCCATAGTCCAGCACCGTCACGCGGTCGCACAGGCCCATCACCAGCTTCACGTCGTGCTCAATCAAGAGCACAGTGCGCTGGTCGTTACGGATGCGGTCGATCAGCTCACGCAGCTGCACCTTTTCGGTCGCGTTCATGCCAGCGGCCGGCTCGTCCAGCGCGATCAGCTTGGGGTCGGTGGCCAGGGCACGGGCGATCTCCAGGCGGCGCTGGTCGCCGTAGCTCAGGGTGCGCGACTTGTAGTCGGCGTACTTGGCAATGCCCACGTACTCCAGCAGCTCCATCGCGCGGTCGGCGATCTCGCGCTCTTCGCGCTTGAACGCGGGCGGACGGAACACCGCCCCCAACAGCCCCGACTTGGTGCGCACGTGGCGCCCCACCATCACGTTTTCGAGCACCGTCATCTCGGCGAACAGGCGGATGTTCTGGAACGTGCGGGCAATGCCGGCCCTGGCCACCTCGTGCACCGCCGTGGGGGTGTACGGCTGCCCCGCCAGTTCGAAGGTGCCGCTGTCGGGCGTGTACAGCCCGGTCAGCACGTTGAAGAAGGTGGTCTTGCCGGCACCGTTGGGGCCGATCAACCCATAGACCTGGCCGCGCTGGATCTCGATGCCCACGTCGCTCAGCGCCTGCAGGCCGCCGAAGCGCTTGGAGACGCCGGCCACTTTCAGAATGGTGTCTGTCATGCTGCTCTCCGCCTCACTTGCTCAGGGACTTGCCGTGCTCGGGCGCCGGCCACAAGCCGCGCGGGCGCAGCAGCATGATGACGATCATGGCCAGCGCGATCAGCAGCTGGCGCAGGATCTCGGGGCCCAGGCGGCCGTCGGTCATCGCCGTCAGCGGGTGCGCGACATGGCGCAGCAGCTCGGGCAGGCCAGCCAGCACCAGCGCGCCCAGGATGACACCGGGGATGTGGCCCAGGCCGCCCAGTACCACCATGGCCACGATCATCACCGACTCCATCAGGATGAACGACTCGGGGTACACACCGCGCATGAAGGAGGCGAACAACACGCCGGCCACGCCGCCGAAGGTGGCACTCATGCCGAAGGCGGCCAGTTTGAGGTTGCGGGTGTTCAGGCCCATGGCCTTGGCGGCGATCTCGTCTTCGCGGATGGCCATCCAGGCGCGGCCAATGCGCGAGTCCTGCAGGCGGTAGCTGATGACGATCGCGGCCACCACGAAGAACAGGATCAGGTAGTAGTACAGCGTGACCGACTGGAAGGTGTAGCTCCAGTCGCCCAGGCTGACCGTGAGGCGCTGGCTCATGTCATGGCCAAACACCTTGACCGCGTCCACGTTGGTGATGCCCTTGGGGCCGTTGGTGATGTTGATCGGGCGGTCGAGGTTGAGCATGAAGATGCGCACGATCTCGCCGAAGCCCAAGGTCACGATGGCCAGGTAGTCACCGCGCAGCTTGAGCACCGGAAAACCCAGGATCAGCCCGGTGATGCCCGCCAGTACGCCCGCCATCACCATGACGAGCCAGAAGTTCATGTGCAGGCCGTTCGGGAAGGTCTCCTTGAGGTACACGAAGGTGTCGGTCAGGTGCGGCGAGGCGAGCAAGCCGTACATGTAGGCACCCACCGCAAAGAAGGCGATGAAGCCCAGGTCGAGCAGGCCGGCATGGCCCACCACGATGTTCAAACCCAGCGCCAGCAGCACGTACAGCAGGGCGACATCGACGATGCGCACCCAGGAGTTGCTGCCGGTGGCCTGCAGCAGCAGCGGCAGCGCCGCCAGCGCCACAGCCGCGATCAGGAACACGACCAGTTTGGCAAACTTGGAATTCGTCATGGTGTCGTCTCCCGCAGGTCAGGCCCGGTCGGCCACGCGTTCGCCCAGCAGGCCCGAGGGGCGCAGCGTCAGCACCAGCGCCAGCACGATGAAGGCGAAGATGTCGGCGTACTGGCTGCCCAGGAAACCACCCGTCAGCGGGCCCAGGTAGCCAGCGCCCAGTGCCTCGATCAGGCCGAGCGCAATGCCGCCGATCACCGCACCCGCCAGGTTGCCGATGCCGCCCATCACGGCCGCCACGAAGGCCTTCAAGCCGGGCATGAAGCCCATGGCGTGCTGCACTGTGCCGTAGTTCGACGCCCTCATGATGCCGGCGATGGCCGCCAGCATGGCGCCGATGATGAAGGTGGCCGAAATCACCACGTCGGGCTTGATACCCATGAGGCCGGCCACCTTGGGGTTCTCGGCAGTGGCGCGCATCGCACGGCCGAGGTTGGTCTTGTTGACGATGTACATCAGCAGCGACAGCACCACCGCCGTGGTCGCCAGGATGGTGACCTGCGTGGGGGAAATCACCGCCCCGCCGAGGTGGATGGGCTCCTGCGACAGCAGCGTCGGGTAGGACTTGGGGTTGGGCTTCCAGATGATCATGGCCAGCGTCTGCAGCAAGATGCTCATCCCGATGGCGGTGATGAGGGGCGCTAGCCGTGGCGAGTTGCGCAGCGGCCGGTAGGCCAGTTTCTCGATGGTGAAGTTGAGCACCGCACACACCACCATGGCAATCAGGGCCGAGACGATCAGCAGCATCCACCCGGGCAGGCCCGGCATGGCGTCACGCGCCTGCATGATGATGGTCCAACTGGTGAGCGCACCGACCATGAGCACATCACCGTGGGCGAAGTTGATCAGCCCGATGATGCCGTACACCATGGTGTAGCCCAAGGCCACCAAGGCATACATGCTGCCCAGGACCAGACCGTTGATGATCTGCTGTAGCAAGATGTCCATGAAAGATAACTCCGTTGTGAGGGTCTCACCGGCCCTTCCGCGGTGTGCGCTCGGGCCAGCAAAAAACCCGCCAGTCAGAACCGGGGTACCGGCCGGCGGCGGGTTGGTGCGCGGATTGTAGCCACGCGCATCCGAGGTCCGCCAGGGTGTTTGCCCGGGGCGTTACGGGTTTACCCTGCAATTTCCAGGCCATTTCCACCACTTTGTCGCTTCATCGACAAGTCGCCTCAATCATTAGCCGAACTGATGTTGCGTTCGCGCAAGGCCCGCAGCTTATCGGCGATGCGGATTTCCAGTCCGCGCTCCACCGGCCGGTAAAACGGCGGCGGCGCGAGCCCGTCGGGGAAGTAACGCTCGCCGGCGGCAAAAGCGTCGGGCTCGTCGTGGGCGTAACGGTAACCTTTGCCATAGTCCAGCTTCTTCATCAGCTTGGTGGGCGCATTGCGCAAGTGCAACGGCACGGGGCGGGTGCCGTCTTTTTTCACGAAGGCGCGCATTTCGTTGTAAGCCTTGTACACCGCATTGCTCTTCGCCGCCACCGCCAGGTACACCACGGCCTCGGCCAGTGCCAGTTCGCCTTCCGGGCTGCCCAGGCGCTCGTACACCTCGGCGGCGTCGAGCGCCAGCCGCAGGGCACGCGGGTCGGCCAGGCCCACATCCTCGGCCGCCATGCGGATGAGGCGGCGCGCCAGGTAGCGCGGATCGGCCCCACCGTCGAGCATGCGCACGAACCAGTAGAGCGCGGCGTCGGGGTCGGAGCCGCGCACGCTCTTGTGGAGGGCCGAAATGGTGTCGTAGAACTGTTCACCGCCCTTGTCGTAGCGGCGCATGCGCTCGCCCAGCACCTTGAGCAGCCAGGCATCCGCGATCTGGGTGAGGCCCTGTGCCTCGGCCGTCACGGCCAGGGTTTCCAGCGTGTTGAGCAGGCGCCGCGCGTCACCATCGGCATAGGCCAGCAGCCGCTGGCGCGCAGCCGGCTCCAGCGGGGGCACCCCACCCACGGCGTGGGCACGGTCAACGAGCTCGCCCAGGTCGTCTTCGCTCAGGGGCTGCAGCACGTACACCGCCGCGCGCGAGAGCAAGGCCGAGTTGACCTCGAAGCTGGGGTTTTCGGTGGTGGCACCCACGAAGGTGAACAGGCCGCTTTCCACGTGCGGCAAAAAGGCGTCCTGCTGGCTTTTGTTGAAGCGGTGCACCTCGTCCACGAAGACGATGGTCGGCTGCGGGTGCAGGCCATCGCGGGCCAGCTCCGCTTTGTCCACCGCCTCGCGGATGTCCTTCACCCCGCCAAGCACGGCGCTGATGGCGATGAACTGCGCGTCGAACGCCTGCGCCATCAACCGCGCAATGGTCGTCTTGCCCACGCCCGGCGGCCCCCAGAAGATGCAGCTGTGCGGCCGGCCCGATTCGAACGCCGTACGCAGCGGCATGCCCACGCCCAGCAGGTGTTGCTGGCCAATGACCTCGCCCAGTGTGCGCGGGCGCAGCCGTTCAGCCAGGGGCAAAGAGAGGGCTTGGGCGGCGCTCATGGCGCGGTCACGGTACAGCGGGACATGCGCCATTGTGGCGCATCTGCACGGGCATTCGGGGTACATTTCAGCACCCCAACCGACACCAGAAAATGACCGCCCCGTCCCCCTACGCCGGCCAACGCATGGCCTTGCTGACCCAGCACGGCAAAGAACAGGTCATTGCGCCAGTGCTGGCCCCTGCGCTCGGCTGCACCGTCGAGCGCATTAACGGCTTCGACACCGACACCCTGGGCACGTTCACGCGCGACATCCCCCGGACCGGCTCCCAGCTCGACGCTGCCCGCCGCAAGGCCCGCATCGGCATGGAGCTGTCGGGGCTGCACATTGGCCTGGGCAGCGAAGGCGCGTTCGGCAACGACCCAATGACCGGTCTGTTCCCCTGGAACGTGGAGTGCCTGGTGCTGGTGGACGACATCCGCGGGATCGAGGTCGTGGGCCTGGCGCAGGGCGCAACAGGCGCTGGCCACCAGACCGCTTCCGACTGGCCCACCGCCGAGGCATTTGCCCGCCGGGTGGGCTTTCCCGCGCAGCACCTGGTGGTGCGGCCGGACCACGACGCACACCCCCAGCTGCGCAAAGGCCTGGCGGGATGGACCGCCCTGCGCGACGCGTTTGACTGGGCCCTGGACCAGTCGACCCAGGGCCGGGTGTTCATGGAAACCGACCTGCGCGCCCACTGCAACCCGGCCCGCATGCAGATGATCGAACGGGCGGCCCAAGACCTGCTGCAGCGGCTGCAGTCCCACTGCCCGGCCTGCGACTCCCCGGGGTTTGCGCTGATCGAGCGTGTGCCAGGGCTGCCGTGTGGCGTTTGTCACACGCCCACCCAGGAATGCCAGGGCGAGGTCTGGGGTTGCGTCAAATGCCAGCACCGCCGCATGGAGCGGCGCACCACACCGCCCTACGCCGATCCTGGGCGCTGCCCCTCCTGCAACCCCTGAACGTGCCTCGGCACGCCACCCTTCTCCAACGTGAAAGTCCGACCATGATCCTCGAACACGCCGACCTCCGCATAGACCCCACCCGCGCCGCCGACTTCGAAGCCGCCATCGAGCGCGGCGTCACCACCGCCATCGCCCCGGCCCAGGGCTTTCAGGGCTACAAGGTCAACCGCAGCCAGGAAACCCCGGGCCGCTATGTGCTGATGATCTACTGGGCCACGCTGGAAGACCACACGGTGGGCTTCCGCCAGTCGCCCGCGTTCACCGAATGGCGGGGCATCGTGGGCCCCTACTTCCTGCAGCCGCCGGTGGTGGAGCACTTCGAGCTGGTCTGCAAATCGGCCTGACCGCATCCACTGCAGCACCGAAGCCCCTGCCACCTTCGATGGTTTCGGCACCGGGTGGACAAAACGCCGACGCAGGCTCATAGTCTCCGCCTTGACCCACCGGGTCTTCTGCAGGAGACGCGCCATGCCCAGGCACCGCCATGACCTGCCGCAGCTGAGGCCAACCCCCTTCCTGACCGACGGAGGCCTGGAAACCACGCTGCTGTTCCACGATGGGTTGGAGTTGCCGGACTTCGCGGCCTTCACCCTGCTGGCCTCGCCCGAACAGCGCGAGGCACTGAAGCGGTACTTCCTGAGTTACATCGACTTGGCACAGGCGCATGGCATTGGCCTGGTGCTGGAGACGCCCACGTGGCGCGCCAACCCCGACTGGGGCTGGCGCCTGGGCTACACGCTCGACGCACTGGCCCAAGCCAACCGGCAGGCGGTGCAGTTGCTGGCAGGGCTCAGGCCCCACCTTGCACCCCCCGAAAACCCCATGGTGGTGAGTGGCTGCATCGGCCCGCGCGGCGACGGCTACGTAGCCGACCGGGCCATGAGCGCCCAGCAAGCCCGGGCCTACCACCACTGGCAGATCGGCGTGCTGGCCCGCACCGACGTGGACATGCTGTGCGCCATGACCATGACGACCGCCGAAGAGGCCACCGGCGTGGTGCTCGCCGCACGGGACGAAGACATGCCGGTCGCGATCTCGTTCACCGTGGAAACCGACGGCGCCCTACCGAGCGGACAGGCCCTGGGCGCGGCCATCGAGCAGATCGACCAGGCCACGGGCGGGCATGCGGCCTATTTCATGATCAACTGCGCGCACCCTGCCCACTTTGAACACACCCTGACCCCGGGCAGCCCCTGGCTCGACCGCCTGCGTGGCATTCGCGCCAATGCGTCGCAGATGAGCCACGCCGAACTCGACGCCGCGAGCGAGCTCGACGACGGCGACCCGGTGGCCTTGGGGCAGGCTTACGCCCTGCTGCACGAACGGCTGCCGCGCTTCAACGTGATGGGCGGCTGTTGCGGCACCGACCTGCGCCACGTCGACCAGATGGCCCGCCATTGCAAGCCCCTGTTCAGCCGGTGGATCGATGCCTAGAGTCGCCGCCCTGCCGGGCTTCACTGCTGCACGATGCTGGCCCCGGCGGGCGGCGTGAAACGGAAATGCCCGGCCTTGAAACCGGGCTGGGCGTCGATGGCGCCAAAGGTCATGAGCGAGCGCTGACCGAAGCTGTCCAGGATGTCCAAGGCGGCCAGCTGGCCGCTCTTGAAGCCGATGCGCACCTGTTGCAGTTGCCCGTCGCGCTGGCGCGGCACCGCCTGCACCCAGTTCGTGCCGTCCTGGCTGGCCACGCTGGTCAATTCGAACACCTTGCCCAGCGCCTTCAGGTCGGCCGCAGCGGCCAGCAACGCTGCCGGTGTGTTGCCCAGCACCTCCTGCTGCCGGCGCGAGCTGGCCTGGTTCAGGTCCACGTCGTAGAGCCACAGGGTCTGGCCGTCGGCCACGATGGTCTGCTCGAACGGCTTGGTGTACTCGAAGCGGAAGCGGTCGGGGCGCTGGAACTCGAAGGTGCCGCTGCTGGTCTTGGCGCGGGCCTGGGCCTGCCCGTCCTTTTTGGGTGGGGTCACCACCTGGGTGAAGGTGGTGCGTCCCTGCTGGGTCTGCTTCAGGAAGGCTTCCAGGTCGCTCAGGCCGTCGGCCTGTGCGGGCACGGCCCAAACCATCAATGCTGCCGCCAGGGCCGGGAGGTGAGTGAGGTAGCGCATGGGTGGTCAGAACGGGAACGACCGGGCAGGGTTCCTACCCGCCACGGCCAAGGTGTAAGGCCCTGTAAATGCCGGCGCCATGGGTCAGTCGCCGCGTTGCGCCACCAGGATGTCGCGCTGGCCGCTGGCGGTGAGGGCGCTCACCAGGCCGGCGTTCTCCATGTCTTCCAGCAGGCGGGCGGCGCGGTTGTAGCCGATCTTGAGCTTGCGCTGCACGTAGCTGATGCTGGCCTTGCGGTCCTGCAGCACGATGGCCACGGCCTGGTCGTACAACGGGTCTTTCTCCCCGCCGGCGTCGCCGTCGCCAAACACGTCACCCCCACCACCCTCACCGTCGCCCATGCCTTCGAGCACGCCGTCCAGGTAGTCGGGCTCGCCGAACTGTTCCTTCAGGTAGGCGACCACGCGGTGCACCTCATCGTCGCTCACGAAGGCGCCGTGCACCCGGGTCGGGAAGCCGGTGCCGCTGGGCATGTAGAGCATGTCGCCCATGCCCAGCAGGGCTTCGGCGCCCATCTGGTCGAGGATGGTGCGGCTGTCGATCTTGCTGCTGACCTGGAAGCTGATGCGCGTGGGGATGTTGGCCTTGATGAGGCCGGTGATCACGTCCACGCTGGGGCGTTGGGTGGCCAGGATCAGGTGGATGCCCGCCGCGCGCGCCTTCTGCGCCAGGCGGGCGATCAGCTCCTCGATCTTCTTGCCCGCCACCATCATCAGGTCGGCGAGCTCGTCCACCACCACCACGATGTGCGGCAGTTGCTCGATCGGCTCCGGGCTCTCCGGGGTGATCGAGAACGGATTGGTGAGCGGCGCGCCGGCCTTGGCCGCTTCCGCCACCGCCTTGTTGAAGCCCGCCAGGTTGCGCACGCCGACCGCGGCCATCAGCTTGTAGCGCTTGTCCATCTCCACCACGCACCAGTTCAGCGCGTTGGCGGCGTGCTTCATGTCGGTGACCACCGGCGCGAGCAGGTGCGGGATGCCTTCGTAGATGGACAGCTCCAGCATCTTCGGGTCGACCATGATCAGCCGCACCCGCTCGGGCTCGCTCTTGTAGAGCAGCGACAGGATCATCGCGTTGATGCCCACAGACTTGCCGGAGCCAGTGGTGCCGGCCACCAGCAGGTGCGGCATCTTGGCGAGGTCGGCCACCACCGGCAGGCCGCCGATGTCCTTGCCGAGCACCACGGTGAGCGGCGAATGCATGTCGTGGAAGACCTTGGAGCCGACGATCTCCGACAGGCGAACGGTCTGGCGCTTGGGGTTGGGCAGTTCCAGCGCCATGCATGACTTGCCCGGCACGGTCTCGACCACGCGGATGGAGATCAGCGACAGCGCGCGGGCGAGATCCTTGGCCAGATTGACCACCTGGCTGCCCTTGACCCCGGTGGCCGGCTCGATCTCGTAGCGGGTGATCACCGGGCCCGGATAGGCGGCCAGCACCTTGACCTCGACGCCGAACTCGCCGAGCTTGGATTCGATCAGCCGCGAGGTGAAGGCCAGCGACTCGGCCGACGGCGGCTCGCCGTTGCCGGCCGGCTCGTCGAGCAGCGCGAGCGGCGGCAGCCCGCCTTCGGCGTGATCGGCGAACAGGGTCTGCTGGCGCTCCTTCTGCACGCGCTCGGACTTGGGCACCTCGACCACCGCCGGCTCGATGCGCAGCTGCGGGGGCGGCGCCTCAACGGTCTTGCGCCGCTTGGTTTCGACCACCGCCTCGCGCTTCTGCGCAAGTTCGCGGCCGGCCCGGCGGTCCTGCCAGGTGTAGTAGGCATGCTGGGCAGCCAACCAGGCCTGCTCCAATCCCAGCCCGACCCGCTCGATCACGGTGAACCAGGAGATGCCGGAGAACAGCGACAGGCCCGAGGCGAGCAGGGCCAGCAACATCAGCGTGCCGCCGGTGAAACCCAGATAGCGCTGCACCGCGGCGCCCAGTTCCACACCGACCAGCCCGCCAGGCGCCAGCGGCAGCGCGGCGCCATGCGTATGGAAACGCAGGGACTCGAGCGCGCTGCTGCTCAGCAGCACCACGAAGAAACCGGCCAGGACGATGAAGAAGGACCGCCGGTCCGCCTGGTAGGCATGGCGCAAACGGCGAAAACCCCAGGCCAGCCCGTATCCGAGGAAGATCACCCACCACCAGGCGGAGAGCCCGAACAGGTAGAACAGCAGGTCCGCCAGCCATGCGCCGAAGCGCCCGCCGGGATTGCTCACGCGCGCGACTTCGGCCGCATGCGACCAGCCCGGGTCGGTCTTGCTGTAGCCGAGCAGGATCAGGCCGATGTACAGCGACAGCACGCCGAGCGCGAGCCACTTCGCCTCCTGCAGCAGGAGCGAAATCTTCTCGGGAAGCGGTTGGGAACGTGAAGCGGAACGGGACAGCATCAGAAAGGGGCGCCGGGCGAATCCGGTGGCAGGGTCGGCAGCCGATTATATGCGAACGGGCCTTCCCTCACCCTCACGGTTGCCGGCGGTAACAATGGCGACCCGGACATGCCGCCGGGCCGGCGCTCAGACGTCGTTCAGGCGCTCGCGCAGCACGATGCCGCGCTCGCCTTCCTCGATCAGCCCCTGGACGCTGAGATCCTTCATCACCCTGCTGACCATCTCGCGCGAGGCGCCGATCATCTTGGCGATGTCCTGCTTGGAAATCTTGCGCACCACGATCATCTCGCCGCCGTGCTCCTCGGCCATTTCCAGCAGCAGGCGCGCCACCCGGCCGTACACGTCCATCAGGGCCAGGCTCTCGATCTTGCGGTCGGCATTGCGCAGGCGCTCGGCCAGATTGCACATGATGCGCCAGGCGACCTCGAAGTTGTCCTTCATGATCTGGCGGAAATCCTGCTTGGGGATCATCACCAGGTCGGAGGGCGTAACCGCCACCACCGAGGCCGAGCGCGGCTGCTCGCCGAAGATCGCCATCTCGCCGAACAACTCGCCCTGGCCGAGAATGGACAGGATCACCTCGCGCCCGTCCTCGTCGCTGACCACCACCTTGAGGCTGCCGGTCAGCACGAAATAAACGAAGTCGCTGCGGTCGCCTGCGAGCACCACCGCCTGCCCGCGCGGAAAGCGCCGCATCATCGAACAGTGCGCCACCGTGGAGAGGACCTCGTCGGACAAGCCCTGGAACAGGGAGAAGGTCTTCAAGGCGATGGTGGAAACGGCGGTCGGCTGGCTCATGAGGTCTCCGTGGGGCATGCTCTGCGAAACAATGGCTGCAGCGTGATCGGTGTCACGGAGTATAGACGAACATCTATGACGGACGACAATCCCGGCGCCACTAAGAAATAGCCGCCACTCCGGCGATTGAAGAATTGTGATTGCATGAAGCTATCACCCCCATTGAACGGGGCGTGCGGACGCTCGGCTATAATCCCGCGATCCGCAACACGACCGAAGGCAACGCCACCATGACCACCAAGCACGCCCGCCTGCTCATCCTCGGTTCCGGCCCGGCCGGCTACACCGCCGCCGTCTACGCCGCACGCGCCAACCTCGACCCGGTGCTGATCACCGGGCTTGCGCAGGGCGGCCAGCTGATGACCACCACCGAGGTGGACAACTGGCCGGCCGATGCCGACGGCGTGATGGGCCCGGACCTCATGGCGCGTTTCCAGAAGCACGCGGAGCGCTTCAACACCGAGATGATCTTCGACCACATCCACACCGCGAAGCTGCAGGAGCGCCCCTTCCGCCTGATCGGCGACGCCGGCGAGTACACCTGCGACGCGCTGATCATCGCCACCGGCGCCACCGCCAAGTACCTCGGCCTGCCCTCGGAAGAGAAGTTCTCCGGGCGCGGCGTGTCGGCCTGCGCCACCTGCGACGGTTTCTTCTACAAGAACCAGGACGTCGCGGTGATCGGCGGCGGCAATACCGCGGTGGAAGAGGCGCTGTATCTCGCCAACATCGCCAAGAAGGTGACCCTGGTGCACCGGCGCGACAAGTTCCGCGCCGAGAAGATCATGGTCGACAAGCTCATGGAGAAGGTCGCCGCCGGCAAGATCGAACTGGCCCTGGACTCCGCCCTGGACGAAGTCCTGGGCGACAACACCGGCGTGACCGGGATGCGCGTCCGCGACCTCAAGACCGACGCCACCCGCGACGTCGCCCTGCAGGGCGTGTTCATCGCCATCGGCCACAAGCCCAACACCGACATCTTCGAAGGCCAACTGGAGATGGAGAACGGCTACCTGATCACCCAGGGCGGACGTGAGGGCAATGCCACGCAGACCAGCATTCCCGGCGTATTCGCCGCCGGCGACGTGCAGGACCACATCTACCGCCAGGCGGTCACCTCGGCCGGCACCGGCTGCATGGCCGCGCTCGACGCCGAACGCTATCTGGATGCGCTCGGCAACGTGAGCTGAGTCCCGTCATGTCGCGCCGCGCCCGCCCCCGCCCGCCGGAGCGGCCCGCGGCGGCGGCCGGCGACGCGCAGCCGGCACCGCTG
>JAUWAE010000018.1 GCA_030602185.1 Comamonadaceae bacterium
ATTTCCTCGCGCGTCACGCCGTCGGCCAGTTCCACCAGCTTCAGGCCTTCGGGCGTCACGTCCATCACGCCCAGGTCGGTGATGATGCGGTCCACCACGCCCTTGCCGGTCAGCGGCAGGGTGCATTCGGGGATGATCTTCAGGTCGGTGGTACCGTCCTTCTTCTTGGCCACGTGCTCCATCAGCACGATCACGCGCTTGACGCCCGCCACCAGGTCCATGGCGCCGCCCATGCCCTTGACCATCTTGCCCGGGATCATCCAGTTGGCCAGGTCGCCCTTGTGCGTCACCTGCATGGCGCCCAGGATGGACAGGTTGATCTTGCCGCCACGGATCATGGCAAACGACTGGTCAGAGCCGAAGATGGACGAGCCCTTGATGGTCGTCACCGTCTGCTTGCCGGCGTTGATCAGGTCGGCGTCCACCTCGTCCTCGTAGGGGAAGGGGCCGATGCCCAGCATGCCGTTTTCGCTCTGCAGCCACACCTCGATGTGGTCGGGCACGTGGTTGGCCACCAGCGTCGGGATGCCGATGCCGAGGTTCACGTAAAAGCCGTCTTGCAGTTCTTGCGCCGCGCGCGCGGCCATCTGGTCTTGGGTCCAGGGCATGTCGGTTCTCCTGATCAAACTTTGCGGTCGCGGGTGGTGCGCTTTTCGATGCGCTTCTCGGGCGTGGGGTTGACCACGATGCGGTGCACGTAGATGCCGGGCAGGTGCACGTCGTCCGGGGCGATCTCGCCGGTGGCGACCACACGTTCCACTTCCACGATGCAGACCTTGCCCGCCGTGGCAGCGGCCGGGTTGAAGTTGCGCGCCGTCAGGTTGAAGCGCAGGTTGCCCGAGCGGTCGGCCACGTCGGCCTTGATCAGCGCCACGTCGGGAAACAGGGCGTGCTCCATCACGTAGGTCTCGCCGTTGAACTCGCGGTGCTCCTTGCCCTCGGCCACCAGCGTGCCCACACCGGTCTTGGTGAAGAAGGCGGGAATGCCCGCGCCACCGGCGCGCAGCTTCTCGGCCAGCGTGCCCTGGGGCGTGAACTCCAGCTCCAGCTCACCGGCCAGGTACTGGCGCTCGAACTCCTTGTTCTCGCCCACGTAGCTGGAGATCATCTTCTTGATCTGACGCGTTTCCAGCAGCTTGCCCAGGCCGAAGCCGTCGACGCCCGCATTGTTGGAGATGGCGGTCAGGTTCTTCACGCCGCTGTCGCGCAGCGCGTCGATCAGCGCCTCGGGGATGCCGCACAGGCCGAAGCCGCCCACGGCGATGAGTTGCCCGTCGGCCACCACGCCCTGGAGGGCTTCGGCCGCGCTGGGGTACACCTTGTTCATGCTTGCACGCTCCTGTCCAATAGTGAAGGAAAACCGTACGATACTACGTAATCGCATACGTAGTTTTGCCTAAAGCCCAACCCCTAGACGCCCTCCCCGTGTCCCAAGGCCCCGCACCCGCCATCGACTACCGCCTCGCCTTCGACCTGGCCCCGGTGGGGCTGGTGCTGTCGCGCCACCGCACCATGGTGGACTGCAATCAGGCGGTGTGCGAGATGTTCGGCGTCACACCCGACCAGCTCATCGGCCAGAGCTTTCAGCTGCTCTACCCCAGCGCCGACGAGTTCGAGCGCATCGGTGAGCGCATCGCACCCATCCTCAACGCGAAGGGCCACTACTCCGACGAGCGGGTGATGAAGCGCGTGGGTGGCCGCTTTGCCGGGCAGACCTTCTGGTGCCACGTCACCGGCCGCGCGCTCGACCGCTCCGACCCGCACGCCGCCGGCATCTGGAGCTTCGAGGACCTGTCGTCGCGCCGCCCGGTCAAGGCCGAACTCACCGCGCGCGAGCGTGAGGTGGCTGCGCTGGTGATGAAGGGCCTGACGGCCAAGGAAACGGCCAAGGCACTCGGCATCAGCCCACGCACGGTCGAAATCTACCGCGCCCGCCTGATGCGCAAGTACCAGGCCAGCAGTTCCGTCGACCTGGTGCAGCGCCTGCTGACCGGTTGATTCCCCTCACCGGAGCCTCCCCATGCCCCCCTCCATCGAAGAGCTGCTGGCGCGCATCCAGTCCCTGCAAGACCAGATGGAGCAGGAATACGCCCGCCTGCGCGACCAGCTTGAGCAGCAGCGGCGGACGCTGGCCGGGCGGTTCGTGGAGCTGCAGCGCCAGCAACGGGTGGGCCTGTGGCGCTACCTGCGCGGCACCCGCTTCACGGTGCTGCTCACCGCGCCGATCATCTACGCCGGCTGGCCGGTGTTTGCGCTGCTGGACGGGTTCGTTTCGCTGTACCAGGCGCTGTGCTTTCCGGTGTACCGCATCCCCAAGGTGCGCCGGGCCGACTACCTGGTGTTCGACCGCACCGACCTGCCCTACCTGAACGCGATCGAAAAGTTCAACTGCTTCTACTGCTCCTACGGCAACGGCGTGATCGCCTACGCGCGCGAAATCGCGGCGCGCACCGAGCAGTACTGGTGCCCCATCAAGCACGCGCGACGCCTTTACGGCGCACACGACCGCTACCCCGCGTTCTTTGAGCATGGCGACGCTGAGGCCTTCCGCCAGGGGCTGGAGCGGCTGCGGCGGCAGTACGATGAGGGCGGCCACGCCAAGCCCGACGCGGGCCAGCCGCCACCCGACGGCCGTTAAGCCGTCAGGCCTTGGGGCCGTCTACCACCTCGGCCGCCGAGCGGAAGGCCTCCACCGCCGTGGGCAGGCCGCAGTAGATGCTGGCGTGCAACAGCACTTCCTGAATTTCCTCGGGCGTGGCGCCGTTGTTCAACGCGCCGCGCACATGGCCTTTGAGCTCGTTCTGTTTGCCCATGGCCGTGAGCATGGCCACGGTGATCAGGCTGCGGGTTTTCAGGTCCAGGCCCGGGCGCTGCCACACGTCGCCCCAGGCGTTGCGGGTGATGTACTGCTGCAACGGCGCAGTGAAGGGCGTCAGGCCGCTGAAGGCCCGCGCCACGAAGTCTTCGCCCATGACGCGCTGGCGCATCGCCAGGCCCTGCTCGAAATCTTTGCTGTGCTCGGTGCTCATGGTGGGTGTCGGTCGGTTGCAAAATTGCAAGCATAGCCGCCCGCCCCGTCCGCCACCGTGCCCGCCACGCCCATCCGCCGCATTGCCCACCTCGACATGGACGCGTTCTACGCCTCCGTGGAGCTGCTGCGTTACCCGCAGCTCAAGGGCCTGCCCATGGTCATTGGCGGCGGCCGGCGCAGCGCCGACCACGCCCTGCGCCAGCACTTTGCCGACGTGGCCGAGGCCGACATCCCGGTGGACGCCTTCCCGCGCCTGCGCGACTACGCGGGGCGCGGCGTCATCACCACCGCCACCTATGCCGCGCGCCAGTTCGGCGTCGGGTCGGCCATGGGGCTGATGAAGGCGGCCCAGCTCTGCCCCGATGCCATCCTGCTGCCGGTGGACTTCGACGCCTACCGGCGCTGCTCGCGCGCGTTCAAGGCCGTCATCACCGAGATCGCGCCGGTGATGGAAGACCGCGGCATCGACGAGGTGTACATCGACTTCACCGAAGTGCCGGGCGGCCAGCGCGAGGGCGGGCGGGTGCTGGCGCGGCTGATCCAGAAAGGCATTTTCGAGGCCACCGGCCTGAGCTGCTCCATCGGCGTGGCGCCCAACAAGCTGCTGGCCAAGATGGCGAGCGAATTCCACAAACCCAACGGCATCGCCATCGTCCACGAAGACGACCTGCAACGCCTGATCTGGCCCCTGCCCTGCCGCAAGATCAACGGCATTGGCCCCAAGACCGGCCAGAAGCTGGAGGCACTGGGCATCCACACCATCGGCGATCTGGCGGCGCAGCCGCTGGACGTGCTGCTGGAGCACTTTGGGCAAAGCCAGGGGCAGTGGCTGCACGAGGCCGCCTGGGGCCGCGACGACCGGCCGGTGCAGACCCACAGCGAACCGGTGAGCATGAGCCGGGAAACCACCTTCGAGCGCAACCTGCACCCGGTGCGCGACAGGGCCGAACTGAGCACCCTGTTCGCCCGCTTGGCGGAGCAGGTGGCGGCCGATCTGCAGCGCAAGGGCTACTGGGGGCGCACCGTGGCGGTGAAACTGCGGTTCGACGACTTCCGCATCGTCACCCGGCACCACAGCCTGCCGGCCCCGGTGGACCAGGCGGCCGACATTCTGCGCGCCGCGCGCGAGGCGCTCAAGCGCGCGCCCCTGGGCCGCCCACTGCGGCTGCTGGGCGTTCGGGTGGACGGATTGCGTCGCAAGGACCAGCCCTGGCCCGAGGGGGCCGGCGGGTCGGCGCCCGCCACCGCGGCAGAGGCCGGACAGGGCCAGCTGTTCTGACGCCCAAACACCTTTTCAGTCACTTGGGTGTCGTTTTTGCACAATCAGCAGCAATCGACCCGGATTTTCCCGTGTTTTTTGCACGATGCGCAGATTGAGTCTGCCAGAATCACACGCCATGACGTACCGACTCTGAAAAGGCGCCCATGAAGCTGAACCTGCCCGTCACCCAACAAGAATACGACTACCCTGGCCAGGAAATGCTGGTGTCCACCACCGACACCAAAGGCTTCATCACGCACTGCAACCAGGCGTTCGTCTCCGTCAGCGGCTACAGCCACGACGAACTCATCGGGCAGAACCACAACATGATCCGCCACCCGGACATGCCGCCCGAGGGGTTCAAAGACATGTGGGCCACCATCGGGCGCGGCCACCCGTGGACCGGGCTGGTGAAAAACCGCCGCAAGAATGGCGACCACTACTGGGTGATTGCCAACGTCACCCCCATCATGCAGGGCAACAAGCCGGTCAGTTACCTGTCGGTGCGCATCAAGCCCACGCGCGAACAGATCCGGGCCGCCGAAGCCCTGTACGCCAAGATTGCGCAGGAGCGTGACGGCCGCAAGACCCTCACCCTCAAGGCGGGGCAGGTACGGCTGCTGGGCTGGCGCGGCTGGCTGGAAGCGCACCGCCATGCCAGCTTCAGCCAGCGCCTGGCGGCCACACTCGCCGGCGTGATCGCGCTTGGCATGGCGCCACCGGTGGTGCGTTACTTCCGCCCGGAATGGATCAGCGACGCCACGGGCCTGGGCCTGCAACTGCTGGTGCTGCTGGCCGGCGCCGGCAGCATCATGTGGTGGTTCCGCGGCCAGTTTGCCGCCGCCGTGGCCGAGGCCGACCGCTTCACGGCCGACCTGGCCAGCTGCAACCTCACCACCCAGGCCAACCCCCACTTCCCCGAGCCGCTGGGCTCGCTCATCCGCAAGCTGATGCAGGTGCAGGTCAACCTGCGTGCCGTCATCGGCGACGTGCGCGCCGAAGTGGCCGGCTTCAGCCAGTCGGCCACCGAAATCGCGGCCGGCAGTTTCGACCTGTCGGCCCGTACCGAGTCGCAGGCGAGCAGCCTGGAGGAGACCGCGGCCTCCATGGAGGAGCTCTCGAGCACCGTGCGACAGACCGCGGACACCGCCCATGAGGTGGCCCAGCAAACCCGCCAGAGCAACCAGACCGCGGTGCAGGGCCAGCAGGCGATCCGCGCGGTGGGCACGTCGATGGAGGCCATCGAGCAGTCCTCGCGCAAGATGAGCGAGATCATCGGCGTGATCGAAAGCATCGCCTTCCAGACCAACATCCTGGCGCTGAACGCGGCGGTGGAAGCGGCCCGTGCCGGCGAACAGGGGCGCGGCTTCGCGGTGGTGGCGTCCGAAGTCCGGGCCCTGGCCCAGCGCAGCGCCAACGCAGCCAAAGAGATCCGCGACCTGATCGGCCACTCGGTGCAGCAGGTCAGCGAAGGGGCGCGCCAGATGCACGCGGCCTCGGCCACCATCGACAGCGTGGTGCAGGAGGTGCAACGCGTGTCCGACCTGGTGCTGCAGATCACCCACGCCACGCAGGAACAGTCCCAAGGCATTGCCCAGGTGAACGAGGCGGTCACGCAGCTCGACTCGGTCACACAGCAGAACGCCGCGCTGGTGGAGCAATCGACCGCCTCGGCCGCCAGCCTCAGCCAGGGGACCGTCAGCCTGCAGCGGGCGGTTCAGGTGTTCCGCCTGCCCTGAAACGGCCCGACGCCGGGCCGAGCGCAGACCCTGCGGCGCGTCACTGGCGCGCGGTCCGGTGGCTGACCGGGGGCTGCTGCGGGTGACTGGTGCGCCAGGGGTTGATGTCCAGCCCACCGCGGCGCGTGTAACGCGCCTGCACGCTCAGGCGCGTGGGGCGGCAGCGCGTCCAGAGGTCCATGAAGATGCGCTCCACGCACTGCTCGTGAAATTCGTGGTGGCTGCGGAAACTCACCAGGTAGCGCAGCAGCCCGGCCTGGTCGATGGGCGCGCCGGTGTACGCAATGCGCACGCTGCCCCAGTCGGGCTGGCCCGTCACCAGGCAATTGCTCTTGAGCAGGTCGCTCACCAGCACCTCCTCCACGTCGGGCTGGCTGGGGTCGGCCTGCAGCAGCTCGGGCGCCGGCAGGTAGTGGGTGCACTCCACGTCCAGCCGGTCGAGGCTCAGGCCCTCGAGCTCCTGCACGCGTTCGCCGGCAAACTGCGCCGGCGTCAGCAGCCGCACTCCCACGGTGCCACGGCGGTCCGCCCCGCGCCAGACGGCTTCGCTGAGGTCCTCGCGCAGGCGGGTCTGCACCTCCTCGGCGCTGTCGAACACGCTCTGGTTGTAGCTGTTGAGGTAGAGCTTGAACGACTTGCTCTCGACGATGTTGGGGGTCTCGCACGGCACCGTGATGTGGGCAATGGCGACCTGCGGCTTGCCGCGTGGATTGAGCCAGCTCAGCTCGTAGGCGGTCCACTGGTCGGCGCCGGTGAACGGCGGCGTCCCGCCCAGGCCGATCTCGGCGCGCTTGGGCGCCCGTGGCAGCGGAAACAGCAACCCCGGGTCGTAGCGGTCGGCGTAGGCGGACGCCTTGCCGAGCTGGGAATCTTCGGGCCGGTGCGGCACGGTGCCGGATGTGGGGTCTGCAGTCATGTGAATTCGCGTTCGCGCAACCATTTGGTGGCCACCCACTTGTCGCCGGCCAGCACCGGGGCGCCGCCGTGCAGCGTCTGGGTGGACGGAAGGGGTTGACCGTAAGCAAAGAACACCGCGTGGCCGCGTTGCGGCAGCACTTCCAGCCCCACGTCGGGGAAGGTGGTGCCACCGCCGCGTTCCGGCTCGTTGAGGTACATCACCAGGGTGCCCACGCGCTGGCCGCCGCGGCGGGTGATGTTGGCGGTGCCAGGCTCGCGCGGGTCAAAGTAGTCGTAGTGTGGCTTGTACTCCGCCCCGGGGCGGTAATGCAGCACCTGCAGCCCCTCGCCGTGGCTGACCGGCCAGTTCAGCAGGCGGGCAATGCGCGCCTCCAGCCGGCTGACCAGCTCGATTTCGCCACGGCGAAAAAACATGCCGTGGCTGGTGCGATCGGCGTTGAGCGCTTCGCCGCCGGTCTGGGTTTCCACCGTGAGCGAGCGGCTCATGCGCGGCCGCGCGGCGTCGATCAGGCCCTCACACTCAGCGGCCGACAGCAGGTTGCCAAACACCACCAGCTGGGGCCGGCGCAGCGTCACCAGCACGTCGACGATGCGGTCACCCGCATCGACCCGGTGTGGCGAACCGCGCAGGTCCGGGTGCGGCAAGCGGGGCGAGGTGGCCGTCGCCACGGCACCCTCGGCGAGGTCGGATCGGGGCGAATGCACGCGCTCGCCGCCCGGAGCCTGCGGCGTGAGCTGCACCTGCAAGGTCGCTTCCAGGGCCTCCAGGGCGACCGTTTCGTCCCAGCCGGCGTCGGTCATGGCTTGGAGCACCGAGGCCGGTGTGAAGCCCGCCCTCGACTGCGCGACAATCCAGCGCCGCAGCTCTGGTGTGACCTGTTGCACCATCTCAGCCCCCTTGTCTGTGCGGGCGGTCAGCCCCGGTGATCGCGGCGGAAGACCAGGCGGCCAGGCTCCGACGCGGCGGGCACGTAGCGGTAGCCTTCCAGATCGAAGCCCTGCAGCGACGCCACCGTGGTCAGCCGGTGCTGCACGGCGTAACGCACCATGAGGCCCCGCGCGCGCTTGGCCATGAAGCTGATGACCTTGTACTGGTCGCCTTTGAGCTCCTCGAACACGCAGCTGACCACCTGCGGCCGCAAGGCCTTGCGGTCCACCGACTTGAAATACTCCTCGCTCGCGAGGTTGACGATCACCGGCGAAATGTCACCCGCCGCCCGCTCGTTGAGGTAATCCGCGATCTGGCGCCCCCAGAACTGGTAGAGGTTCTTGCCCTTGGCGGTCGGCAAGCGCGTGCCCATCTCCAGCCGGTAGGGCCGCATCAGGTCGAGCGGGCGCAGCACACCATAGAGGCCGCTCAGGATGCACACATGGGCCTGGGCCCATTGCAGCTCGTCCTCACTGAGCGTTTTGGCGTCCAGCCCTTCGTACACGTCGCCATTGAAGGCCAGCACCGCCTGCTTGGCGTTGTCGGGCGCAAAGGTGGGCTGCCAGGCTTGGTAGCGGGCCACGTTCAGCCCGGCGAGCTGGTCGCTCAGGTCCATGAGCGTGGCAATCTCCTGGGGGGACTTCTCGCGCAGCACCTCGATCAGCTCGCTGGCCTGCGGCACGAACAGGGGCTGGGTATGCACCGGCGTGACGGGCGGGGTTTCGTAGTCCAGGGCTTTGGCGGGAGACAATAGGAACAGCATGCTCAAGATCCTTTACCTCGACGATTATCTGGCAAGTGTGGACAAGCCTGCAGGGCTGCTGGTGCACCGCACGGGGCTGGACGCCGGGGAGACGCGGTTCGCGTTGCAGATGCTGCGCGACCAGCTGGGCCGCCCGGTCTGGCCAGTGCACCGGCTGGACAAGGGCACCAGCGGCGTACTGCTGTTTGCGCTTAACGCCGAGGTGGCAGCCCTGCTGGGCCAACGCTTCGAATCGGGCAATGGCCTGAAAAAGACCTACCACGCCATGGTGCGGGGTTGGCCTGCCGCCCACGGCCTGATCGACCACCCACTCAAACGAATGGACGACGACGACCGCCCGGAACGGACCACACTGCAGGACGCTCGCACCAGCTTCCAGACCCTGGTGCGCCACACCCTGCCAGTGGCCCATGGGCCGTACGCCTCGACGCGCGTGGCGCGGCTGGCCTTGCAGCCCCTGACCGGGCGCCGCCACCAGCTGCGCCGCCACCTCAAGCACATCGCCCACCCCATCGTGGGCGACGCCACGCACGGCAAAGGGCCATTGAACCGGGCCCTCGCGGCCCACCTGGGCCTGCAGCGGCTGTGGCTGCACGCCGGCGCGCTGGAGCTCGCCCATCCCGTGCACGGCACCCCGCTGCGCATCGAGGCGCCCCCCGGCGCCGAATGGGACCGGTGGAACCCCTACCGCGCGGACTGATGCCGGAACCGGCCCGTAAGGCCTGCCAGGTGGTCAGCGCAGGTCACCCGCCAGGCTGGCCAGCGTCTCGGGCGGGATCTGCACGTGCGAGGGGTAGTGCGTGTGGTCGCACCCCAGCTTGACGGCTGCACCGGCCTTGACGGCCGCGCACATCGCCGGGTCGAGCTCGAAACGCAGGAAATGCACCGCCGAGGTCTTGTCTTCGGTTTCGCGGTCCAGGTCTTCGTCGGCAATCGCGTACACGCGTGGACGCCCCTCCACCTCCACAAAGAGGCGGTCTTCCACGCCGATCAGCTTGGCCAGTTCGCGCCGGCGCTCGTGGATGTCGGGGTACTCCAGCAACAACGTGGCCTTCCAGTTGCTGCCATCGGGTACCAGCGGGGCATAGGCATCGATCTCGTCCTGAATGCCCTCTTCCTCGAAGATTTTTTCGATGCGCAGCATCTCCTGGATCTGGTAGCGCATGCTGAACTCACTTTCGAACTGCACGCTCAGGTGGTCGCCCAGGCGCACGGTGCGCAGCTGTCGGTGGGCCATGACCTCGGGCTTGTGCACCTTGCGCCACTTGGCGTAAGCCTCCAGGGTCATCAGGCTGTCGGGGGTGATTTTTCCGGTCAGTTGCATGGCGGTGTTTCCATTCATTTGAGGCCGTAGGCGGTGCGCACCAGCGTCAGCGGGTGGGCCAGTTGCGGCTCGCCAAGCTGGTTCACTTCAAAACCCTGAGCGATGTGGTGGCCGCCCAGCGGGCAATCGGAGCTGATGTAGTCGGGCTTGGTGCCGTCTTTCATCTGCGACATGGACTTGAACACCGGTTTGCCGATCTTCATCGCCATCTGGTGGCTGCCCTTCTTCACCCCGTAGGTGCCGGCGTGGCCGGAGCAGCGCTCGATGGTCTGCACCGTGGTCTCGGGCACCAGCTTCAGCAGTTCTTCGGTCTTCTTGCCGATGTTCTGCACCCGGCTGTGGCACGGCACCTGGTAGCTGACGTTGCCCAGCTTTTGCGGGAAGTCGGTTTTCAGCAGGCCATCGCGCTTGCGGGCCACGAGGTACTCGAACGGGTCCCACATGGCGTCCTTCACGCGCTGCGTGTCCTCGCAGTCGGGGAACATGAGCGGGATTTCCTGCTTGAACATCAGGGTGCAGCTCGGCACCGCGCTCAGGATGGCGAAGCCGTCCTTGGCGTACTTGGCCAGCACCGGGATGTTGGCCGCCTTGCTCGCCGCCACCGAGTCCAAGTCCCCCAGCTCCAGCTTGGGCATGCCGCAGCACTTCTCCTTTTCCACCAGCACGTAGGGAATCTCGTTGTGCTCCAGGATTTTCAGCAGGTCGTGGCCGATGCCGGGCTCGTTGTAATTCACATAACAGGTGGAAAAGATCACCACCTTGCCGGGCGTCAGCTCGCCATCGCGCACCTGCGTGGCCTTGGCCTCCGGCGCGGACGAGCGGAACTTGCGGGTGGCCAGCGACGGCAGCCAGGCGTCCTTGTCGACGCCCAAAGTGCTTTCCATCAGGCCTCGGGCCGCTTTGGTCTTGTTGACGGCGTTGACCACCTGCACCACCACCGGAATACCCGCGAGCGAGCCGTGCATGTCGGTCGAAGCCAGCAGCTTCTCACTAGTCTTGACCTTGCCCTGCTTGAACTTGATCGCCTTGGCGCGCAGCATGGTGTGGGGGAAGTCCAGGTTCCACTCGTGCGGCGGCGTGTAGGGGCACTTGGTCATGTAGCAGAGGTCGCACATGTAGCACTGGTCCACCACCTTCCAGTAGTCCTCTTTTTTCACGCCGTCCACCTCCATGGTGGCGCTTTCGTCCACCAGGTCGAACAGGGTGGGAAAGGAGCCGCACAGGCTCACGCAGCGCCGACAGCCATGGCATATGTCGAAGATGCGCTCCATTTCGGCAAAGCACTTGTCTTCGTCGTAAAAGTCGGCGCTTTGCCAGTCGAGTGGGTGGCGGGTGGGCGCCTCCAGGTTGCCTTCGCGAGCCATGGTTGTCTCCGTGTTGTGGTTATAAAGGGCGCCTGCGTTGGGCACCCTGGAATGGACCCTGCACGCGGTGCGAGCCTTCAGAAAAGAGCGCTGGCGCCAGGCGCCAACGCCCCATGCTCAAAACTCGGACGCGTCAGTCCACGAGCTCGGCCAGCGCCTTGGTGTAGCGGTTGGCGTGGGAGCGCTCGGCCTTGGCCAGCGTCTCAAACCAGTCGGCGATTTCGTCAAAGCCCTCCTCGCGCGCCGTCTTGGCCATGCCGGGGTACATGTCGGTGTATTCGTGGGTCTCGCCGGCAATGGCCGATTCGAGGTTCTGGCGGGTGCCCCCGATGGGCATGCCGGTGGCCGGGTCGCCAGCGGCCTCCAGGAATTCCAGGTGGCCATGGGCGTGGCCGGTCTCGCCTTCGGCAGTGGAGCGGAACAGCGCCGCCACGTCGTTCTGGCCTTCCACGTCGGCCTTGTTCGCGAAGTAAAGGTAGCGGCGGTTGGCCTGGGATTCGCCGGCGAACGCGTCTTTTAGGCACTGCTCGGTTTTCGAGCCTTTGAGTTGAGGCATGTCTGTCTCCTGTGTAAGGTCAGAGGATGTGCCGCCGGTCGCAAAACCCACATGCTGTCCTGCCACCGGCCGACAACTCCACCTTATCGCTACCCACCGCCCCTGTCTAATAGTTGAGTGCTATCCGCCAGATTGACAGCACCTATCCCTGGGCGCCGCGGCGCCGGCGCCACCTGCACCCCGTAAAATCGAGGCTTTGTCTCTTGGCGCCGCCTAGCCGCGGCCCAGTCGCCCCCGCTCGGGGGCCGGTCCCCTTTCTGCCCCCTGCCACCATGTCCGACACCGTTGCCCAGCCGGGCCTGCAAGCCCTGTCCAAGTCTTTCGAGCCTGCCGCCATCGAACGCCACTGGGGCCCCGAGTGGGAACGCCGGGGCTATGGCGTGGCCGGCTTCCGGGGCACGGCCCACCCCAGCCCCGAAGCCGCCGCGGCCGGGAAGAACTTCGCCATCCAGCTGCCGCCACCCAACGTCACCGGCACGCTGCACATGGGTCACGCCTTCAACCAGACCATCATGGACAGCCTGACCCGCTACCACCGCATGGCCGGGTTCAACACCGCGTGGGTGCCGGGCACCGACCACGCCGGCATCGCCACCCAGATCGTGGTGGAGCGCCAGCTGCAGGGCCAGGGTATCAGCCGCCACGACATGGGCCCCACCCCCGAAGAAGCGCGCAAGAACTTCGTCGCCAAGGTGTGGGAGTGGAAAGAGCAATCGGGCAACACCATCACCCAGCAAATGCGCCGCATGGGCGACAGCGTGGACTGGACGCGCGAGTACTTCACCATGGACGACAAGCTCTCCAAGGTGGTGACCGAGACCTTCGTGCGCCTGTACCAGCAGGGCCTGATCTACCGCGGCAAGCGCCTGGTCAACTGGGACCCGGTGCTGATGAGCGCGGTGAGTGACCTGGAAGTGGAAAGCGAGGAGGAAGACGGCAGCCTGTGGCACATCGCCTACCCGCTGGCCAGCGGTGAAGGCCAGCTGGTGGTGGCCACCACCCGGCCCGAGACCCTGCTGGGCGACGTGGCGGTGATGGTGCACCCCGAAGACGAGCGCTACGCCCACCTGATCGGCCAGTACGTGAAGCTGCCGCTGTGCGACCGCGAAATCCCCGTCATCGCCGACGAATACGTGGACCGCGAATTCGGCACCGGTGTGGTGAAGGTGACCCCCGCGCACGACGCCAACGACTACGCCGTGGGCCAGCGCCACCAGCTGCCCATGATCGGCGTGCTCACGCTGGACGCCAAGATCAACGACCACGGCCCGGCCAAGTACCGTGGCCTGGACCGCTTCGTGGCCCGCAAGCAGATCGTGGCCGACCTGGAAGCCGCCGGCCTGCTGGTGGAAGTGAAGAAGCACAAGCTCATGGTGCCGCGCTGCGCCCGCACCGGCCAGGTGGTCGAGCCCATGCTGACCGACCAGTGGTTCGTCGCCATGACCAAGGTCAGCGAACAGGACCCGACCGGCAAGTCCATCGCCCAGAAGGCCATCGACGCGGTGCAAAGCGGCCAGGTGACCTTCGTGCCCGAAAACTGGGTCAACACCTACAACCAGTGGATGAACAACATCCAGGACTGGTGCATTTCCCGCCAGCTCTGGTGGGGCCACCAGATCCCCGCCTGGTACGACGTGGAAGGCAACGTCTACGTCGCTCGCAACGCCGACGAGGCCCAGGCGCAGCTGCAGTCCTACGCCGCGAACCTGAGCGAAACGCAACGGGCCGCCCTGCTGGCCGGCGGCCTCAAGCGCGACGACGACGTGCTCGACACCTGGTACTCCAGCGCCCTGGTGCCCTTCAGCACCCTGGGCTGGCCCGAAGCCCTGCAGGACGGCGCCGCCACCAAGGACTACGACCTCTACCTGCCCAGCAGCGTGCTGGTCACTGGCTACGACATCATCTTCTTCTGGGTCGCCCGGATGATCATGATGACCACCCACTTCACCGGCCGGGTGCCGTTCAAGCACGTCTACATCCACGGCCTGGTGCGCGACGCGCAGGGCCAGAAGATGAGCAAGTCCGAAGGCACCGTGCTCGACCCGGTGGACCTGATCGACGGCATCGCCCTGCCCGAACTGCTGGAGAAGCGCACCACCGGCCTGCGCAAGCCCGAAACCGCGCCCAAGGTGCGCAAGCAGACCGAAAAGGAATTCCCCGACGGCATCCCCGCCTACGGCGCCGACGCGCTGCGCTTCACCTTTGCTGCGCTGGCCTCGCTGGGCCGCAGCATCAACTTCGACAGCAAACGCTGCGAGGGCTACCGCAACTTCTGCAACAAGCTGTGGAACGCCACCCGCTTCGTGCTCATGAACTGCGAAGGCCACGACTGCGGCCTGGGCGACCACACCGCCGACCAGTGCGTGCCGGGTGGTGGCTACCTGCACTTCAGCCAACCCGACCGCTGGATCGTCTCGCGCCTGCAGCGGGTGGAAGCCGAGGTGGCCAAAGGCTTTGCCGAGTACCGGCTCGACAACGTGGCCAACACGATCTACGAATTCGTCTGGAACGAGTTCTGCGACTGGTACCTGGAAATTGCCAAGGTGCAGATCCAGACCGGCAACGCCGAGCAGCAACGCGGCACCCGCCGCACGCTGATCCGCACGCTCGAAACCATTTTGCGCCTGGCGCACCCCATCATCCCCTTCATCACCGAAGAGCTGTGGCAGAAGGTGGCGCCGGTCGCCGGCCGCGCGGGGGCGTCGGTCAGCATCGCCGCCTATCCGGTGAGCGAGCCCAGCCGCATCGACGAAGCCGCTGAGGCCCACGTGGCCCAGCTCAAGGCCCTGGTGGACGCGTGCCGCAACCTGCGCGGCGAAATGAACGTGTCACCGGCCCAGCGCCTGCCCCTGTACGCGGTGGCCGGCACCGCCGAAGGCGCCGCCTTCCTGAACGGCGTAGCCCCGGTACTGCAGGCACTGGCCAAGCTGAGCGAAGTGAAGGTGTTTGCCGACGAAGCCAGCTGGGCCGCCGCCGCCCAGGCCGCCCCGGTGGCGGTGGTGGGCTTGGGCGCCGACGTGGCGCGCCTGTGCCTGTTCATGGAAATCGACGTGGCGGCCGAAAAGGCCCGCCTGTCCAAGGAAGTGGCCCGCCTGCAGGGCGAAATCGCCAAGGCCAATGGCAAGCTCGGCAACGAAGCCTTCGTGGCGAAAGCCCCGCCGGCGGTGATCGACCAGGAAAAGAAGCGCCTGGCCGACTTCAGCGCCACGCTGGCCAAGCTGCAAGAACAGCTGCAGCGCCTGGGCTGAGGCACCCCAAGCCCAGCCGGCAGCGCTCAGTTGGCGCGGCCGGTATGGGCGTGCTGGCGCGGGATCCGGATGACGAACGACGTCCCTTCGCCCATGACGCTCGTCACGCTCACCCGCCCACCCAGCACCGCCTCCACCGCACGCCGGGATGAGAACAGGCCCAGCCCTGAGCCCCCGGCTTGACGGCGGGTGGTGAAGAAGGGGGTAAAGGCCTTGGCCAAGGCGTCCTCCGACATGCCCCGGCCGTTGTCCTGCACGACCAGGGTCATGGATTGGTCGTCGGCCTCCACCGTCAAGGTAATCCGGCGGTCGTCCATGCCCTCGAAGGCGTGCAAGGTGGCATTCACCACCAGGTTGGTGATCACCTGCATCAGCGAACCGGGCTCGGTGTACACCTCCAGGCGATCGGGGCAGTTCAGCTCGACGGTGCACTTGGCCCGTTGCACCAGCGGAGAGACGGCCTGCAACACGCTCTCCATGAAGGGGCGAACTTGCAGCATGCGCCATTCGTTGCGCGAGGCGTCTGCGGTGGTCTGCTTGAAGCTCCGCACCAGGGTCGCTGCCTTGTTCAGGTTGTTCCCTATGAGTGCGGCAGACTTCGCCAGCGTCTGCGACACCTTGTCCAGCTGCGTGCGATCCAGCTCCGGTGCCGCGGCCATGGCGGACAGCTTGCGCACCTGCTGCTCCACGTGGGAGGCGGCCGTCACCGCGACCCCGATGGGGGTGTTCAAATCGTGGGCAATGCCGGCAATCGTCAAGCCCAACGACTCCAGCTTCATGGACTCGTGCAGCTCTGCCTCCATGGCCTGACGCTCTTGTTCTGCGCGCTTGAGGTCGGTAATGTCGGTCTGGCAACCCACGTAATGCAGCAAGCGGCCTTCGCTGTCGTAACTCGGAAACACCAGAAACCGGTTCCAGAACGGCTCACCGTTCTTGCGGTAGTTCAGGATTTCGATCTCTGCCGTTTCCTCGTGTTCAATGGCCTCACGCACCCTTTGAACGGCCTCCGGCCGGGTGTCCGGACCCTGCAAAAACCTGCAGTTGCGACCCAGCACCTCATCCGCGCTGTAACCGGTCAGCTCCAAAAACGCGTCATTCACGTAGACCAGGGGCATGTCGGGTTGCGCGGGGTCGGCAAAGGTGATGCCGAAGGGGGCTTTCTGCATCACCGTCGTCAGGGTGCTGAGCTCGTCCACCTTGAGCTTCAGGCGGTATTCGCTGTCTTCCAGATAGCTTTGCGACAGCGACAGGTCCTCGTTCGACTGAACCAGCAGCGCGTTGGCTTTTTTGTGTTCCCGCAGGGCTGCTGCCGCTGAGCCGACAAAAAACAGCAGGTACAGGCCAAACAGCCAAGTATCGTCGGCTTGTTCGGTCAGAGACAAGGCCACGGTCACATCTTGCACCCCGCGTACATCACCCACTTTCCAGTCGTTGCGGGGCGACTGTGGGTGCCCGTTGTGACACGCAATGCAGGCCGCCTCCATCTTCACCGGTATCGCCAGGCGGACCTGATCACGGCCCGAGGGCGACTTTTCCAGCCGCCACAGCTCGCTGTCGTCGGGCTGTTGACGAAAGTGGTCCATCGCGTCTTGCTGGAAAGCGTCCAGTGGCCCGCGCTGGCGGTGCTTGAACGGGGCATCGGACACGAAAGCGGCCGAAAACCCGTCATGCTCGTGGTTCTGCTGCAGCAAGTCGCCCAACTCGATCGACAGGGTGGCCGGGATCGGCACCCCGCCCTGCAACTGGTGGTAGTTTTCCGTCAGGACGATGGGGGCGCCACCACTGCCCAAAATGCGACCGGCCACGTTGGTGGCGTAGTAAGAACGGAATGCAGAAATGACGCGACTGAACTGCTGGGCATTGCGCAGGGCCTCGCTTTGCGCGTGCCCGTACACCACCCAGTAGATGGCAAATGGCAGGCCTGCCAATGCCACAATAAACACCAGCAAGGCGGGGGTGAGGCCCAACCGTTTCCAGCGGTTTTCAAACATGGATCTCATCACATCGCTCCCTGGGTGGGCAACTTGTTCAAGCCATGACCTGCTCAACGATCGATTGCGCTTTTTCAAAATCGAAGCCCTCGATCGCATGGCGCAAAGCCACGTAACGCGCGCCCAGGAGCTTGCGCAAATCCTCTGCATGGACGTTCAGCCACTCCCTTGCCTCGGTGTCCCCCGTCTCCAGCAAGGCATGCAGGCGGTGGACCGCCGCACTCGACTCGTCACGGGCGTTGGGGGAATCGACGGATACGTCATTGGCGGCCAGCGCCGCACTGGCACGTTGGCGTTGCGCCAGTTTGGGCAGCCATTGTTCCAGTTTGGCGTACAGCTTTTCCGGAACGATGGGTTTGTTCAGCAGGTCGTTGAAGCCGCTGGTCACCCAAGAGGTGTCACCGTCCAGAAAGGTGCCTGCCGTCATGGCGATCACCCGCAACCCGCCATGCATCAGATTGGCCCGCAGGGCCCGCACCGCGGTGTGGCCGTCCATCACGGGCATGTGTATGTCCATCAGCACCAGATCGAACGGGACCAGCGCCAGTTTCTCGAGCGCTTCGGCCCCGTTGACGGCCACATCGCACTCAATGCCCGCAGCACGCAGCAGTTCGGCACCTATCTGGCGGTACAGGCGGTCATCGTCCACCAGCAGAATGCGGGCGCCGGCCAGTTTGCCGCCCCAGGCCAGCACCGGCGCCGCCACCGGGTTGGGCAGAGAAGACACCGCGAGAGCCTGCCTCTGCAACTGCTCCGGCTTGGCGAGCTGCTCGGTCACCGCCTCAAACAATTGCTCGGTGGTCAGGGGTTTGCTCAGCAAGCCGTCAAAATCGTCGCGCTTCGACTCGGCCTCCAGTTCCTCGGGGCTCGCCCCCGTCACACACAGGATGACGGGCTGCTCCATCCCCTTGAACCCGCGGATGGCACGGACACACTGCACACCGTCCATCTTCGGCATCCGCCAATCCAGAAAGATCAGCTGGTACGGCCGGCCCGAGGCATGCGCCCGCAGCACCGCGGCCACGGCCTGCTCCCCGTCCGGCACATCGTCCACCTCGAACCGCATGCTCTGCAGCTTGCGGACCAGCAGGCTGCGCGTGGCCCCGTTGTCGTCGGCCACCAGGACGCGCTTGCCCCAATGGGCGCCGTCGGGCAGGAAGGCGCGTGAGGGGGCGCCTTGGACAGGCTGCAGCGTGGCGGTGAACCAGAAAGTCGAGCCCTGGCCCTTCTGGCTCGACACGCCCACCTCGCCCCCCATCATCTGGGCCAGGTTGCGGGCAATCGCCAACCCCAGGCCGGTGCCCCCGTAGTGCCGGGTGGTGCTCGCGTCGGCCTGCTCAAATTCCCTGAACAGCCTGGCCATCTCCGGTTCGCTCAGTCCAATCCCGGTGTCGATCACACTGAACCGCAGCGTCTGCTGGCCGTCTTCGCAGGCCTTGACCTGTGCCACCTGGATGTGGATTTGCCCCTCGTCGGTGAACTTGATGGCGTTGTTCACGTAGTTGATGAGCACCTGTGACAGGCGTTGCGGGTCACCCGACAGGGTGCGCTCAACGCCTTGCTCCACGTCCAGAATGAGCTCCAGCCCCTTGGCCTGGGCACGCTGCGTCACCATGGACATGACATTGTTCAGCAACCCCTCCAGGTCGAACTCAATGTGTTCCAGCTGGAGCTTGCCCGACTCGATCTTGCTGAAGTCCAGGATGTCATTCACCACACCCAGCAGGTGCTTGCCCGAACTTTCGATCTTGACCAGGTAGTCGCGTTGGCGCGGGGTGAGATCGGTACGCAACGCCAGGTTGGACAAGCCAATGATCGCGTTGAGCGGCGTGCGGATTTCGTGCGACATGTTGGCCACGAAACGGCTCTTGGATCCGCTGGCCTTGATGCTGCGGTACGCGCGCAGGGCCGTCAGCACGGTGATTTCCAACCGCTCGGCCGTCAGTTCGGTTTTTTCCCGGTAATCGTCCACCTCCATGTGGCGCATGATTTCCAGCGGCGGGGCAGCGCCCGGGTTTCCGGTGCGCAACACCAGCCGGGTATCGTGGTTGTGCAACTCGGTGCGCACGTACCTGATCAGGTCCAGCCCGGCGTGCTCGGTCTCCATCACCACATCGATGAAGGCCATGGCGATCTCCGGCTCACGCTGGAAAATCTCCCGCGCCTCGGCGGCGCTGTTGGCGCACAGCATCCGCAAGCGTTTGCCCTGGTACTCAAAGTCTTCCAGGACCAGCGTGGTGACATCGAGCACCGCTTGCTCGTCATCCACCAACAAAATGGTCCAATGGTCATTCGGCATCTTGTGATCCTTGTCTCATGCGCTCTGGCATCCAGAAAGCTGCAACACCCGCAAAAAATACGCCGCAAATCACATTTTGTTATATTTTTACCATTTAAAGGATGTCTTTTTTGACATCCGGTTGATAAATATCAACAGAAAAGCAAAGCCTAGGGCTGCCCGCCCGACCGCTGCAGCCACAACGGCATAGACAACGGCGCCCCAAAAGCAAACAGGGCGCCACGCCGAAGCGTGTGCGCCCTGTTGGGACTTTGAGTTTACGCTGTGGTCAGCGCCGCCGCAACACCGACACAAAGTCGGGCCCGGTCGCGTCCTGCTCCACCAGTTCGTTGCCAGTCTGTTTGGCAAACGCCTGGAAGTCGCGCACCGAACCGGAATCGGTAGCAATCACCTTCAACGTCTGGCCGCTCGTCATTTCGGCCAAGGCCTTCTTGGCCTTCAGGATGGGCAGGGGGCAATTCAGCCCGCGTGCGTCGAGTTCGCGATCAACGTTCATGGTCAGAGTCCTTGTGTGGCTGAGATTGTAAGTCGCGGGCCGGCGGCGCATCCAGAAACTGCGGCGTGATGCCGCGCGAGCGCAGCCAGTCTGCCAGCGCCAAGCCGGTGCCGGCACGCCAGCACCGCACCTCGGCGGGTTGGAACAGCCGGTACTCGGCCAACTCGGGCGACAGGCGCACTTCGCCCCGGCACACCGCGTGGTAGGTGACGATGAGCTGGTTCATGCGTTGAAAATCATGCACCCCCACCAGCGCCAGACGCTCGACCACCAGGCCAGTCTCCTCGGCCACTTCGCGGCGGATGCCCTCCTCGGGCGTCTCACCGGCCTCCATGAAGCCCGTGATGAGGGCGAACATGCGCTGCGTCCAGGCGGCGTTGCGGGCCAGCAGCACCTTGCCGTCCAGCTCCACGATCGCGGCCAGCACCGGCACCGGGTTGTTCCAGTGCGTCCAGCCACAGGCCGGACAGCGCAGGCGGGTTTTGGGGCCGCCGTCTTCCAGCTGTTCGATCGCAGCCAGCCGCGTGGCGCACAGCGGGCAATGCCGCCAGTCGTGGCTTGTGGTCGTCATGGCCCGAGGCGGTGGACTCAGGCCGGGAACACGCCGGTGGACAGGTAACGGTCACCCCGATCGCAGACGATGAAGGCGATCGTCGCGTTCTCCACCTGCGCGGCGATCTGCTGCGCCACCCAGCACGCCCCGGCAGCCGAGATGCCGGCAAAGATGCCCTCTTCGCGCGCCAGCCGGCGGCACATCTCCTCCGCGTCGGCCTGGCTCACGTACACCAGCTCGTCCACGTGCGAAGGGTCGTAGATCTTGGGCAGGTACTCCTGCGGCCACTTGCGGATGCCCGGGATGCGCGAGCCCTCGCTCGGCTGCGCACCAATGATGCGGATCGCGGGGTTCTTTTCCTTCAGGAAACGCGACACGCCGGTGATGGTGCCCGTGGTGCCCATGGCGCTGACGAAATGGGTGATCTGCCCGCCCGTCTGCTCCCACAGTTCGGGGCCGGTGGTCTCGTAATGGATGCGCGGGTTGTCGGCGTTGGCGAACTGGTCAAGCACCCGGCCCTTGCCTTCCTTTTCCATCTTCTCGGCCAGGTCGCGCGCGTACTCCATGCCACCGCTCTTGGGCGTGAGGATCAATTCGGCGCCAAAGGCTTTCATCGTCTGCGCGCGCTCAATGCTCAGGTCCTCGGGCATGATCAGCACCATGCGGTAGCCCTTGATGGCCGCCGCCATGGCCAACGCAATGCCGGTGTTGCCCGAGGTGGCTTCGATCAGCGTGTCACCGGGCTTGATCTCCCCGCGCTCCTGCGCACGCTGGATCATCGAGAGCGCCGGGCGGTCCTTCACCGAACCGGCCGGGTTGTTGCCCTCCAGCTTGCCCAGCACCACGTTGCCACGCGCACGGTGGGCCTCGGCGTTGATGCGCTGCAGCGCCACCAGCGGCGTCTGGCCGATGGCGGCCTCGATGGTGGGGTAAACGCGCCGGGCAGCGCTTTTGCGGGCGGAAGACTTGCGGGCGGTGCTCATTGTCGGTATTTCTGGCGTGTCTCGGTCGGAAGGACCCTCACACTGTGCCATAATTTCGGCTTACCCTCCGTGCCGGAGTGGCGAAATTGGTAGACGCAGCAGATTCAAAATCTGCCGGTGGAGACACCGTGCCGGTTCGAGTCCGGCCCCCGGCACCACCCCACAAAGGCCCAGGCTGTTCAGACGCTTGGGCTTTTTTGTTTCTCACACAACCCTGCACCGCCCTCGCGCACTGTGAGGAATTTCCGAATCCACGCTCAGCCGGCGGCGGAAGGTCGCTGCCTGGGCTTGGTGGGACAATCCCAGCATTGTGCTCAGGGCCGAACGCTCACGCCGTCCCTGGCAGCTTTCATGGCAGCGGGCTTACAGCCCATTACGGCAGGTGTATAGCATGTGGATGCCTTTGTTGGCGATAGTGGTCGGTCTGGCGGTGCTGGTGTGGTCGGCCGACAAATTCATTGACGGTGCTGCGGCCGTGGCACGGCACTTTGCCCTACCGCCACTGTTGATCGGGGTGGTCATCGTCGGGTTCGGCACCTCGGCGCCTGAAATGGCCGTGTCGGTGCTGTCGGCCATGGAAGGCAGCCCCGGCATCGCACTGGGCAACGCCTACGGCTCCAACATCGCCAACATCGCCCTCATCCTTGGCCTGACGGCACTCATCAGCCCGATCGTGGTGCAGTCGCAAATCCTGCGCAAGGAACTCCCCATCCTCACCGCCGTCACCGCCCTGTCGGTGGCACTGGTGTGGGACCTGCAAATCGTGGCCTGGGAAGCCTGGTTGCTGTTGGCGGTGTTCGCCGGGCTGCTGGCCTGGTCGGTCCGCGAAGGATTGAAAGACGGCAAGGACGTGCTGGCGCAAGAAACCGAAGCCGAGCTGGAAGCCCACCCGATGCAGCTCGGCAAGGCATGGTTTTGGCTGGCCGCCGGCCTGGTCCTGCTGGTGGGCAGTTCGCGGCTGCTGGTCTGGGGCGCGGTCACGATCGCACAAAGCCTGGGGGTGAGCGACCTGGTGATTGGTCTGACGGTCGTGGCCGTGGGCACCTCGCTGCCGGAGCTCGCTTCCTGTGTGGCGGCGGCCCGCAAGAACGAGCACGACCTGGCGCTGGGCAACGTGCTGGGCTCCAACCTGTTCAACTCGCTCGCCGTGGTCGGCCTGGCCGGGGTGATCCACCCGCTCACCATGGAAGCCGCTGTGCTCACCCGCGACATGGCGGTGATGGGCGGCCTGACGCTGGCGCTGTTCGTGCTTGGCTACGGCCACCGTGGGCAACCGGGCCGCATCAACCGTTGGGAAGGCGTCCTGCTCATGACCGCCTTCGCAGGCTACACGGGCTACCTGCTCTACTCGACCCTGGGCACCACCGGCTGATGCAGCAGGCCCTCGCGCACGGTCGGGTATGCCAGGCGCAGGCGCAGCTCCTGCTTCAGGCGGTCGTTGCGCAGCCGGCGGGATTCGTTCATGAAGCTCAGCACCATCAGTGACAGGCGCTGCTCCGCGCCGTCTCGGGCGATGCGTTCGGGCCGTGGCAGGCCGTACACCTCGGCCGCCAAGTCGAAGTAATCGCCCATCTTGAGCTGGGTGTCGTCGCACACGTTGTAAACGCGCTGTGCCGACCCGCGCCACAGCGCACGCACACAGGCGCGCGCCAGGTCGTCGGCATGGATGTGGTTGGTGTACACGTCGTCCTCAGGCCGCAGCACGGGGGTGCCGCGCAGCAGCCGCTCGCGCGGTCCTCCCGCCCGGTCATGGGCATAAATGCCCGGGATGCGCATCACATTCACCGGCACCCCCAGTGCCCGACCCCACCAGCGCAGGTAGCCTTCGGCATCGACCCGGCGCCAGGCGCGCGGCGTGTCGGGCGCAAGCGGGCGCGCTTCGTTTACCCAGGCGCCCCCGCAGTCGCCGTAAACGCCTGTGGTGGAGCCATACACCAGTTGCCGGGGGGGCACACGCCGGGCCAATGCCTGGCCCAGGGCCCGGCTGCGCGGGTCCATGTCCCACCGTCCAGGGCGATCGCCCGGCGGTGGGGCCAGGTGCAAGACCCGGGTCGCCAAGCCCGCCAGCCGCTGCAGGCTGCGCGGGTTGTCGAGGTTGCCCGTCA
>JAUWAE010000035.1 GCA_030602185.1 Comamonadaceae bacterium
GTCACGTCCAGTTCCTTGTGGATGATTTCCAGTGCCTTGGTCACGCCGGCTTCGCCCATGGCGCCCAGGCCATAGACCATGGCGCGGCCGATCATCGTGCCGCGCGCGCCCAGGGCCCAGGCCTTGAGCACGTCCTGGCCGCTGCGGATGCCGCCGTCCATCCACACTTCTAACTGGTCGCCCACCGCCTCGACGATCGCCGGCAGGGCCTGGATGCTGCTGGGGGCGCCGTCCAGCTGGCGCCCGCCGTGGTTGCTCACCACGATGGCGTCGGCCCCGTGCCGGGCGGCCAGCACCGCGTCCTCCACCTCCATGATGCCTTTGAGGATGAGCTTGCCGCCCCACTGCTCTTTCACCCACTCCACGTCGGCCCAGCTCAGGCGGGGGTCGAACTGTTCGTTGGTCCACGACGCCAGCGAGTTCATGTCGCTCACCCCCTTCACGTGGCCCACCAGGTTGCCGAAGGTGCGGCGTTTCGTGCCCGCCATGCCCAGGCACCAGCGCGGCTTGGTCATCAGGTTCACGATGTTGGCCAGGGTGGGGCGGGGCGGGGCGGTCAGGCCGTTTTTCAGGTCCTTGTGGCGCTGGCCGATCACCTGCAGGTCCAGCGTCAGCACCAGGGCCGAGCACTTCGCGTCCTTGCAGCGCTGGATCATGCGGGCCATGGCGTCGCGGTCGCGCATCATGTAGAGCTGGAACCAGAACGGCGCCGAGGTGTGGGCCGCAATGTCCTCGATCGAGCAGATGCTCATGGTGGACAGGGTGAACGGGATGCCGAACTTCTCGGCCGCACGTGCGGCGTGGATCTCACCGTCGGCGTGCTGCATGCCGGTCAGCCCCACCGGCGCGATCGCCACCGGCATCTTGGCGGCCTGACCGACCATGTGGGTAGCGGTGCTGCGGTTTTCCATGTTCACCGCGACCCGCTGGCGCAGCTTGATGGACTGGAAGTCGCTCTCGTTGGCGCGGTAGGTGCCCTCGGTCCACGATCCGCTGTCGGCGTAGTCGTAGAACATGCGCGGCACGCGCTTCTGGGCCAGGCGGCGCAGGTCTTCGATATGGGTGATCACGGTCATGCACGGGTCTCCATTGGGGTATCACCGCGCATGGTAGGGGGGGCGTCCGCCCTTGTCACTTGAAAGCGCGACAGTGGTCCGTGAAAAAAATTGGCAGGCGGCGCCCCGCGGCCGCGCGCGTTTGTGCCGTTCAGCTGCAGCTGACGCTGCCGCAGCCACTCATCGTGGCCGGGCGCACCCGCGATGGGTCGGGCAGGGTCTCGGTGCGGGTGTCGTAGCCCAGCGATTGCAGGTGCAGCGCCAAGCCCGCATCCATCGAGCGGGCGTGCACCGGAAACCACTCGGCCAGGGCATCGGCCATGCGCGAGATGATGTCGGTGTCGCCTTGCAGGTAGTGCGTTTGCACCGCCCGCATGGTGTCGAGCACGCTCTTGTGCTGACCAGCGTGGCAGTTGTCGGCCGTGAAGCCAGTGGCCAGCATCCAGCGGTCCTCCTGGCCGAAGTGCTCTTCGGTGTGGCGGACCAGTGCGCGGTAGGGCTCGAGCTGCTCGCTCTGCGGCAGCGCCCGCAGCTCGGCCAGCAGCGTCACGAACTCGGTGTGGGTGTCGTCCATGCGGGCGTCACCGGTCTGGAGTTCGTCGCTCCAGTGCAACTCGGGCACTGGTGGGTACTCTTGGGGTGGGGTGGCTGTGGTGGCTTCGGACATGGGCGTGCAGCTTAACGGTGCGGGCCGTTGCGTCGCTTGACCTGGGTCAATCCGGATTCATCCGGCTCGACCCAGGCGGGCGCCACAACGGAGGGCGACCTCAGGCCTCGAAGGGCAGCGTCATGTGGCGCAGGTCCTTGCGGGTTTCCACCAGCACCAGCGGGCCGTCGTCCATCTTGACCACCGGCTTGGGCTCGCGCGGCACGTGCACCGGCTTGGGCTCGGCCGCGATCTGGGCTTGTGCCTGGGCAACCTTTTCGCGGTCGGACTGGATCCACTCCAGACCAGCCGCCTGGGCAACCGCCGCCAGCTCGTCCACCGACAGCACGAAGGGCTGGGATGCGGCCGGGGCAGGGGCCACGGCAGCCGGTGCCAGCTCCGCGGTGGGGGCGGCCTCGATCGGTGCCAGTGCGACAACCGGCTCAGCGGTTGTCTCGGCGGGGGTGACCGGCGTTTCCACCGGTGCCGGTGCGGGCTGCGCCGTGGCCATGGTGAAGTAGGACCGTGCCGGGGCTTCTTCGGTCGCAGCGGGTGCCGCTGTATCGGCCGGGGCTTCGGTGGAAGCCTCGCCCACGTCGCCCTCGGCGGCGTCTTCGGCGCGCGGGCGGCGATCGCGTCCGTAGCGATCGCGGCTGCGGCGCTCACGGCCGTTGCGGGGGGCGGTCGCCTCTCCGGAGGCCTGGGCCTCGGTCACTGCGGTGCTGTCGGTGGGCTGACCTTCCACGGGCAGGCTGGCCGGGGCCTGGCCGTCGAGCTCCACGGGGATGGACTCGTTGCCGGTGGGCTCGGCCGTGGCGTTGCGGCGGCCTTCACCCCGGCCACGGCGGCGGCCTTCACCGCGTTCGCGGCGTGCTTCGCTGGTTTCGGTGCTGGGTGTGTCCACCGAGACGTCGCTGACGGCCTCCGCTGCCAGCGCCGCGCCCGTCTCGGAACGGCTGGTGTCACGGCGTGCTTCGCGGTCCTGGCGCTCGCCTCGGCGGCCTTCGCCGCGCTCGCCCCGTTCAGTCCGGCGTTCATTGCGGCGTTCGCCGTCGCCGCCGCCCGTGCGCTCCGTGCGGCCGGCACGGCCTTCCTGGGCCTCGGTACGGGCCGTATCGCCAGCGCCTTCGGTTCGGCCATTGCCGCGTCCACCGCGATCGTTGCGGCGGCCATCGCCACGCTCGCTCCCGGCTTCGCCGCGGCCAGCGCTGCGTTCGCCACGTTCGCCACGCTCACCGCGGGCACGTCCGCCGCGACCGCCGCGTCCGTCGCTCTTGGTTTCGCTGGCAGGTGTGGCGGCCGGGGCCGGGGCTGCGGCCGGGGCGGGTGCCGCCGGGGCCGCGCCAAAGAGGCGCTTCAGCCATGCAAAGAAGCCGGTTTCTGCCGGGGCGGCCACGGGAGTGGGGGCCGCTGCCGGGGTGGCAGGGGCTGCCGCCACCGGTGCTGGCTCGGGCTTCGGGGCAGCCACCGGGGCCGGGCTGTCGGGCAGCACGCCCTTGATCACCGGTTCCTGGCGGTTGGCGCGTTCCTGGCTGCGGCGGGTGAAGGTGGCCACGTCGTCCACTTCCTCGGCCAGCTTGTAGCTCGCGTCCAGATGGTCCAGGCGCGGGTCGTCGTGCTTGATGCGCTCCAGCTTGTAGTGCGGCGTGTCGAGCGACTTGTTGGGCACCAGCAGCACGTTGATGCGCTGCTTGAGTTCGATTTTGGTGATCTCGGTGCGCTTTTCGTTCAGCAGGAAGCTGGCCACTTCCACCGGCACCTGCACGAACACGGCGGCGGTGCTGTCTTTCAGCGACTCCTCCTGGATCACGCGCAGGATCTGCAGCGCCGACGATTCGGTGTCGCGGATGTGGCCGGAGCCGCCGCAGCGAGGGCAGGGGATGGACGCGCCTTCGGCCAGCGTCGGGCGCAGGCGCTGGCGGCTCATCTCCAGCAGGCCGAACTTGCTGATGGAGCTGAACTGCACGCGGGCGCGGTCCTGCCGCAAGGCGTCGCGCAGGCGGTTTTCCACTTCGCGGCGGTTCTTGCTCTCCTCCATGTCGATGAAGTCGATCACGATCAGGCCGCCCAGGTCGCGCAGGCGGGCCTGGCGGGCCACCTCGTCGGCGGCTTCCAGGTTGGTGCGCAGGGCGGTTTCCTCGATGTCGCCGCCCTTGATGGCGCGCGCCGAGTTCACGTCCACCGCCACCAGCGCTTCGGTCTGATCGATCACGATGGCACCACCGCTGGGCAGGTTGACCGTGCGGCTGTAGGCGGTTTCGATCTGGTGCTCGATCTGGAAGCGGCTGAACAGCGGTGCGTCGTCGCGGTAGCGCTTCACGCGGTGCCCGTGCTCGGGCATCACGTGGCTCATGAACTGATGGGCCTGTTCGTAGATGTCATCGGTGTCGATCAGAATTTCACCGATGTCGCTGTTGAAATAGTCGCGGATGGCGCGAATGACGAGGCTGGATTCCTGGTAAATCAGGAAAGCGCCCTTACCGGCCTTGGCCGCGCCATCAATGGCGTTCCAGAGTTTGAGCAGGTAATTGAGGTCCCATTGCAATTCGGCGGCTTCGCGGCCAATGCCCGCGGTGCGCGCGATGATGGACATGCCGTTGGGGTATTCGAGCTGCTCCAGTGCGGCTTTCAATTCGGCCCGGTCTTCGCCTTCGATGCGGCGGCTCACGCCACCGCCGCGCGGGTTGTTGGGCATCAGCACCACGTAACGGCCGGCCAGGCTGACGAATGTCGTCAACGCCGCGCCTTTGTTGCCACGCTCTTCCTTTTCCACCTGCACCAGCAATTCCTGGCCTTCGCGGATCACATCCTGGATGCGGGCCTGGGACGGAGAGGCATTGCCCTGGAAATACTGGCGCGAGATTTCCTTGAACGGCAAAAAGCCGTGGCGTTCCTCGCCGTAATCGACAAAGCAGGCCTCCAGCGACGGCTCCACGCGGGTGACCACCGCCTTGTAGATGTTGCCCTTGCGCTGTTCGCGCCCTTCGATTTCGATTTCGTAGTCGAGCAGTTTTTGCCCGTCAACGATCGCCAGGCGGCGCTCTTCTGCCTGCGTGGCATTGATCAGCATGCGCTTCATTGCATTGTCCTCGTGTCGTTCACAACCGCCCCCAACGGGGCGCACGGCCACGAACCGACGTTGTGCGGGCGAACGAGGAGGAATTGCCGGAGAGCCGCTGGGCGCTGGCGGTGCGGGCCCACCTGGGGCCGCGCAGCATCAGACGCGCCCGGGCATAGGCGCGTGGAGGTGGGTGATCAAAGGGGGCACATCGGTGCTGGACACGTCGGTTGCCTGGTCGTCTCTGAAGTCACTTGAGTCCTCGTCCAGCCCCGCCTGTGCTCGTGGCCGGCGGCTGGACGTTTGGGGTATTCCGTATCGGGTTCGCTGGTACAACAACGGGGGTTCACTCCCCGCGATGTGTACTGCCGTGTCTTGGAACCAGGACACAAGGGCGGGGTGGCCACCAGTCACCAGTCCGGTCGGGGGCCGTGCGTGCCTTAAACTGCATGGCAAATCAAACACTTGCCAACCGCGGCTGGTGGTCTGCATTATAGACCCGTGCAGCCCGAACGGGTATTTCTTTCATTGCCACCCATGGCCACTCCCCCTCCGGCGCCTCGCCGTGCGCCGCAGCCCGCCGTCCGTCAGCTCCTGGTCGATGCCGAATCCGACGGCCAGCGCCTGGACAACTACCTCGTGCGCGAACTCAAAGGCGTGCCGAAAACCCACGTCTACCGCATCATCCGCTCGGGCGAGGTGCGGCTGAACAAGGGCCGTGCCCAGGCCGACACCCGTGTGCAGACCGGCGACGTGGTGCGTGTGCCCCCCATCCGCACCAGCGACAAGCCCGCGGCCGCCGCAGCCGCGGTGCCGGCTCGGGAATTTCCGCTGCTCTACGAAGATGCCGCCTTGCTGGCGGTCAACAAGCCGGCCGGCGTGGCGGTGCACGGGGGCAGTGGCGTGTCGTTCGGCGTGATCGAGCAGCTGCGGCGGGCGCGGCCCGAGTTGCCGCTGCTGGAGCTGGTCCACCGTCTGGACCGCGAAACCAGTGGCATCCTGTTGGTGGCCAAGAAGCGCAGCGCGCTGCGGGGCTTGCAAGACCAGTTCCGCGACCGCGAGACCGGCAAGACCTACCTCGCGCTGGTGCGGGGCGCCTGGCCGGCGCGGCAGAAGGTGATCGACTGGCCACTGCACAAGTACCTGTTGCCCGACGGGGAGCGCCGCGTGCGCGTCACCACGCCCGACGACCCGGACGGGATGCGCTCCATCACGCTGGTGAAGGTGCTGGGCCGTGTGGCGCCGCCGCCTGGGTGGCCGGCCGAGGCCTGCCAGGAGTTTTCCTTGCTGGCCGTCACCATCAAAACCGGGCGCACGCACCAGATTCGGGTGCATTTGTCGCACGCCGGCCATCCGATTCTGGGGGATGACAAATACGGTGATTTCGAATTGAACCGGTTGTTGCAGCGCCACGGCCTCAAGCGGATGTTCCTCCACGCCTGGCAATTGCGTTTCCGTCATCCGGTCGATGACGCCGAAATTCAATTGCAGGCCGATTTGCCACCGGATTTGCAGGCCTGGGCCGGCTCAGGACTGATTTTGTGATTAGAATTGCGTGGTGTATTTTTAATCCAAAAGGAACGTCGTATGTCCAGCTACTCTGAATTGGTTGCCCAGGCCCAAGCCCTCATGGCACAGGCCGAACAGGTGCGCAAGCAAGAACTCGCCAACGCCATCGCCGATATCAAGGCGAAAATGAAAGAGTTCGGCATCACCCTGGAAGACCTCGGTGGTACCGCCGCCGGCCGCCGCCCTGCGGCCAGCAAACCCGCTGCCGCTGGCAAATCCAAAACGCCGGCCAAATACCGTGGCCCGAACGGTGAACTGTGGTCGGGTGGCCCGGGCCGCAAGCCCGACTGGGTCAAGGCCGTGCTGGCCGCCGGGCAAGACCTGGAGTCTTTCCGCATCTGAGGCGGCTGAGCGCCGCCGCCGGGCGGTGAAATGAAAAAAACCGCATAAGACGGCACAAAGGGCGCACAATGCGCCCTTTGCATTTTCTGCCCCGGCTTCACCTTCCTGATATGCGACCCCGCCAATTCGACCTCATTGCATTCGACTGGGATGGCACCCTGTTCGATTCCACTGCCATCATCGCGCGCTGCATCCAGGCGGCGGTGCGCGACGTGGGGGGGCAGGTGCCCTCCGACGAAGCAGCGTCCTACGTCATCGGCATGGGCTTGATGCAGGCGCTGGCGCATGCGGCCCCCGACGTGCCACCGGAGCGCTACCCCCTGTTGGGCGAGCGTTACCGCCACCACTATTTCGCCAGCCAGCACGACATCACACTGTTCCAAGGGGTGTTGCCGCTGCTCAACGAACTCAAGACGCGCCACCACTGGCTGGCCGTGGCCACGGGCAAAAGCCGCCGCGGGCTGGACGAGGCCTTGCGCCACGTGGACCTGCAGGGCCTGTTCGACAGTTCACGCACCGCCGACGAGACCGCCGGCAAGCCCCACCCGCGCATGCTCCACGAGCTGATGCGCGAGTTCGGGGTCGACCCCGAGCGCACCCTGATGATCGGCGACACCACGCACGACTTGCAGATGGCGGTGAACGCCGGCTGTGCCAGCGTGGGGGTGAGCTACGGCGCGCACGACCCCGAGGGGTTTGCCGATTTCCAGCCGCGCTTCGTGGCGCACTCGGTGCGCGAGTTGCACGACTGGTTGCAGGCTCACGCCTGAGGCTGCCTGCTCAGGCGCTGGCGCGACCCCAGTAGTGGTAGCCCAGGGTGTGGGGCCGCGTCAGGTAGCGCTGCTCCAGCTCGGGCAGGTGGAAACCGGCCGTGCGCAGCAACTGCGGGACGTCGCGCGTCAGGTGGCACCCGCCGGCGCAGGGGCGCCAATAGGGCTCGAGCCGATGCTGCCACCGCTGCACCGCGGGCTCCGGCGACAGGCCGTGTTCGCAAAACAGCAGTTGGCCCTGCGGCACCAGCACGCGGCGCATTTCGCGCAGCGCGGCCAGCGGATCGGGGATGGAGCACAGCGTCCAGGTCATCACCACCGTGTCGAAGCTGTGATCGGGCAGGGGAATGCGCTCGGCCGACAGGCCCAGTAAGGCCACCTGCAGTCCTGCGCGTTCGGCGCGGCGGCGGGCTAGGTGGTGCAGCTGCTCGGCCGGGTCCAGCGCTGTCAGGCTCTGGACCTGCTGCCGGTCGTAATGGCGCAGATTGAGCCCGGTGCCCACCCCCACTTCCAGCACCCGCCCGTGTGCGCGGGGTACCAGGACCTGCCGCTGTCGGGTGGCCATGGGCAGCCCGCAGCCCCAGTCGATCAGGTAGGGCAGTACGTGCCGTTCGTACCAGGTGGTCATGGACCCGATTGTCGTGCACCGTGGCCGCCCGCGCACCGCAGGCACAATCGGCACAGATTCAAGGAAACGGAACAGTCATGTCGGTACAGTGGTTCCCCGGTCACATGCATGCGACCAAGAAGGCGATTCTGGAGCGCATCAAGGGCATCGATGTCATCATCGAAATGCTGGACGCGCGCCTGCCCGGCTCCAGTGCCAACCCGATGCTGGCCCAGATCACCGAGGGCAAGCCCACGCTCAAGGTGCTCAACAAGCAGGACCTGGCCGACCCGGTGCGCACCGAGGCCTGGCTCGCGCACTACAACGCCAAGCCTGGCACGCAGGCCATTGGACTTGACGCTGGAACAACCGCTCCCGCGCGGGCCATCATCAAGGCCTGTTTCGAGCTGGCGCCGAACCGCGGCGGGATGGTCAAGCCGATGCGGGTGCTCATCGGCGGCATTCCCAACGTGGGCAAGTCCACGCTCATCAACACCCTGGTGGGCAAGCGCGCCACCAAAACCGGCGATGAGGCCGGCGTGACCAAGCAGGAGCAGCGCATCGTGCTGGCCGATGACTTCTACCTCTACGACACGCCCGGCATGCTCTGGCCCAAGATCATCGTGCCGGAAAGCGGCTACCACCTGGCCGCCAGCGGTGCCGTGGGCCGCAACGCCTACGACGAGGAAGTGGTGGCGCTGGAGTTGCTGAAGGCGCTGCAGCGGCCTTACGGCGCACTGCTGGAGGCGCGCTACAAATGGGGTTGGACGCCAGAGCACATCGCCGCGCTGAAGGACGACGAACTGCTCGCCGCCATCGGTCGCAAGCGAGGCGCGTTGCTGCCGGGCGGGCGCCTGAATGCGCAAAAGGCGGCCGAAATCCTGCTGACCGATTTCCGCAGCGGTGCGCTGGGCCGCATCACCCTCGAAACCCCGGACGAATACGCCGTCTGGCTGAAGGCGGCGCTCAAAGTGGAGGCCGAACTCGCCGCCGAGCGCAAGGCCCGGCTGGCGGCCCGCCGCGGTGGGTGACGGCCGCTGGTGCGCGAGGGGTGGGTTATCCCTGATCGCACTGGACAAGGTTGTGAATAACTTTGGGGCAGTTCGGTATGGGGGGTGTAAACCCTTGATTCCGCTGGGGATCGGTTGGATTGCCTGATTTTTCAGCAGGTTGACCCCTTTGCCCAGAGCGGCGGGGTGCTGTGGTTTGATACAGTGAGGACATGTCCGAAGCCACCGTTCTCACACCCCGCCAGCGCGAGATCCTGGCGTTGATCGAGCGCGAGGTGCGCAACCACGGCGCTCCTCCTACGCGGGCCGAGATCGCGGCGGCGTTCGGCTTCAAATCGCCCAATGCCGCCGAAGAGCACCTGCGGGCGCTGGCGCGCAAGGGCGTGATCGAGCTGGTGGGGGGTACGTCGCGCGGCATCCGGCTGCGCACGCCACCCCGGCAGCTGGAATTGCCCAGCGAGGGGCTGGCGCAACTCACCCTGCCGCTGATCGGGCGGGTGGCAGCCGGTTCGCCCATCCTGGCGCAGGCCCATGTGGAAGCCACCTACCCGGTGGACCCGCGCCTGTTCGCCCGCCGGCCCGACTACCTGCTGCGGGTGCGCGGCCTGTCGATGCGCGATGCCGGCATTTTCGACGGCGACCTGCTGGCGGTACACGCCACGCGCGAAGCCCGCGAGGGCCAGACCGTGGTGGCCCGCCTGGGCGACGAGGTGACGGTGAAACAACTGTTGCGTCGCCCCGGCGGCTGGGTGTTGCGCGCCGCCAACCCCGATTTCCCTGACCGGCAGGTGCAGCCTGGCGAGCCGTTCGAGATCGAAGGCGTGGTGGTGGGCCTGCTGCGGCACACTGGCTGGGATTGAGCGGGCGCCCCGTCCAGCCAATCAGCGGAAATCCCGGCTGGTGGTGGGCAGGTCGCCGAGCAGCGGTGTGAGGTCGGCGATGTGGCCCGCGACGAGGTGGCAGACCTCGCCTTCGCGCTGCCACTGGCCGTGCACCGTCATCAGCCGCGCCGCCATCAGTGCCGGGCCGGTGCGTTCCTGCAGATGGCGCCACACCACCACCTGCACCGCGCCGGTCTCGTCTTCCAGCGTCAGGAACATCACCCCCTTGGCCGTGCCCGGGCGCTGACGGGTGGTGACCAGGCCGCAGGCGCGCACCAGCCGCCCGTGCGGTTGCTGGCGCAGTTGCCCGGCCGTGAGCAGCCGGCGTGTGGCCAGTTGCGGCCGCAACAGGGCCAGCGGGTGCCGCCGCAAGCTCAGGCCGGTGGTGGCGTAGTCGTGCACCACCTCTTCGCCCTCGGGCGCGGGGGGCAGGGTCCAGGCCGTTTCGTGAATGGGGGCCTCCCGCAACAGTGGCGGGGGGCGCTGCAGGGCGCTGGCCGCCCACACCTGCTCGCGGCGGTGCCCGCTGAGCGAGCGCAGGGCATCGGCGGCCGCCAGGGCCTGGAGGTCGGCACGGTCGAGCCGGGCCAGGCGGGCCAGCACTTCGACGGAAGAGAGGCCCTGCCGCCCGTGTTGCTGGCGCGCGGCCACCAGGCGTTTTGCCCCGGCGGTGGAAAGCTGCGCCACCAGCCGCAGCCCCAGGCGCACCGCGTCGCCTTCCAGCGTGCAGTCCCAATCGCTGTGCAGCACGTCCACCGGGCGCACTTCCACGCCGTGGCGCCGTGCGTCCTGCACCAGCTGCGAGGGCCCATAAAACCCCATGGGCTGGGAATTGAGCAGCGCCGCCAGAAAACAGGCCGGCTCGTGGCGCTTGATCCACGCGCTGGCGTACACCAGCAGCGCAAAGCTGGCGGCGTGGCTTTCGGGGAAGCCGTATTCGCCAAAGCCCTCGATCTGGCGGAAGATCGCCTCGGCAAATTCGGCCTCGTAACCCCGCGCCACCATGCCCTGCACCACGCGCTGGTGGAAGGCGTCGATGCCGCCCTTGCGCCGCCATGCCGCCATGGAACGGCGCAGTGCGTCGGCCTCGCCGGGGCTGAAGCCGGCGGCCAGGATGGCGATCTGCATCACCTGCTCCTGGAAGATGGGCACGCCCAGGGTGCGCTCCAGCGCGGGCCGCAGCGCCTCGCTGGGCAGTTGCAGTGGCTCCCCCCGCCGCTGGCGTTCGCGCGCCTGCAGGTAAGGGTGCACCATGCCGCCCTGGATGGGCCCGGGCCGCACGATGGCCACTTCCACCACCAGGTCGTAATAGCAGCGCGGGCGCAGGCGCGGCAGCATGCTCATCTGGGCCCGGCTCTCGATCTGGAACACCCCCACCGTGTCGGCGGCGCAGACCATGTCGTAGGTGGCCGGGTCTTCGGGCGGGATGTCGGCCAGCGCGAACGGTCGCTCGCGCCGCTGGCCGATGAGTGCCAGGGCCCGGCGCAGCGCGCTCAGCATGCCCAGGGCCAGCACGTCCACCTTGAGCAGGCCCAGGGCGTTGATGTCATCCTTGTCCCATTCGATGGTGGTGCGCCCGGGCATGGCCGCGGGGACCACGGGCACGGTGGCGGTGAGCCGGTCGCCGGTGAGCACAAAGCCGCCGGTGTGCTGCGACAGGTGGCGCGGAAAGCCGATGAGCTCGCGCGCCAGCCGCAGCAGCCAGCGGTGGGTGGGGTGGTCGGGGTCCAGCCCGGCTTCGGCCAGGCGCTGGGGCCAGGTGTCGGGCCCTTCCCACCAGCGCTGCTGTTGCGCCAGTGCGTCCAGCGCCTCTGCGGGTACGCCGAGTGCCTTGCCCACGTCGCGCAGGGCACTGCGCGGCCGGTAGCGCACCACGGTGGCCGTGAGCGCGGCGCGGTCGCGCCCGTACTTGGCATAGAGGTACTGGATGACTTCCTCGCGCCGCTGGTGCTCGAAGTCCACGTCGATGTCGGGCGGCTCGTTGCGTTCGCGGCTGATGAAGCGCTCGAACAGCACCGCGCTGCGGGCCGGATCCACCTCGGTGATGCCGAGGCAGTAACACACCGCCGAATTGGCCGCCGAGCCCCGCCCCTGGCACAGGATGCCGCGCCCCCGGGCAAAACGCACGATGTCGTGCACGGTGAGGAAGTATTTTTCGTAGCCCAGTTCGGCGATCAGGGCAAGTTCGTGGTCGATCTGCTGTTGCACGGCGGCTGGGACGCCACCGGGGTAACGCTGTTGGGCGCCTGCAGTGGCCAGCGCGCGCAGGTGCTCGGCGGGGGTGAGCCCGGCGGGCACCACTTCTTCGGGGTATTCGTAGCGCAGCTCGTCCAGGCTGAAGGTGCAGCGTTCGGCCACGCGCAGGGTTTCGGCCAGCAGTTCGGGCGGGTACAGCTGCGCCAGCCTGGCGCGCGGGCGCAGGTGCGCTTCGGCGTTGGGCTCGAGGGCGAAGCCAGCGCTGTGCAGTGGGCGGTGCACGCGCAGGCTGGTGAGCACATCCTGCAGTGGCTTGCGGGCGCGGCGGTGCATCAGCACGCCCCCGGCCGCCACCAGGGGCACGCCGCAGGCCTGGGCGGTGGTGTGCAGGGTTTGTAGCCAGCAGGCGTCATCGCCCTGCAGGTGGCAGGCCGCCGCCAGCCAGGCACGGCCAGGGAAGTGGCGTTGCAGCCACTCGGCCTGTGCCATCAGATCGGCCTGCAGCCGGGCGGACGGGGTGTGGGGCAGGGCGTGGCGCCAGGGCACGCACAGGGCCAGCGTGTCGGTTGGCGGGTCGTCGGGGGCAGGCGGCCAGTGCTGCCAATGGCCGTGCCAGGGCAAGGCCTGCGGGCCGTGGCTCGCCGTGGACGGCTGGATTGGCTCGCGCTGGCGCAGCGCACTCACGGCCAGGCTGATCTGGCCGTAGCCGGCCCGGTTCATGGCCAGCAGCACCAGGGTGAAGCCGCCAGCCTGCAGCTTTGGGGCCTGCAGCCGCAGTTCGGTGCCGACCAGCAGTTTCAACCCCAATGCGCGGGCTTCGACATGGGCGCGCACCACGCCGGCGAGCGAGCCACTGTCGGTCAGGGCCAGGGCGGTGTAGCCCAGCTCATGGGCCCGCTGCACCAATTCCTCGGGGTGTGAGGCGCCGCGCTGGAAGCTGAAGTTGCTCAGCGCGTGCAATTCCGCGTAAGCTGGGTCGGGGTCAGCCGTGGTAGCCATGGATGTACCAGGGGGTGTCGGGGTGGTGCAGGTCGCGCCCGGCCCAAACGAGGCCGTGGTGAGGGTGTTCCAGCACCCGGTGTTCATACCGGCTGCCCACCTGGGCGCCACCGGTGGTGTCCCACCAGCCGGTTTCGGTCCGCCACGGCCCGGCCACGGGCGTGCCGGCACAAGGGACTTGCGGCTGTTCGACCAGCCAGGTCGGTTGCCAGGGGGCCTGTCCGGCCAGCGGGGCCTGGGAAGCGTTGCCGGCCCGCGTGGGGTGGGCGGGCTGGTCGGCTGTCCAGGCCGTCCAGGCCTGTTGTGAGCCCGGGCGGTGGTCAGCCAGGCGGTGGCCGCAGCGCACCCGATCGGCGCCGAGTCGCGCCACCAGCCGTTCGAGCAGTTGGGGCCAGCGCTCGGCACCGGGGGCCACCGCATCCGGCAGCAAGCCCAGCGGCTGGCCGGGCAGCGGTGCCCAGGCCGTCAGCTGCAGGCGCAGCGCCACGGCGGGGGCGCAGAGGCGCAGTTGGGCCAGCCGTTCGGCCAGCACCCGCTCCAGGTGGGCGATGTCGCGGGTGGGGGCGCTGCTGCGCAGGTCCAACTGGCCCCAGTCGGCAAGGGGGCCTTCCGCTTGGCGGCGGACGTCGTGTTGCCAGTGCAGGGTCAGGTGGGTCATGCCCGCCTGCCGGGCCTGTAGCCAAAGGCCCAGGGTCTGCAGCAGTCGGCGGGCGGCGAACGCCATGCCCGGGGCGTGGTCGATGCGGCCGGGCAGTTCCAGCCGTTGGTCAAAGGTGTCGGGCAAGGCGATCCAGCGGTGTGCGGTGGGCAAGCGGCCCAGCAACTGGTCCAGGGCGTCTGGCAGCTCCCGCCCGAAGCGCCTGGTCAACCCGGCCCGCGGCAACCGCAGCAGGTCGCCCACCGTCTGGCAGCCGAGCCGCTGCAGGGTGTCGAGGTGCGGGGCTGCCGCGTCCATGCAGCTCAGCCGCCAGCCCTGGGCTGCCTGTGCCAGGGTGGCCTCATCCACCTCGGCCCAACGCCATTCGCCGGCAGGGCCAGAGCCCATCACATGGCGCAGCAGCGTCAGTGCTGCCGTCGCGTTGGGCGCGCTGGCCATGGCCTGGCTGCCCAGCTGGCGCGCCTCTTGTTGCAGCCGTTGCTGGAGTGGCTGCCGCCCACCAAACAGACGGCTGCTGGCCTGCAGCTCCATGAGCACAGCCCCGCCTTGCCGGGTGACCCGTGGCGTGTAGGTGAGTGCCCACCAACCCAGGTCGTGGTCCGGGGTGGCTGGAGGCCGCCCTTCAGGCAGCGAGGCGACCAGGGCGATCCACCACATGGCGGTTGGCGGGCAGTTCGGCCCAGGTGGCAGGCTGGCCCAGCGGGTTCACCAGCTGGTGCAGCGGCAGGGGTGCGGCCAGCGTGAGGGGCCGCTCCAAAGGGGGGCCGCGCCGCTTGAAGACGTCGACCCGCAGGCCTTGCAGACCCAGGCTCTCTACCTGCAAGCGCAACGGCGCGGGTGAGGCGGTGGAGCGGGCAGCCAGCGGCCGCCAGGCGAACAACAGGGGGGCCGACAGGCCGGTGCCGGCATGGACCGACGATTGGGCGAGCGTGTGCAACCGCCGCAGTGGCTCGGGCTGGGCGAGGGGCAGCCACACCACGGCCGCGGCCAGGTCCGGGCAGCGCAAGGCCTGTTCGGTGGCCCACAAGCGGTGTGCGGGCGTGTCGGCGTCCACACGCCACAACCGCTCGCTGGGCAGCCCCTGCGCCGCCAGGGCATGCAGGTTGGGGCTGTGGGGCGGGCCCACCAACAGCACCGGCCCCGAGCGGGCCGCCAGGGCCAGGGCGGGCAACAGCAGCCGCCATTCGGCGTGCTGGCCGGCCGGGTGCAGCAATTCGGTCAGCTGCCCTTGGGGCCAGCCGCCGCCAGGCAGGGCCCTGTCCAGCACCGGGTGGCCGCTGGCCAGTGCCGGATAGGTGGGGGCCAGCCAGGCGTCGCCACGCCACACGCCAGGCCAGTTCGTGGCGCTGGGCGAGGCCGCAGCGACGCCAGGGGGCTGCAGGCCGAGGGGGTGTGGCAAGTGGGCGGTGCGCATACCAATACTGTACATAAAAACAGTATATGTGGTTGACCGCTTCGCTCCGGTCTGCGCTGGCCGGCTCGTTACACTGTCGCCTTTTGCGCCGACGGCCTTTGGCCGGGTACTTGGAACCTCACCCTATGGAAAGCGTTGTACTGGCGTTGCTCTTGGCGTTCGCCTGGGTCGTGCTCAAGACCCGGGACGAGCGGCGGCGCATCGTCCTGCTGGGCAGCCACCTGCGGCATTACCAGATCGAAAAACTCATGGAGCAACTGACCCAGGGCTACCTGCGTGCCCTGGACGAGCCGGACGCCGCCCGTCAGGCCCAGATCTGGTCCAACCTGGACGTGGCCGAGCAGCAGCTGGCGGCCCAGTTTGCCCGTTTCAGTGCCGAGGTCGCGCGCCTGCCGGCCGAGCAGACCCGCGTCTGCCGCTGGACTCTGCCCCTGATCGACCGCTGGTGGCCGGCCTCGACCTTCGACCTGCGCGCTGCCCTGGCCATCCACGCCCGGGGCCTGCAGGCCGTGACCGACAACGCCGAAGGGCGCAGCCCCAAGGCACGGGCCCGCATGCTGCTGGCCGAAATGCTGCTCATGCAGCACACCTGCCACTGGTTCTGCAAGTCGCGCGCCGTGGCCTCGGCACGGCTGCTCGCCCGGCACCGCACCAGCTATGCCCAGGCGCTGGAGGCCGTCTCGCCCGCCACCCGCCGCGAGCACCAGGCCTTGGTGGGATGAAGTTGGGGTGACACGGACCTGAAGCGTCCAGCCCGGCCGCTAGAATCCATCCCTGGCCCCGATGGTGAAATTGGTAGACACAGCGGACTTAAAATCTCTTGTGACCTTAGAATAATCAACACGTTACAGATACGTGCGTATTTTCGTGCGTAGCGTGGTTGATTGGAGGCGTGCAAGTGGGTTCTATCGTCAAAGAAGCAGTCGTCAAAGCCGGCAAGAAGGTCACGCGCTACCGTGCGCACGTTCGCCGCGCTGGATTCAAGTCGCAGTCCAAGTGCTTCGACACACTGGCCGATGCGAAGGCCTGGTTGCGCAACGCCGAGGCCGATGCAGCACAGAAGCGAGACGAGGCCGGTGGCGTCTATTCCTTCTTGCGTGTGATCGAGTTGTTTGTGAAGACGCCACCGCGCCGTGGCACCAAGGCCTGGTCGCCGACACACCTGGCGTACTGGGCCGAGCACTTCGGCCAGCGCGACATCAAGAGCATCACCCGGGCGGACATCAACGTGGCCCTCGCCTCCTTGCAGTCAAAGAAGGTCGAGCGACGAACCCTGCTCGGTGAAGTGAAGTTCACCGATAAGACGGTCGCAGGCGCCACGGTCAACCGCTACTTGGCCAGTTTGTCATCGCTCTTCAACTACGCCCTCGATTCCGGCTTGATCGACCGCCACCCGATCAAGGGCGGCCAGGTTCGCAAGTTGACCGAGAACACCGGGCGACGGCGCATCTTGACGATCGAAGAGGAAGACGCCCTCATCGCTGAGGCAGAGCGCAGCACCTGGCCGCCCATGGCCCTATTCCTTCGCCTGGCCCTCACGACCGGGGCGCGCAAGTCGGAACTGCGCAACCTTCGATGGAGTGACATCGACCTGAACCGCCGCGTGGCCGTCCTCCCGAAAACCAAGAACGGCGAGCAGCGCACCATCCCCCTGGTGATGTCTGTCAGGGATGCGCTCACCCAAGCCAAGAAGGTCCGGCCGCTCAATTCCGACCTGGTGTTCTTCGACCCGAAGAAGCCTGAACGCCCAAAGCCGATCGATTCGGTTTGGAAGCATGTCCGTTCACGGGCCGGCCTGGAGGCCGACCGAGAGGACTCGCTTGATCGTGTGGTCCTGCATTCGACCCGCCACACGGCCGCGACAAAGTTGGTGGCCGGTGGCGCGAATGTCATTCAAGCCGCCAGCATCACAGGTCACAAGACTGTCAGCATGCTCAAGCGGTACTCGCACCTGAAAACCGATGATGTGGTGGCGCTGGCCGATCGTCTGCTGGAGAAGCGCAAATGACGACGCGAAGCGACTGGTTCGCAACTCAAGCCGAGCTGATGGCGCCGACAGAGGAAGAAATCGAAGCCGCAACGCAGCGCGTCACACCCGCAGCTCGCAGCCGTCTTATCGAGGCAGCCACCGCGTTGAGTTTCGCCAAGATACGGAGTGGGGACAGAACTCCGTGGCGGGAGTTGGTTGAAACTCATCGCCAAAGCGAACCAATGCGGGTCGAGGTGGAAATCGTCACCGAGGATGGCGTGCCCAGAGCCCAAGTTGCATACATCGAACGTGGCTATGGCCTCAAGGGCGACGACGCTCTCATGTTCAACGCAGTGGCAGAGTTAGCACGGGCGATCGAACTGATCGAGAAGGAGCGCGATCGGAACAAGAAGAACGGCCGCGCCGGTGGCCGCCCTTCTACGAAGCAAGACGAAATCCGTCAGAGCCTGGAGCGCGCTATCGAGAATCGCGGCCTCAAGAAGCTGATGGAGCAACCCATCAGCTGGATCGTGG
>JAUWAE010000290.1 GCA_030602185.1 Comamonadaceae bacterium
CCAAGCTGGAGCAGTTCGTCACGGCCGCGCACGCCCTGGCCGCCTGACCCCTTGAAAGTCCCCCATGAGTGACATCCTGAACCAAATCGTCGCCACCAAGCGCGAAGAAATTGCGCTCGCCTTGAAGAAGCGCCCGCTGGCCGCCATGCGCGAAGACGCCGAGTCGCGTCTGTTGACGCGTGATTTCGCCGCCGCGCTGCGCGCCAAGGTGGCCGCCGGTCTGCCCGCCGTCATTGCCGAAGTCAAAAAAGCCAGCCCGTCCAAGGGCGTGATCCGTGCGGACTTCGTCCCGGCCGACATCGCGCAGAGCTACGCCGAACACGGGGCCGCCTGCCTCTCGGTGCTCACCGATCAGCGCTACTTCCAGGGCAGCCCCGACTACCTCAAGCAGGCCCGCGCCAGCTGCGACCTGCCCGTGCTGCGCAAGGACTTCATGGTGGACCCGTACCAGGTCTACGAGGCCCGTGCCATGGGGGCCGACTGCATCCTGCTGATTGCCGCCTGCCTCGACGACGCGCAGATGGCCGACCTCGAGGCCATCGCCCTGGGCCTCAACATGGCCGTGCTGGTGGAGGTGCACGACCGCGACGAGTTGCAGCGGGCGCTGCGGCTCAAGACCCCGCTGGTCGGCATCAACAACCGCAACCTGCGGACCTTTGAGGTCTCGCTCGACACCACGCTGGCGATGCTGCCCGACGTGCCGGCCGACCGGCTGCTGGTGACCGAAAGTGGCATTCTGGGCCAGGCCGATGTGCAGCGCATGCGCGACGCCGGCGTGCACGCCTTCCTGGTGGGCGAAGCCTTCATGCGCGCGCCCGAACCGGGCGTGGCGCTGGCCGAGCTGTTCGGGTTCGGGCGTTGACCGCCTTGGCTGGCGCCACCGCCGCCCTGTGGCCCGAGGGCCCGGCGGCCCTGCGGTGCTGGGCGCCCGAGGCGTGGCCGGTGGCCGATGACTGGCGGCCGCACACCGAGGCGTTCTGGCGCACCGATGCCGCCGCCGCCCTGGGGCAGCGCGTGCAGCAGCGGCTGGAAGCCGGGGCGGTCATCTACCCGCTACAACCGCTGCGGGCGCTGGAGCTGACGCCGCTGGGGCAGGTGCGCGTCGTCATCCTGGGGCAGGACCCGTACCATGGACCGGGGCAGGCCGAGGGCCTGGCTTTCTCGGTGCCCGATGGCGTGCGCCTGCCGCCGTCGTTGCGAAACATCTTCAAGGAACTGGTGCGAGACGGCTTGGCGCCGCAGCTCCCGCAGGGCGGCAGCCTGGTTCGCTGGTCGAGGCAGGGCGTGTTGCTGCTCAACACCACACTGACGGTAGAGCAGGGCGCGGCGGCCAGCCACGCGGGCTGGGGCTGGGAAGTGCTGACCGACCGGTTGATCGAAGCGTGCAGCGCCCACGCGCGGCCCAAGGCCTTCCTGCTGTGGGGTGCGCATGCCCAGGCCAAAGCCCCTCTGATCGACCGCGGGCGGCACCTGGTGCTGACGGCCAACCACCCGTCACCGCTGTCGGCGACGCGGGGCCCGCTGCCCTTCATCGGTTGCGGGCATTTCCGGGCGGTGGACCGATGGTTGCACGGTTTGGGCGAAAAAACTGTCGAGTGGATGTGAAAAGCAAAAAAACCGTGGCATAATTTGTGGCTCGCCGGAGGGGTGCCCGAGTGGCTAAAGGGGGCAGACTGTAAATCTGTTGGCTTACGCCTACGCTGGTTCGAATCCAGCCTCCTCCACCAGCGAAACTGAAGTAGAGCGGACTGTGGGTCCGCGTCAGGCCAGAAGGCAAGATGCGGGAGTAGTTCAATGGTAGAACCCCAGCCTTCCAAGCTGATGACGCGGGTTCGATTCCCGTCTCCCGCTCCAGCGACGGTTTCGAGGTTGCGGCAAAGTTTTGAGTAACAGTCGTCAGGCTGTTATGCCCATGTGGCTCAGTGGTAGAGCACTCCCTTGGTAAGGGAGAGGTCGGCAGTTCGATCCTGCCCATGGGCACCATCCCATTGGTGTGTTTGTAATTTCGGCAATTTTCAAATCGGAGCTGAAACATGGCAAAAGAGAAATTCGAGCGGACCAAGCCGCACGTGAACGTGGGCACCATCGGTCACGTGGACCACGGCAAGACCACGCTGACGGCTGCCATCACCACCGTGCTGGCCAAGAAGTTCGGCGGTCAGGCCAAGGCCTATGACCAGATCGAC
>JAUWAE010000196.1 GCA_030602185.1 Comamonadaceae bacterium
CCAGCCACCCGTGCTGGACGCCGCCCTGCTGGAAACGATGGTGCAGGTGGCGTTTTCGCAACGGCGCAAGCTGCTGCGGCACAGCCTGGGCCGCTGGCTGGACGAGCGCGGCCACACCGAGGCCTTCGACCTGCAGCGCCGAGCCGAGGAAGTGCCCGTGGCCGAATACGTGGCACTGGCCCAGGCCCTCAAGCCGTTCTCCCGCTGAACCTGCCGCCCACGGACGCCAGGCCATGCAAAAGGCCGTCCCGCAGGACGGCCCGGTGCAGCGGCGGGAGCTGGCGCGGCTCAGGCCGCGGTCAGCCAGTAGCCCGCGTTGAAGGGGCTGCTCATGCGCAGCGCCTGCGGGCTCACGTCCACCAGCTTGTCGGTCAACAGGGGCTCGTCGCTCGGCGCCTCGAGGTCGGCCGCCTTGGGGGCACGGGCCACCGAGAACGAGTAGAAACAGCGGAACGGCACCTTGCGGTCGCTCCAGTAGTCGGCCACGTCACGGAAGATGTCGAGCAGCTGCTCGCGCGCTTCCTTGTCGAACTTGGGGCTGGTCGGGATGTGCTCCAGCACCACGATGAACCCGGTCTGCGGGCCCGACTTGTGCACCACGTCGGTCATGCAGTCGTACAGGGCATCGAAGTTCTTGCCGTTGTGCACCGGCAACGTGTACTGCTCGGCGATCAGATCGAGCACGTCCTGCTTGTTCAGGGCCGTGGCCAGGTTGGCGTAGAGGAAGTGGTGGCCCAGTTGCTCGGCCGCGTCTTCCAAGTCCTTGACGGTGTGAGCCCGAATCGACTGCACGATGTTGGTCCGCACATTACGAAGTGGTGTGTCCATCTCCGCGCTTCTTTCCGATAAGTCTGAGTTGATAATTCCGGGGCCGCTCACTGCACGATCTTCTGGAAGCTCGAGTAGTGATCGGCGGTGTAATAACATGCTTCAGGCGCCTGGGGCCGTTCGCCGCCGCACACGATGCGCCGTGCGCCGCGGTGTTTGAGTCCGGGCGTGGGCACCGTGTACTCGCGGTAGTAGCCCCGCTTTTCGCGTGGCAACAACCGCTCGCGGTTGAAAAAGACGGTCCCGTCCTTTTCGTAGCGGAACGGCCCGCCCCGGTGGATCTGGCCCCACACCTCCTGGGCCTGCGGCGGCAGGGCCACGAGTGCAACCACCGGCAACCCGTTCTGGCCCACCGGGCCGTCCAACGGACTGCGCGACCACGCACCGGTGCCCAGCACCACCCCGACCAACAGGACGAGACTGGCCCAACGGGCCCATTTCGCCGACCACGACCACTGACGGAACATCCGACCCCTGCGTCTGAAGCTAGGGCCCCGGCACCTCCCGGGTTTACCCTGAAATCAAGGGCGCAAGTGTGCCCGAAGCGGGGTCAAAAAGCAAGGGCCTGCCGCAGACGGGCAGGCCCTTGGCGGGGCTTACTGGACGCTTCAGCCGGCCTGTGCTACACGCGCGTCAGCCGGCCGGCAGGTGAGCGCTCACTCGCGCGGTTGGCCCACGGCACGTGGGCCCACGTTGGCTTCGGCCACCGTGAGCGCAGTCATGTTGACGATGCGGCGCACGGTGGCGCTGGCGGTGAGGATGTGCACCGGCTTGGCCACACCCAGCAGCATGGGGCCGATGGCGATGCCACCGCCGGCCGCCGTCTTGAGCAGGTTGTAGGCGATGTTGGCCGCGTCGATGTTGGGCAGCACCAGCAGGTTGGCGTCACCCTCCAGGGCGTTGCGCGGCATGATGCGCTTGCGGGCCTCGGCGTCGAGCGCCACGTCACCGTGCATTTCGCCCTCCACCTCCAGCCAGGGGGCCTGTTCACGCAAAATGGCCAGCACTTGGCGCATTTTGACGGCAGATGGCTGATCGGACGAGCCGAAGTTGGAATGGGACAGCAGCGCCGCCTTGGGCGTGATGCCAAAGCGCATGACCTTGCGGGCAGCCATCTGCGTGATCTCGGCCAGCTGCTCGGCGCTGGGGTCGTAGTTCACGTGGGTGTCCACCAGGAACACCTGGCGGCCCGGCAGCATGAGCGCGTTCATGGCGGCGTAGCAGTGCGCCCCCGGGCGCTTGCCGATCACCTGGTCGATGTACTGCAGGTGCATGGGGTTGGTGCCCCAGGTGCCACAGATCAGGCCCTCCACGTCGCCACGGCGCAGCAGCATGGCCCCGATCAGGCTCAAGCGGCGGCGCATCTCGATCTTGGCCAGCTGCGCGGTCACGCCACGGCGCTCCATCAGCTGGTGGTAGCTCTGCCAGAGTTCGCGGTAGCGGTCGTCGTGCTCGACGTTGACCACGTCGTAGTCCAGCCCTTCCTTCAGGCGCAGGCCGAACTTCTCGACGCGCTGGGCGATGATGGCGGGGCGACCGATCAGCACCGGACGCGCCAGGCCTTCGTCCACCACCACCTGGCAGGCGCGCAGCACGCGCTCTTCCTCGCCTTCGGCGTAGGCGATGCGTTTGTGCAACGCCTTCTTGGCGATGGTGTAGACCGGCTTCATCAGCGTGCCGGAGGCAAAGACGAAGCTTTGCAGCTTCTCGCGGTAGGCGTCCAGGTCGGCCACGGGGCGCAGGGCCACCCCACTGCGTGCGGCCGCTTCGGCCACCGCCGGCGCGATCTTCATCATCAGCCGCGGGTCGAACGGCTTGGGGATCAGGTACTCGGGGCCGAAGGCCAGCTTTTCGCCCACGTAGGCCGCCGCCACCACCTCGCTCTGCTCGGCCTGGGCCAGCTCAGCGATCGCGTGCACCGCGGCAATCTCCATCTCGTCGGTGATGGTGGAGGCACCGGCGTCCAGCGCGCCGCGGAAGATGTAGGGGAAACACAGGACGTTGTTGACCTGGTTCGGGTAGTCGGTGCGGCCCGTGGCCATGATGGCGTCGTCGCGCACCGCCTTCACTTCCTCGGGCAGGATTTCGGGCGTGGGGTTGGCCAGCGCCAGGATCAGCGGCTGGGCGGCCATCTTGGCCACCATCTCGGGCTTGAGCACGCCGCCGGCCGACAGGCCCAGGAAGATGTCGGCGCCTTCGATGACTTCGGCCAGCTTGCGTTGCTCGGTTTTCTGGGCGAACACCGCCTTGTCCGGGTCCATCAGCTCGGTGCGACCTTCGTAGACCACGCCGGCCAGGTCGGTCACCCAGATGTTCTCGCGCGGGATGCCGAGCTTGACCAGCAGGCCCAGGCAGGCCAGGGCGGCGGCGCCCGCGCCCGAGGTGACCAGCTTGACCTGCTTGGGGTCCTTGCCCACCACCTTCAGGCCGTTGAGGATGGCCGCGCCCACCACGATGGCGGTGCCGTGCTGGTCGTCGTGGAAGACCGGGATCTTCATGCGTTCGCGCAGCTTGCGCTCGACGTAGAAGCAGTCGGGCGCCTTGATGTCTTCCAGGTTCACGCCGCCGAAGGTGGGCTCCAACGCCGCGATGATCTCGACCAGCTTGTCCGGGTCCTTCTCGTTGATCTCGATGTCGAAGACGTCAATGCCGGCGAACTTCTTGAACAGCACGCCCTTGCCTTCCATCACCGGCTTGGCGGCCAGCGGGCCGATGTCGCCCAGGCCCAGCACGGCGGTGCCGTTGGTGATGACGGCCACCAGGTTGCCCCGGCTGGTGTACTTGAACGCGTTGGTCGGGTCGGCCACGATCTCTTCGCAGGGCGCGGCCACGCCGGGCGAATAGGCCAGCGCCAGGTCGCGCTGGTTGGTGAGCTGCTTGGTGGCGGCGATGGCCACCTTGCCGGGTGTGGGGTGCTCGTGGTATTCGAGTGCAGCGCGGCGGAGCTCAGCGCGCTTGTCTTCCTTCGATTGCGACATGGCGGCAATTCCCATTATGTGAAACGTTTCGCCGCATCGTGAAGCGGCGGCCTGGGGGGACCCATTGTAGAGGGGCGGCCGAAGGGCTGCCTTACGCACAAACCCGCACGCCCACAAGGCACAGGGTCAACAGCACCACACGGCGTCGGGCAAGGCATTCGGGCGCTCCTGTGCGGTACGGGCGGGGAAGTGGGTCTCGAGCACCTGGCCCACGGCTTCGATCGCTTGCGCGAGCCCGTGTTCCGGCTCGCCGGCACGCCAGGCGGCACGCAGGCCGTCGAGCACCGGGGCCCAGGCGTCGGCGGGCAGGTGCCGGGCCAGCCCGCGGTCGGCCACGATCTCGATCGCCCGCTCGGCCAGCAGCACGTACACCAGCACACCGGTGTTGTCGGGGGTGTCCCACACGCCGAGCTGACCGAACCACGACAGGGCCCGCCGGCGCACCAGCGCGGGCACGGCCGCCTCGTCGGGCACCGGCCACAGCCAGTCGAGCGGCAGGCTGGCCTCGACGCAGACACCGATCTCGCCGGTGTGGCGACGTTCGCTGGCGGCAACCTGCTCGGCCAGGCGCTGCGCGGCCGCCGGCGGCACGGCGCGCCGGCTGTCGGCCTCGTCGAGCCACAGGTGCCTGACCAGCCGCGCGAGCCGCCCCGCCATGGCCTGCATCACCACCGGCCGGAGGCACCGCCTCCGCCGAAACCGCCGCCCCCACCGGAGCGAAA